>JBPOIJ010000176.1:0-21465 GCA_052034585.1 Myxococcota bacterium
GCGGTGGCTTCGGCGGACGGCCAATCTCGGGGATCAGCTCGTGACGCGGCGGCTTCGGCGGGCGACCGATCTCCGGGATCATCTCCGGCGGCGGCTTCGGCGGACGGCCAATCTCGGGGATCAGCTCGTGACGCGGCGGCTTCGGCGGGCGACCGATCTCCGGAATCATCTCCGGCGGCGGCCTCGGCGGACGGCCAATCTCGGGGATCAGCTCGTGTCGCGGCGGCTTCGAGGGACGGCCGATCTCCGCGATGACTCCGGGCGGGAGCTTCGGCTTCGGCTCCGACTTCGGCTTCGCAGGCGTCTTGGTCTTCGGCTTCGCGGGCGCCTTCGGCTTCGCAGGCGTCTTCGTCTTGGGCTTCTGGGTCGTCTTCGGGCTCGACGGAGTCAGGGGCCGTCGAGGACCACCACCACCAATACGCATGGAGTTACCCCTCGAAAAAGTGAAACGACTGGCTGCTTCTAGTCATCGGCCGCAAACGCCTGCAAGTCCCCTCCCACTTCTCCATACCGCTCAAAACAGAACAATCTCAAAGCGTTACATCGAGCTCTGACCCGCGCCGCCGGCGGAAAAGTGAGAACGGAGCGCCGCGACTTCGGTCTCGTCACCGCTGCCGGGCGACCGACACCATGAGCGGCTGGGCCGCGGCCGCAAAGACGAAGGCGACGACGAGCGAGGCGAGCACGAGGGTGAGGTTGCCATCGAGGTGCGTGGGCACGACGCGCGCGAGCGAGCGGGGAAGGCCGTTCAGCGAGCCGGCGTCGAACACCCGAAACACCAGCAGACGATTCACCAGTCCGACCATCGCGGTGAAGAGCAGGGCGCGCCCTCCCAGCCGCCATGGACTCGAGAGCGTCTTGGGCCCGACGGGAAAACAGACGAGCGCCGCGAGGAACGAAGGGACTCCCACCGTCACCGAGAGGGAAGGCAGGAACCAGCCCTCGACCCCGAGGCACCGCATCGCGAGCTGAGCGCCCAGCACCGCAAGCAACGCCACCGTCGTCCCTTGCACCAGCTTCGCGAGCATGCCGCCTTGAACTCTCAGCGCGCCGAAAAGTTCCGCACACGAATCCGAGGGCTCCACGTCGCGCTCGCCCCAACCGTCACCGAAAGCGAAACCCGAGCCTCTGCGCGTGAGACCTCGCCGCGTCTCGACCGTCTGCGGCCGACATGAGAACCACCCTCCTCCTGCTCTCCATCGCCGTCCCCGCCGCCGCCCAGAACGCTGGTCAGGTGTGCACCAAGATTCCGTATTCAGACCAGAAAGTGGAATGCGTGCGCGCCATCTCGGGCCACGACGTGCAGGCCGAGGCTGCCCAGGTCTGCGGCACCATTCCCTACTCCGACCAGGTCGTGCGCTGCATGGCTGGCATCGTCGACAAGACCTACGACGACGGCGAGCTCGAGGCCTGCCGCTCCATTCCGTACTCCGACCAGAAGGCCGACTGCATGGCCTCGGCGGGCCGCAAGCCGACCAAGCGACGCGCGGCACGAGATGACGATGACGAGCGGGAAGACCGCCGTGACCGACGCGACCGCCGCGACACCCGCGACAGCCGCCAGCGCTTCGACAGCACCGTCACCTTCGAGAACCGCACCACCCGCGTCACCGTCACCCGCTACTACTGGCGTGAGCCGGGCGGCGACTGGGTCGAGTTCGGAGGCCGTCGCAAGACCCGCGGCGGCGAGCAGCTCTCCCTCGAGGCCGGCTCCGGGCTCTACGACTTCTGCGCGCAGACCGACGACGGCCGCTCCGTGTACTGGGCGCGCATTCGCCTCGACGGCGGCGAGGAGCGCGTCTTCTTCAAGGCCAACAACCTCGAAGACCTCGACTGCCGCGACCGCTGAGGCCGCCTTCGTTCCCTCTTCACCCTCTTCACCCCAAGGAGAACCACCCATGCTTCGCTCGTCGTGTCTCGTCGTCCTCTTCGCCCTCCCCGCCTTCGCAGCCAACCGCGCCGAGCTCGTCACCCGCGCCTTCGACGACGTGAAGGACGCGCTCGAGGAAGCCAACGACGCACCGGCTGCCTGCAAGAAGAAGCTCTCGCCCAAGCTCGACTCGCTCGACGACGCCATTCGCGCCGCCAAGAAGGACCCGAGCGACTCGACCATCAAGTCTGCCCAGCGCGCCGCCGA
This sequence comes from Myxococcota bacterium, assembly GCA_052034585.1. GTDB lineage: Bacteria > Myxococcota > Myxococcia > Myxococcales > Myxococcaceae > Xiheimicrobium. Next base: position 2,138 of record JBPOIJ010000176.1, read on the forward strand.
CAAGGCCGCCGACACCGCGCAAGACGCCTGCTCCGGCTCGAGCGGCAAGCGGCTCACCAAGGCCCTCGAAGGCGCCTCCAAGTCGCTCGACGACGCGCTCGCCGCGAAGGAAGAGGCCGGCCCGCCGCCGGTGCTCGGCGCCATCGCCCAGGGCATCGGCGGTCTCTTCGCCGGCGCCGCCAAGGCCAACGTCGAGTCGTCGACCCAGTCGTCGTCGAAGGAATGGTCGAAGAGCAGCCACTCCGAGAAGGTGAACGGCAAGGAGATCGACGAAGAGGAAGAGGCGCAGCCCAAGAAGAAGGCCAGCGCTCCCGGCGGCGGCGGCAGTGACAAGTTCGAGTTCGGCGCGACCTGCCGCAAGAACGCCGAGTGCCAGTCGAACACCTGCTACGTCGGCTCCGGCGAGCTCGGCTTCTGCACCAAGATGTGCGGCGACGACTGGGACTGCCCGCGCAAGGGCTTCGAGTGGAGCTGCTACCGCCCCCGCAACCTGAACGCGCCCCAGAAGCTCTGCCTGCAGTCGAAGGACTGAGCCCCTCTCCGCCGCCTCAGGCCTTCGCCAGCGCGCGCCGCTCACCGAACATGCGCACCCGCGAGCCGATGCGATCGATCGGCCACACCGTCACCGCGGCGTTGAGCTCGACCGCCGCCTTGGGCATGCCGTAGACGACGCAGGAGGCCTCGTCCTGCGCGACCGTCATGCCCCCGCGCGAACGAATCTGGAGCAACCCCTGCGCGCCATCGCGGCCCATGCCGGTGAGGAGCGCTGCGAAGACCCTCGGGCCCACCACCTCGGCGATCGACCCGAAGAGCACGTCGACCGACGGCGCGTGCCCATTCACCAGCGGCCCCTCACTCACCTGCGCCGCCAGGCCTTCGCGGCCACGCACCACCCGAAGGTGCTTGCCTCCTGGAGCAATCAACACCGAGCCTGGACGCAACGGCTCTCCGTCGACCGCTTCCCGCACCGCCAGCGAGCTCAGCTTGTCGAGCCGCTCGGCGTAGGCCTTGGTGAAGCCGCTCGGCATGTGCTGGCAGACCACCATCGGCGGCATCGACTCGCCGCCCTGCACCGCCAGCACGATTCGCTCGAAGGCCACCGTCCCGCCGGTCGAGGCCCCGATGGCGATGAGCTCGGGTCGCGGCGCGTCGTCCTTCAGGTGCGCGTCGTGCGAGTGCCCGGTCGCGGTGCCCGGCGCGGGCTTCACTCGGCTCTCGGCGGCGGCGCGCACCACCTCCCGCAGCTTGGTGGGGAGCGCGGCGAGCGACTCCGGGCTCGAGGGCTTCTCGATGGCGTCGAAGGCCCCCGCGGCGAGCGCCTCGAGGGTGACTGCCGTTCGCGCGCCGGTGAGGGTCGAGATGATGATCACCGGCATCGGCCGGTAGTGCATGATCTTGCGGAGGAAGGTGACGCCGTCCATCCGCGGCATCTCGACGTCGAGGGTGACGACGTCGGGGTTGCAGCGCATGAGCTGATCTCTCGCGGCCCACGCGTCACCGGCCTGCCCGACGACCTCGATGTCGTCGCAGGTGAGCGCCCGGGTGAGGGCCTTGCGCACGAGGGCCGAGTCGTCGACGACGAGGACTCGCACCTTGCGGCTCATGACGCCCTCAGCAGCTCGATGGGCGAGCCGTCGGACCAGAGCGTCACACCCTTCCCTTCCGGCCCGCGCCCCGCCGCCACCACCGGAATGCCGATGTCGCAATGGGTGCCCTTGCCGAAGCGGGCGACGGCGAAGGCCCCGGCGATGATGTTGAGCAGCTCACCGACCGCGCTGTTCGCCGACGAGACGACCTCGGGGTCGTCCTTGTCCGAGCCGAGCATGTTGGCGGCGATCTCCCGCGCCATCACCTCGGTCATGCGCAAGACGAGCTGCTCCGACGCGCCGGCGGGCGAGAGGGTGATGGTGGCGTGCACGAGCTCGACGTCGGAGTTCGCGGCGCTCCCCTCGCCATCGAGGAAGAGGAAGGCCGCTTGTTCGGCGGTCTCCTTGAGGACCTGCTCCAGGAGCCCTTCGTTCGTCTCAGACGGCGTCACGGCGCACCTCCGGCATGCGTCCCAGCACCTTCTCGGCGAGCTCACTGAGCTGCTCGGGACGGAATGGCTTCTTCAAGAACGCGCTGCACCCCAGCGCGCCCACTCGGCTTCGGGCATCGTCGGCCTGGTCGCTCGTCACCACGATGACCGGCACGTCCTTCAGGAGGTCGTGCTGCGACATGTGGCGCAGCAGCTCCTCGCCGGTCATCTGCGGCATGTGGAGGTCGGTCAGCACCAGGTCGACCCACTGCACCTCGAGCAGCTCGAGCGCCTTCACCCCGTTCTCGGCCTCGAGGATCTCGCTCGCCGCGAGCTTGCTCAGCTCGATGGTGCGCTTGAGCATCTTGCGCATCACCGGCGAGTCGTCGACCACCAGCACTCGTACGCTCATCTCACCCTCCTCACAGCTGACGCTCCTGACCGTTCGAGCTGATGATGGTTCGGCCATCAGCGACGTGAATTCGAACCGTGCGAGACAGGGCGCCGCCGACGTCCTCGGCTGCGGTCAGCACCCCGACCTTCCAGAACATCTTCCTCACCGTCATCACGTTGCGCTGCGCAATCTGCGAGCCGCTCGCGTCCATCAGGTTGGCGCCGCCGCAGAGGCGCACGACGAGGTCGCGCTTGGTGGTGCCCAGGGCATAGAGCTTCTCGAACAGCAGCGGCACTCCGGTGTCGGCGAAGACGGCGGGCTCGCTCTTGGCCCGCTCGGGCGAGATGGAAGACGAGGGCAACATGAAGTGGAGCAGGCCCGCGATGCGGCGCACCGGGTCGTGGGCAATCACCGCCACGCAGGAGCCGAGCGCGTAGGTGACGAGCACCGCCGAAGGGTCGGCCGACACCGCGAAGGCGCCGATGGGCACCACCACCTGGTTCTTCATCCACTCCGCGGCCGGGAGCTTCTCAGCAGCGCTCATCGGGTCCTCGGTTTTCGGTAGACCGACGGGCTCACCGTCTCGAGACCGGTGGAGACCGCGTGGAGGGTCTCGGTGTGGCCGACGACGAGCAAGCCGCCGGGCCGGAGCAGCCGCTCCACCTGCGTCACCAGCCCCTGCCGCACCTTGGTGTCGAAGTAGATCATCACGTTTCGGCAGAAGACGACGTCGAAGGGCCCGCGCATCGGGTACGGGGGCCGGGCGAGGTTGAGGCGGGCGAACTTCACCTTCTCGCGGAGCGACTCGACGACCTGGGCAGAGGTGCCGCTCTCCTGGAGGAACCGGGAGCGCAGCGGCTCGGGCACCGGCTTGACGGCCTCGGCGGAGTAGACGCCCTTCTGCGCCGCAGCGAGCACCCGCGTCGAGATGTCGGTGGCGAGCAGACGCCAGTCGACGTGGTGGTGAGCGAGCCGGTCTTCGAGCACCATCGCCAGCGAGTAGGGCTCCTCACCCGACGACGAGGCCGCGCACCACACCCGAAACTCGGGCTGGCCAGCGGCCACCGCGCTGGCGCACTCCTCGGCGAGCAGCTCGAAGTGCCCAGGCTCGCGGAAGAAGTGGGTGAAGTTGGTCGAGATGACGTCGAGGAAGTTCGTCATCTCCTCGCAGCCAGGGTCGGTCGAGAGCAGCTCGAGATACTCGGCCTCCTGGGTGATGCCGAGGGCCCGGAGGCGTCCCGAGATGCGCGCCGAGACGAGCACCTCCTTGCCCGCCTGCAGCTCGATGCCGGCATGGTCGTAGACGAGCTTGCGGAACTTCTCGAAGAGGGCCGGCTCCATGGCGCTCCTCAGAACTCGCGGAACACCGGGTCGTCATCGAGCGGAATGAACCCAGCGGGCGAGGCTTGAGGCGCCGGGCCGGCTGCAGGGGCCTTGCTCGCGTCCTTCTGGGCCTTCGCCGGCTTCGCGACCGGGGCCTGCGCGCTGCGCGACACTTTGAACTTCTGCACGAGGCTGGTGAGGCGCTGCGCTTGCGAGGAGAGCTCCTGCGCGGCCGACGACGACTCTTCGGCGTTGGCGGCGTTCTGCTGGGTCACCTGGTCCATCTGGGCGACGGCGCGGTTCACCTGCTCGATGCCGCGGGCCTGCTCGGCAGACGCGGAGGCGATGGTGGACACGAGCTTCGACACCTCGGCGACCGAGCTCACGATGGAGCCCAGGTTCTCGGAGACCTGCGTGGCGACCTGGCCGCCTTCGTTGGCGAGGGTGACCGACTCCTGGATGAGGACCTCGGTCTTGTGCGCCGCTTCCTTGCTGCGGAGCGCGAGGCTGCGCACCTCTTCGGCGACGACGGCGAAGCCCCTGCCCGCCTCGCCCGCGCGCGCTGCCTCGACGGCGGCGTTGAGGGCGAGGAGGTTCGTCTGAAAGGCGATCTCGTTGATGTCGCGAATGATGGCGGCGGTGCCCTTCGCCGCGTCGCTGATCTTCGCCATCGCGTCGGTCATGCGGCGCACCGCGGTGGCGCCGTCGTCGGAGGCCTCGCGCGCCTTGCCCGAGTTCGACTGGGCGTCGCTGGCGCTCTGCGCGTTCTGCTTCGTCATCGAGGCCATCTCCTCGACGCTCGAGCTGGTCTCCTCGAGGCTGCGGGCCTGCTGGCTGGCGCCCTGGGCGACCGACTGGCTCGAGGCGGCGATCTGATCAGCCGCGCTGGCGACCTGATCGGCCGACATCGACACCTCGGCGAAGCTGGTGGAGAGCGACTCGAGGGCGGCGTTGAACGAGGTCTGCATGCGCACGAACTCGCCGCGGAACTCGCCGTTCATGCGCGCGGTGAGATCGCCCTTGGCGACGGCGGTGAGCGCGCCGTTGAGGATCTGCATGGGTTGGCGCACCGAGGCGGCGAACTGGCCGAGCCCCTCGAGCATGGTGCGATAGCCACCCTCGAGGCCCTTCGACTCCACCTCGACCGAGAGATCGCCGGCGTTCGCCGCCGCCAGCACGCGATCGCTCTCGTCGAGCAGGCGTTTGAGGGCGGTGGTGGCGCGCTGCATCGACTTCGACAGCTCGTCGTGCTCGGACTCCGGGGTGAGCTGCGCGGTGGCGTCGCCGCGACCGAGTCGATCGGCGGCTTCCTGCAGCTTCGTCGAGTAGGCGATGAGGGCGCGGAAGGAGTCGGCGAGCGAGCCGAGCTCGTCCTTCCCTCGATACGCCACGTCGACCTTCACGTCGCCGACCGCGAGCGACTGGGCGGCCTTCATCATCTGGCTGAGCGGCTCGACGACGCCACGGGCGATGAAGAACATCAGCGCGCAGACGATGAGGATGAGGGCGATGCGCAGCATCCACAGGTTGCGCGAGGTGTCTTCCATCAGCTGAGCGACCTTCTTCTCGACGTCCTTGCCCTTGGGAATCTCGGCGGCGGTCAGCGCGTCGACGGCTTCCTTGTGGCGGTTGAAGGCCTGGAGCGCCTCGCCGACCGCCAGCGCCTTCGCCGCTTCGAACTCGCCCTTGGTGAGCGCGATCTCGACGGCCTCGTGCCGCTGGCGCAGCTCGTCGCCGCTCCGCTTGATGTTCTCGATCAAACGAACGGTCGCTGGATCCGCCGCGTTCTTCTGCCAGTAGGCGATGCGTTCGTCGAAGTCCCTCTGGAAGCGCGCCTGCTCCTCGGCGAGGGCGCGCACGCTGGCTTGGTCGTTGCGGTTGAGGCGCTCGAGCATCACCTCGCGCGTGCTGACGAGGAACAGCGGCGGCGGCAGCGCGTCGGCGACCAAGTCCTTCGAGGCGATGATCTCCCCGTAGGTGCTCGAGTTGATCTTCGTCTCGGCGGTGAGGGTGCCGTTGAGCCAGGCGAGGACGATGATGCTCCCGGCCACCAGCACGCCGAGCAGAATGAACTTGGTTCGAACAGAGATCGACTGCGCGAAACTCATGTGTGTGCCTCCGCGGCCGATCAGAGCAATCGCGAGACCAACCAACTTCTCGTGGGGAGCGCTCGGTCGGGTCGAGGTCAGCCCTGGGTCGCGAGTCCCCCCTGACCTGTCGGAGCGCGTCAGAAAACCAGCACGTCTGGGCCGTTCTCGCCGGTACGCGCGTTGCTCGACCAGCGGTGCATGATCCTTCGCGCGACGGTCCTCTCCTGCGCTGTCCTCGCGTTCGCGGCGGTCGCCGAGGAGGCCGAGTGCACCTCGACGGTGTGTGGGAGCGTGAACGGGCTCGCCGACACCTACCTCCAGCACTCGTTCCAGACGCCGCGGCGCGCCGCCGAGCTCAGGGTGTTCGACGCCAGCGCTGATCAGCCCACCATCTCGTTCGTCCAGGCAGACCTGAAGGCGCGGGTGGCCGGGCGAATCTCCGCGAGGCTGCAGTTGGTGGCGGGCGGCGGCGTGGAGATGCTCAACGGAACGACGGTGCCACGGGACGTCGACCTGGCCCTCGAGCTCGCCTTTCGCCACGTGCAGCAGGTGTCCGTCGGAGCGTCGCTGCCGTTCTGGGGTGGGCAGCTCGAGGTGGGCAAGTTCATGGCGAGCGCGGGGCTCGAGGTGGTGGAAGCGAAGGACGACTGGAACCACTCACGCTCGTTCCTCTTCGGCTACGCGACGCCGTACTCGGTCTCGGGCGTGCGGGTGTCGCTCTTTCCGCGCGAGGGGCTGCAGCTGCAAGCGGCGGTGGTGACGGGGACCGACGTCGTGCTCGACGTCAACCCACACAAGACCTTCGTGCTGGCGGCGATGTACTCGGGGAAGCAGCTGTCGGCGTCGGCGAGCGTGCACGCGGGCGTCGAGAGCCCCACCTCGACCGCGCTGCGAGTCATCGGCGACGCGACCGTGACGGCGAAGCTCACCTCGTTCCTCGCGGTCGCGGGCAACGTCGACGTCGGTCACGAGGACGGCGCCGCGGCCGATGGGAACGACGCCACCTGGTACGGCGCGGCCCTCTACGCACGCGGGGAGCTCCCGGCCGGCTTCACCCTCGCCGCCCGCGCCGAGCACTTCGCCGACCCCGCCGGAGTGCGCACGCCGCTCGGTCCAGGCGCCTTCACCGAGGCGACCGTCACCGCCGGCTTTCGGCCGCTCGACAAGGCCGAGCTGCGGGTCGAGTACCGGCATGACTGGTTGTCGCTCGGCAGCGGGCTCCGCGGGCAAGACACGCTCTCGGCGGCCGCCCTCGCCTGGTTCTGAACGGGTTCACCGCGCTCGGTCGGTTCGGAGCCGAGAGGGCGTGTCACTCCCGCGGTTGGCTCTCTTCGTTCTCGATGGAGGTCAGCCGCGGAATGTCGACGACGAGGAGCAGCTTCTTGTCCAGCTTGTACACGCCCGCCACCACGTTCCTCAGCTGACGCGGCACCACGTCGGGCACCGGCTCGAAGGCGTCGCTGCGCACGTTGAGCACGTCGCCAATCTCGTCGACCAACAGGCTCACCGCGCCCTCGGAGTCGCGCACCAGGAGATTGATGGAGCTCTCGGTCGGCCGCGCCGGCAGCCCCAGGCGCGTCCGCACGTCGAGCGCGGTGACGATCTGCCCGCGGAGGTGGATCAACCCGCGCACCACCGGCGGCGCGCGCGGCACCGTCGTCATCGGCTGTGCACGCAAGACCTCCTGCACCTCGCCGATGGGCACTCCAAAGAGGTGGCCGTCGACGACGAAGCTGCAGAACTGCCGCGCCGAGTTGCCGCTGAGCTGTCTCACGCCTGTCTCCCCTCGAAGAAGCCTGGAACGAACTGGGTGATGATGGTGCGGGTGTCGAGGAGGTCGGTCACCTTCCCCTGCAGCACCACCGAGGTGAACACCGCTCCGTCGGTGCGCTCGGTCGCCGCCTCACCGCCACCGCGGATCACGTCGAGGATCTGATCGACGATGAAGCCGATGTTGCGCCGGCCATTGGAGAACACGATGACCTGCAGCCGGCTGCTCTCGTCGGTCGCGCCCATGCCGTTGCCGAACGTCTGACGCAGGTCGACCAACCGCATGATCTCCCCTCGGTACTGCACGACCTGCTCGCCGTTGGCGAACTCCAGCTCGTTGACCGGCAGCTCCTCGAGCCGCGCCACCGCCGACAGCGGCACCGCCAACCGCCGGTTCGAGCCCACCCGGAACGACAGCCAGGTCTCTTCCTGGGACTGACCCCGGGCGTCGTTCGCGCTCTGCGTCGCGGCGGACTCGGCTTCGGTGTTGGAGGCGAGGCTCGCCCGCGTCGCCAGCCCCAGCACGTCGAGAATGAGCGCCACCCGCCCGTCTCCCAGAATCGTCGCGCCCGAGAACTCCCGAATGCCCTTGAGCGCGCGCCCGAGCGGCTTCACCACGATTTCCTCGGTGTCGTGCACCTCGTCCACCACGAGCCCGAAGCGCCGGGTGCCGCCCTGGAGCACCACGATGTTGAGCGCGTCGACCGTCTTCGCCGGCGGCCGGCCCAGCACGTCGCGCAGGTGCACCAGCGGCAGGAGCGTGCCTCGGAGCCGGTACACGTTGCCGCCTTGGATCCGCTCGATGCCGTCGGCGGCCTCTCCCTCGAGGCGCAGCAGCTCGAGCAGGTTCAGCTGCGGAATCGCCAGGCGCTCGCCGCTCGACTCGACCAACAGCGCAGGAATGATGGCGAGCGTCAGCGGCAGCTTCACCATGAGGGTGGTGCCTTCGCCGGCGTGGCTGACGATGTCGACGGTGCCGCCGACCGCTTCGATGTTCGTCTTCACCACGTCCATGCCGACGCCACGGCCCGAGATGTTGGTGAGCGCCTCGGCGGTCGTGAAGCCGGGCAGGAAGATGAGCTGGCTGAGCTCGCGCTCCGACATCGTCGCGATCCGCTCTGGCGTCACCAGGTTCTGCGCGAGCGCCTTCTGCTTGATGCGCTCGAAGTTCAGCCCGGCGCCGTCGTCGCTGATCTCGACGTTGACGTGCCCGCCCTCGTGGTACGCGCGCAGCTTCACCCGGCCTTGCTCCGGCTTCCCGCGCTCTCGGCGCTTCGCCGGCAGCTCGATGCCGTGGTCGATGGCGTTTCGCACCGCGTGGGTGAGCGGGTCCTTGATGGCCTCGATGATGGTGCGGTCGAGCTCGGTCTCGACGCCCTCGAGCTCCAGCTCCACCGACTTGCCGAGCGAGACCGCCACGTCGCGCACGATGCGGGGGAACCGGTTCCACACGTTGCCGATGGGCTGCATGCGCGTCTTCATCACGCTCTCGTGCAGCTCGGTGGTGAGCGCGTTGATCCGCACGGTGGCGTCGCTGAAGTCGGCGTTGCGAGTGGCGGCGGCGATCTGCACCAGCTGGTTGCGCGCCAGCACGAGCTCACCGACGAGGTTCATCACCCGATCGAGCAGCCCCACGTCGACGCGCACGGTGCTGTCGGAGGCGCCCTTCGCGCGGTGATCGTCCTCCTTCCCATCGGGAGACTTCGGGTGGGAATCGGGAGCAGACGGCCGCGGCTCGGGCGCCGAGGGGCGGGCCTCGACCTTGGGAGCGTCGGCCTTCGGCGGCGCGGGAACCTGGGCGCGCGGGGTGGGGCTCGGAGCGCTGGGCATCGGCGCCGCGGCGACTGGCTGGGCTTCGGCGACGGGGGCGGCTTCGGTGGGCGCCGGCTCGGCAGCTGGAGCGGGGTCGGCCAACCGATGGAGCTGAGCGACGAGCTCGGCGTAGGGGTTCTCGCCGTCCGACCCCGAGGCCTCCACCTCGGCCGTCATCTCCCGAATCGCGTCGACCATCGACAGCAGCGCCGAGGTGCGCTCGGGCGTGAGGCTCAGCACCCCGTCGCGCAGCTCGCTGAGCAGGCTCTCACCGGCGTGCGCCACCGCCTGCAGCTTCATCAGCGGAATGAAGCTCGAGGTGCCCTTGACGGTGTGCACGCCGCGGAAGATGGCGCTGAGGAGCGTCGCGTCGGTCGGCTTCTTCTCGAGCTCGACGAAGTCGCGATCCAGCTGGATCAGAATCTCACGGCATTCGATCAAGAAGTCCCGTAGCAGCTCGGCGTCTGCGCTCATGCGCGGTGACGAAGCAACAAGCAGGCCCGTCTCGTTCGGCGCGTGCAGCCTCGTCGACCCCTGCCACCGTCGGTTGCCTGACGCGCACGAGTGGGGTCTCGGTCACCCCTGACGTCCGGTCGACCCCGGTCTCCTTCCTGATCCATCGGCAGGGCGAGACGGCCACTGGGCTGGCACCGCCGCTGCACCACCGCAGGAGACATGAGACCGCTCCCCGATCCCCAGACCCTCGCGAGGTTGGTCTCGAACGTCACCAGCACGCTCTTCGGCGTTTCCTTCAAGCCCTGTGAGACCACTCCCCACCCCACCGATGGCCAGTGGACGACGGCGCTCTTGCCGATCAACGGCGCGCGACCGATGACGGTGGGGCTCGCCTCGGAGCAAGGCAGCTGCACCCGGCTGTCGGCCAAGCTCTTCTCGTGCAAGCCGGAGAACGTCGACCAGACGATGCGCGACGACTCGCTGCGCGAGCTGGCGAACATGACGGCCGGCCTGGTGAAGAGCACCTTGGGGCTCGACGCGGTGCTGGGGCTGCCTCGCATCGCCGCGGGGGCCGACGTACCCGAATCTCAGCCGGTGCAGCGGGTGCTGCTCTCGGCTGATCAGCTCGGACTGTTGTTGTGGGTTTCGGAGGGACACGTCTCGTGAATGGACAACGTGAAGAGGGGAAACCATGCCTCGGGTGATGACAGTCGACGACAGCCGCGCGGTGAGGACCATCATCGCCAAACAACTCGCCACGCTGGCCTGTGACGTGGAGGAAGCCGAGGACGGGCAGCAGGCGCTCGACAAGCTGCAGGAGATCAGCGTCGACCTCATCCTCCTCGACGTCACCATGCCAGTGATGGACGGGCCGACGATGCTCGCCAAGCTGCGCGAGCAGGGGAACACCACGCCGGTGGTGATGCTCACCTCCGAGAGCAAGCGGTCGATCATCGCCGAGGCGATGCGGCAGGGCATCGACGACTACATCTTGAAGCCCTTCAAGCCCGAGGAGCTCGCCGAGAAGGTGCGCAAGTCGCTCAAGCTCGGCGCCCAGCAGGCGACCGCGCCCGCCGGAGGTCCTGCCGTGGTGGCGGCGCCCGCGCCCGTGCCCGCGATGGGTCCTCCGCCGACCGAGGGCAAGCAGTTCACCGACATCATGGTCATCGACGACATGGAGAACGTGGGCAAGCGGCTGCGCTCCCTGCTGCCTCAGCACGTCACCATGCACTCGGTCACCAGCGCGCAGGCGGCGCTCCAGGCCTGCCGGGAGCGGGTGTGTCGCGTCATCCTCATCGACTACGAGCTGCCCGACGTGAACAGCGGCCAGCTCGCCGGTCAGCTGCGGGTGCTCGAGCCGAACGCCGTCTTCGTCGCCCTCGCGCTGAAGACCGCCAACCCGCAGGCCTTCGTCGACGAGGTGAAGGGGCGCGGCTTCGCCGACGTGCTCTACAAGCCCATCAGCCCCGAGACGATCGAAGACTTCATGTTGCAGTACTTCGACAAACAAGACCTCATCGCTCGCGAGGACAACCTGCTCAAGGTGTCGGCCTTCACCGGCAAGCCCGAGCGCATCGACCGCTACTTCAGTCGGCTCGACGGGCTCGTCCCGCCCGAGCTCGAGAAGATCGCCTCGGCCTGCTTCGAAGACGTGATGGTCGATCTCTCCAAGGCCGCGGTGCATCCGGACAAGCTGCCGCGGCTGATGGCGGCCATCGTCGAGCGCGCCTCGGACGTCGGCCTCAAGGTGGTGGTGATTGGAAGCGCGGAGGTGAAGAAGCTCCTCGGGGGGTACGAAGAGACGAACAAGGTGCCGGTCTTCGCCGAGCTTGGGCAGGCCAAGGCCGCGTGAAGCGTGAAGGTGGGCGATGAGAGTGGAAGTCGAGGTGCGCCGTGGCAGCAACTGCAGTCCCGTCGACGGAGCCAGCTCCAGGAGAGGTCTCCCCGGTCACCGCGCGCGTCGCCAAGGCGATGGAAGAGATCCTCCAGCGCCGCGTCTCGGAGAACTCGATTCCGTTGCCACCGCTGCCCACGGCGGTCGCGAAGTGCCTCAAGGTCGTCGGGGCGGGTGAGTTCGAGTTTCGCCAGCTGATCCCCGAGCTCGAGCTCGACCCGATGCTCGCGGCGAGGTTGATGCGCGCGGCCCGGTCGGTGGCAGCGGGCTATGCGGTGAGCATGAACACGCTGAGCGAGGCCCTCGCGCGGCTCGGTGCGAAGCGAGTGAAGGCGGTGCTCATCGAGGCCGCGGCGGAGCGCCTCTTCGTCACCAAGAACGCCGAGCTCAACCGCGTCACCACCCAGGCCTGGCAGCACTCGGTGGCGGTGGCGATCGCCGCGCGAGACCTGGCGGCGCTGATGGGGCGCACCGACTCGGAAGAAGCGCACCTCGCCGGGCTGCTCCACGACGTCGGCAAGCCCATCGTCGCCTCGATGATGCTCGAGGCCGAGCGGCAGATCGTCGAGCTGCGAGGACGGCACTGGGTGGGCACGCAGGAGTGGCTGTGGGTCGTCTCCAAGGTGCACCGGCCCGTGGGCATCGCGTTGGCGGAGAAGTGGGGGCTCTCGCCCACCATCACCCGCTGCATCCGCGACTCGGGAGAGTTCGACTCCGGCGACCGCAGCTCCCTCGCGAACGTGGTGTGCTTCGCCAACGCGCTGTGCAAGCAGGCGGGCATCTCCTCCGGAGGCTTCGACCCCGAAGACATCAAGGCCATCGTGATGATCGGCCGGTCGCTCCTGGGCGTGGAGCAACCGGTGGTGGACAACCTGACCGCCTCGCTCAAGGGGCGGGTCGAGAGTCAGGTCAGCTGATCAGCTGGGCTCCGCGCGGCGCAGGGTGATCAGGGTGAGCTCTGGCTCGGAGTTGATCCGCGGGAGCCGAGTGCCGCGCCCGAAGCCGATGCCGCGGTTCACGTAGAGCTGGTTTCCGCGCACGTGGTAGTGGCCGCGGTACCAGGGCTGGCCGGCGCGCGCGTAGACCCCCTGGGTGAGCTTCGGCACTTCCCACTGACCGCCGTGAGTGTGACCGGAGAGGCAGAGCACGTCTTCCCACGCGGGCAGCTTCACCGCGCAGCTCGGGGTGTGGGTGAGCACCAGGCGGGAGGTGTTGGCGCGGGTGCCCTTGAAGGCCTCGGCGACGTCGTCGTTGCGGGTGGTGGAGTCGTCGATGCCGACGATGGAGAAGTCGACGCCCTTGAGCCGCACCGCGGTGTGCTGGTTCTGGAGGACGCCAATGTCGGCCTTGGCGAGGCCCTTGGAGACCGCGTCCGCGTCGCTCCAGTGGTCGTGGTTGCCGAGCACCGCCCAGGTCTGCGGCTCGATGCGCTCGAGGAGCTGCGGCACTCGCTCGTAGGGGTCCCAGCGGGTGGTGACGAAGTCTCCGGTGAGGACGGCGAGGTCGGGCTTCTCGTCGTTGAGCGCGTTCACCGCCGAGATGATGCGCCCGTCGGGCACGCCGGAGCCGATGTGGAGGTCGGAGAGCTGGGCGAGCCGCAGGCCATCGTGGGCGGGGTCGAGGCTCTCGAGGAAGATCTCCACTCGGGTGACGTCGAAGGACTCGCGGCGCTCCTGGCGGCGTTCGGCGCGCACCGCGGAGGGCGCGAAGACGGCCGCGGACATCACCGACAACATCGAGCGACGGCTGAGACGCTCACGCTTGGCGCGCGGCGGTCTCGGGCTGGGAGCAGGCTTCATGGAGTCCTTGGAGCGGGAGCGGCAGCGACGATAGCGATGGCGTGAACACTCGCGCCACTGCCCGTCTTTCCGACGGCTCGCTGCGCAGCCTCGTGCGCACAGGCTCACCCGTTCCCGAGGCGTTGGCTCAGGGAGCTGGGTGGGAGAACGAGAGCGTCTTCCGGTCGGCTGGGAAGAAGACGCGACGCTGCCAGAACCAGGGCGCACCGACGTAACCGGACTTCTGGAGGCCGGAGTCGCGTCGAGGGCAGCTGGCGGTGAACAAGGAGGTCGGCGCGGGCGCTTCTCGGCCAACGCGGAACGGCGCGCTGAGCCCGACGCGAACGGCTTGGGTCCCTCCGGCGGTTCCGCTCGCTGCGCCTGAGCCACCATCGAGCGAGGCCCCACTCGTCGCGAGCGCTTCGTCGCAGACGCCGTTCCCGCCAGCGCCGGAGTCGAGCAGGTACGGGAGCGACGCGAGGGAAGCCGCCTCGGTCATCACGAAGAGATTCCCCTCATCCCAGAGGAGCGGGACTCGCTCGAGGGAGCTCTCGAACGCCGCGCCGTCGAGGGTCCGCAGGCTCGCGCTGGGGCCATCCATCTCGAAGGCGGTGCCGCGCAAGAGGTCCTGCGGAGCGATGAGGCCGCCGACCTTGAAGTTGTCAGGGAGTTGCAGGACCTGCACCGGCACGTGCTCGACGACGATCTCGCCCCACGTCACCGAGTCGAGCACGGTGGGGAAGAGCTCGACCTTGGTGCCCGCAGCGTCTTCCGCGAGGTGCATGCTGGCGGTGTTGAAGGGGAGCCCGACCCGCTCGGCGTATCGCTTCGAGATGACCGACATCGGTGCGCCGGTGTCGACGATGAAGGGCTCGGCCGGCAGCCCGTTGATGGACACCATCGCGATGAAGAGCTTCTGGCCGGGGAGAAAAGGCCCTCGTCCGCCCGTCTTCAGATGGTTCGCGTCGGAGACGGCAGCGAAGGTGAGGTGCGCGCAGGCCTTCTTCCGCTTGGAGTCCGACGTGGGCAGTCGTGGGTCGTTGCAGCTCGCCGTCAACCAGGCCTTGGCCGACGACGCGCCCTCGGTCCAGAAGAGCGCGAGGGCTCCAGCCGCGGCGACGTCGGGCGGGAGCGTCTGTGCCAAGAGCGTCCTCAAGCGCGCACCGTCGCGGGTGCGCTCTGCTTCGGAGACCTCTGCAGCGAGGTCGCGCTGAGCCGCCGGCGCTGGCGGAGTCGTCACGCAGGAGGTCGCAACCGAGAGTGCACCGACGACGCTTACAAGTCGGCGCATGCGGCCCGAACGCACGAGTGCTGACGGAACCCGTCGTTGCTCGAGGCTGAGGAGCATCAGCGACGCGCGGCGCGAGCACCCTTGCTCGACCGCGTCGCGGCCACCCGGCGACGGGCAGGACGCGCCGGCTTCGCAGCGGCCTTCTTCGCGGAGGGCGGAGCATCGGTCACGGCGGGCATCTGGGTGAGGCTGACCCGACGCGCCTCGAGCGCCTTGTAGCGCTCCTTGCGCGCAATCAACTCGCTCTTCACCTGGTCGAAGTACTCACGGCCACCGGCGACGACCGGCTGACCCTCGATGAGCTCCGGAGCGCCCTGCACCACGATGGGCCATTGCGGCATCGAGGTGTCGATCTGCTTCAGGCGCGCGCGCAGCAGCGTTCCCACCAGCGTCAGCGTCTCCAGCGACGGCGGAGGATTCAGCCCCAGCAGCACGAGCGCGAACAAGCCCGGCTTCCCGGTCTCATCGAAGCCCTTCATCGTGAAGGCCTCGACGATCGTGAACCCTGCCCCCAATTGCCGCGTGTTCAGCTCCCGCGACAGCTCCGACAGCTTCGTGTCCAGCCGCACGTCGTCGTACATGGGCGCCGCAAATACACGAGATCCTTCCTCGAATGGAACCCCTCGTCGTGTGATTTCGCGGTGTTTGCCTCGACCCCGCGCCATAACCCCTCGCAGTTTCTGAGAAAACCGGGAGATCAGCGGCGCGCGATCATTCGCAGCCGCGAGACCTTCGAATGGGTCTTCGCGACCTTCGGGGCAGGCGGGGTGAGGGGCTTGGCGGTCTCGATGGCCTTGATGACGAGGCTGCTCGCGCGAACCACGTCGATGCTCGACAGGTCGCCGTCCTCGGTCAGCGGCGCCACGTGCACCAGCTTCACCTGGCCGGAGCCGCTCTTCACCGTCACCTCGACGCCGCCCTTCACCGCGCGGGCGCTCACCACTGCGTCGCGGCCTCCAGAGGAGACGCACGACATCGAGACGCAGATCGTCTCGCGAAAGGGCTCGGCTGCAGCCGTCACCAAGACGCGTTCTCCAGTCGCCCAGGCCGGGGCGGCGAGGGTCAGGATGGCGGAAGCAGCGAGCAGGGTTCGAGAAAGCATGCTGAACCGAATTGCACGGCCTCTGCCACCGGGCTGATCCTGCACTCCGACCCCGATTCGCCCTGATTGCTGGCAGATCGCCGACGACCCCGAGGCGAAGTGGACTGTGCGCGCTCCACGAGTGGGGGGCCAGATCGAAAACGGCAGTGGGCACTCTCGACCTTCGAGAGCGATTGTTTCGCCGCCTTGCAGCGGACCGAACCGAAATTCAGTAAGGGGCGCCCCATGGTCTCTCTGCGAGCGCTGTTGAACTTCGTCGTGGCCGGCGCGCTGTTGGGCATCTTGTTGGTGACGCTCATCGGGCCCAACTACATCGCGTGGGACAACACGGCCGGCGCGGCTTCCGCGATGTGCCTGTGCGGGGAGACGGCGCGGCTCGGCGCGAACACCCTGGTGACGTACCAGATGCGCGGCACTGGCGCGGGCGCCCTCGTGGGAGCCATCGTCGGCGCGGTCTTCCTCATCAAGCGCAAGAAGAAGGCGCCTGAGGCGGCTGCTCCAGCGGCCCCGCCTGCGAAGAGCTGATCAGCCGCTCACTCCTGCAGACAGAGCAGGCGAATGTCCGGCTGCGTGCACGGCTGAGGTGAGCCGAAGTTCGTGAACTGCGCGGCGCGGGTTCGATTGTCGTACCCAATTTCGGCAGTGCCTGCCGAGTTCGTCCAGTCTCCGCAGGTCGATGCGGCGGTTCCGACGGTCGCAGCGAGCGAGCCGTTGACCGGAACGCCGAGCCAGATGGCTGAGTCCATCACGGCTCCGGTGGCGGTGAGCAACGGCGCGGAGTCGAGATAGCTCGTCGTGAACAACGCGCTCGCGCTGCCGGTGAGCGGCACTCCGTCCACGCGCACCCAGGGTGGGCCGGCGATGCTGAAGCGCGACCCAGCCGAAGTCGTCGTCGTCGCGAGGAGCGCCTTGTAGGTTCCAGGCAGGCTCGCCGCCGCCGCGTCGCTCTGGCATCGCGCGTCTGCTCCGGCCAGCCCTCCACTCGGGAGCCACTGCGCAGTGGTGACGAACGCGTACCGAACGGCGGGCGGTGGAGGCGGAGCGGACACGCTCGCGGGCCGGTCGACCCCGAAGCAGTAGACGCGCTGGGCAATCGAGCAGTCCAACCGATTCGCTGCATGGAAGCCGAGCCCGATGCCATCGGTCGCGGAGACGGAGACCTGACCGCTGGTGTTGGTGAAGCCCCCACAGTCGTTGGCCGGGCTGCCGAAGAACGCGTACTCGATGCTGGGGAGCGTGAGGTCGAGGCCGAGCTCCGTCATCCGAACTGGGTAGAACATGCGCGCGGTGAGGTCGGTCCGGAGGTTCGCGACCGGACGCCCATTGGGCAGCACCCACCCCGTCGCTGGCGCGAGTCGGTCCGAACCAGACGTCGCCGCGGTGCCAAGGTACGCCTTGAAGGTGCCCGGGAGGAACGCGGCGTTGGCGGCGACCTGACAGTAGGTGTCGGCACCGGCGAGGCCTCCGAAGTTCGCGTCGTGTTTCGTCGAGGTGACGAAGACGTAGTTCGGCTTCAGCTTGAAGTTGACCGGCACCGTCCTCGCGCTGCTCATCGTCACCACGCAGGTGCCCGTCCCGCTGCAGGGGCCCGCCCAGCCGGTGAAGGTGGAGTTCTGCGGCTCCGGCGAAGTGCTCGCCGCCGCGGTGAGGGTCACCACCTGGCCGACGGGGAAGTAGCCGGTGCAGGTCGCGCCGCAGCTCACGCCGGCTGGGCTCGAGGTGACGGTGCCATGGCCGTCGTTCGGTTTGGTGATGGTGAGCGGGTGCCGGTTGCGGGTGAAGCTCGCGGTGACGGTGACGGGCGCGGTGACGTTGAAGCTGCAGCTGCCAGTGCCGGTGCAGGGGCCGCTCCAGCCGTCGAAGTCCACTCCGGGGTCGTCGGGCGTCTGGGTGAGGCCGAGCGCGGTGCCGTGGGTGAACTGGAACGAGCAGGTGCTGCCGCAGTCGAGGCCGCCGGGGAGCGACTGGATCGTTCCGCTCCCGGAGCCGCTGCGCACGAGGGTGACGGTGTAGCGGTTGATGGTGAAGCTCGCGCCGACCGTCTTCGCCGAGGTCATCGTCACCGAGCACGCGCCGGTGCCGGTGCAGTCGCCGCTCCAGGCGCCGAAGGACGAGCCGGTCGCCGCCGCCGCCGCGACGGTGACGACGGTGCCGTGGGGATAGCGATGGCAGTTGATGCCGCACGACGTTCCCACCGGGCTCGGCGTCACGCTGCCGTTGCCAGTGGTGCCGAGCTGGAGGTCGTAGCTGTTGAGCGAGAAGTCGGCGGTGACGCTGCGGGCCTGGGTGGCCGACACGGTGCAGGTCGGCTGGGTGCTGGTGCAGACGCCGCTCCAGCCAGCGAAGGACGAGCCGGTCGCTGGCGTCGCGGTGAGGGTCACGTCGGTGAGGAAGTTGAAGTTCGCCATGCACGTCGGGCCGCACGAGATGCCGGCTGGCGACGAGGTGACGGTGCCGCTCCCGGTGCCGATGCGCGTGACGGTGATGGGGTACTGGTCGACGGCGAAGTCAGCGGTGACGGTCGTGTCGGCGGTGATGGTGAACGCGCAGGTGTTCTGGTTCCCAGTACAGGGCCCGCTCCAGCCGACGAAGTGAGAGCCAGTGACGTTGCCCGCGAGGAGCTGGACGAAGGCGCCGTGTTGGAACGTGCCGGTGCAGGTGGGGTCGCACGAGATGGTGGCGACGGGAATCGACTGAACGAGCCCCGAGCCGGTGCCGGTCTTCATGACGGTGACGCGGCGCTGGGCTGGGTCGAAGGTGGCCTGCACACTCGCGGCGGCGGTGACGGTGAGGACGCAGCTCGTTCCGGTCGTTCCCGCGCACGCGCCGGACCAGCCGCCGAACTCCGAGTTGGCGTCCGGCACTGCGGTCAAGGTGACCTGCTGGCCCTGGGTGACCGACATCGAGCCCGTGAAGCAGCCTGCGCCGCAGGAGATGCCGGCAGGCGTGGAGGTCACCGTTCCGTTGCCCTGACCGAGCTTGGCGAAGGAGAGGGTGTGGGTGACGAGCCCGAAGTTCGCGGTGACCGTACGCGCTTGCGACATGGTGACGACGCAGGTGCCCTGTCCGACGCAGGCACCGCTCCAGCCGACGAAGGAGGAGGTGCTGCTCGCGACCGGAGTGAGGGTGACGACCGTGCCGCTCGCGTAGTTCGCCGTGCAGGGATTGCCGGTGCAGCTGAGACTGCCGGGCGAGCCGGTGATGCTCCCGGCGCCCGTTCCGATGAAGGAGACCGTCAGCGCGTAGCTCGCCGTCCCGCCGCCCGCGCCACCCGCGGTGGAGCCGCCTCCCGTTGATCCGCCGGCAGTCGAGCCACCTCCCGTCGAGCCACCTCCCGTCGAGCCGCCCGCAGTCGAGCCGCCCGCAGTCGAGCCACCAGCCGTTGCGCCACCAGCAGCCGA
>JBPOIJ010000178.1:0-4353 GCA_052034585.1 Myxococcota bacterium
CTTTTTGCCCTTTGTTTTGTTAGGGTTACCCCTGTTACCCTCGGTTTCGGCCTCGGTAACAGGCTCCCAGTTCGGCAGCTGGTACCGGCCGTCGCCAAAATTGCGGATTTGGCCGGACTGGGCCATCTCAGCCATCAGCTTGCGGACAGCCTCCCGGTTTCGGCCGATGGCCGCCGAAACGGTGACGGGCGGAACGGCGTGTGGCTCCCGCGCCAAGTAATCAATGATCGCCTGACGGGCAGACGACATCGCCACAGCTGCCGCGTCCCCGATCTCCGTCCAGCTCGCTAGCCCGCCGTCAAATTTCAGCGCCAGCTCTCGCTCAGGCAGGTCGCGACCGATGACAGATAGCGTCGCATCCGCCCGCGTCCGCGACCGGCTCAGGACTAGCACGCCATCGGCGGCCCCCGTCAGCCCGAATGAGCCGCTCACGCTCGCGAGCGGGTCATCAGCGATGGCCTTACGCGTGTGGTGCACAATCATCAACGCCACACGCTCAGATGCCAGCCGGGTAAGCGGCGCGATGGCGTCATAATCTGTGTTGTAGACAGACTGACTATCCCCTGGTCGCATCGGGCGCAGCATCTTGAGCGTGTCCACAATGACCATGCGGGCGTCCGGCCTGCTGGTAATCCATGCGTCTATCGCTTCGAGCCCGCCCTGGTCGAGGCGCGGCCAGTCGGTCGCGACCATTAGCCGGTCACTGATACTGCCGTGCGTCATCGCCTTGAGGCGCGTCTGTATGCGGCGCGGGCCATCCTCCAGTGCGAGATAGAGCACAGAGCCCGGAGCGCAATCTATTGTGCCTAGCGCCTTACCGCCGCTCGCGACGGCGACGGCTAGCCCCAACACGAATATAGATTTCCCCAGCTTCGGCGGCCCGACGATGAATGATGTCCCCTGCGGGACAAGGTCCGGGACCGCCCATTGCTGTGGCGGATATTCAGTGTCGATGATAGTTTGTGCCGTCATCACGCCCGCCAGCGCCCGCTTGACGACGGCGTCCGGGTCTGTCGTGGCTGGCTTAGGTGCCTTTGGCGCGGCCTGCGGCGGATCGTCAATGAGCGCCGCCACCAATAAGCGCGCGGCCTCTTGCTCGGCGGTCTGCATCGCGATGCTATCGTCCGCATCGGTCGCCGCAGCGGCCTGCCGCCCGAATAATTCATCAGCCGTCGGCATCTCGTTTTCGACGTTGCAAATATTATTTACTGTGCTACTATCTGCCATAGTTACTGTCCTTTAGATGCCCCAGCGGGCCCGTCAATCTCGCTGGGGCGTCGTGTTATTGGGCCTCAGCGGCCCGGTTATCTGCCATACGTCCGGCCTGCTCGCCGGTCGCCTGCGTCGTCTGCGCCGCAATCCATTGCTCAATCGCCGCACGCGAAAATCGCAAGCGCCGCCCGATGCGGATGCACGGCAGCTGTCCGGCCGATACGGCCTCGTATATCTGTCGTCGCGGCAGGCGGATTGCGGCGGCCATTTCGTCGGGCGTCATCAGGTCTATCTCCATCATCAATCTCCCTCCTAAATTCGGGCCGCATCATTGCGGCAAAATGAGAGTACATGATTCCGATTGATAATTTTTTCGAGGTCGTCGGTTCGCGTCCGTCGAGGTCCGCGCGGCCCGTTTTGCGGCTGGACAGGTAGCCTAAAAGGCGAAGCCGCGACCGGAGGAAGGCGCGGCAATGGGAAGCGGGCGGATTGGTTTGTGTGCGAAAACTGTGCGAAACTTGCAAGGACAGCGGCGGACGCGTCCGAACTAGACGAGACAATCAGCCCCGTAATCCCAGCATTTTTAGGGACAGAGCCGGACACGTCTGGACGGAAACGAACGCGAAGCTTTAAGACACTCTTTACCGTCGTTTCCTGATTTTTACTTCCGTAAGTCTTCATTCTTCAATACCTTGCCCTTTCGCGTTCCCTTGCTCGCCGTCCCTTTTGCTCACCAGTTGCACGCCAACGCCAAAAATCACGCCTTTTTAGCGGCAATGATGCGTTCGAGTTCGACGGATGCGGCGGCCTGCATTCCCGGCATAACGTGAGAGTAAATCCCGAGGGTTATGCTGACCGTCGAGTGTCCGAGTCTTTCGCTGACAATTTTCGGGTTTACTCCGGCGGCCATCAACAGGGTTGCGGTTGAATGTCTGCAACTGTAGGGGTTGAATCCCTCCGGCAGTCCGGCGGCCTTGGCAATGCCCTTGAAGACCACGCGAAGCCGGGCTTGCGAGTACGGCCCCCCGGCTTCATCGGCGAAGATGAAATCATTCTCTGTCCAAGCCCGCCCCGCCTTCATCCGGTCTTCAAGCTGTGCGCGGCGATGCGCCTGCAATCGTTCGATGACGGCAGGCGAAAGCGGGAGCGTTCGCCTGGATAGCTTCGTCTTTGGCGTGTCCAGATACCAGAGAGGCAAGCCCGCCGCTTTCGCGTCCTGCGGGCGTCGCCATGTGATCGTCCGGCGGATCGTCACGGTTTGCGCGGCCTGGTCAATGTCTGCCCACTTCAGCCCCAGCATTTCGCCCGGACGGGTTCCCAGATGAAAGCCCAGAAAGAAAAGCGTCCCAAAGCGGCCCCCCTCCGCCGCGTCGAGAAAGCGCCCGATCTGTTCGGCCGTCATCGCCGATGCTTCGCGCGCCTTCGTTCCTTTGGACTGGCTTTTCACGTTCGCCATGGGGTTATGGGCAATCTTCCGCCGCTCGATCGCCGTGCGAAAGACGGCCTTTAGAAGAGTGCTGACATAGGAAACCGTTGAGCCTGAAAGCCCCTTCTCCCGCATCGTTCGGAATAGCTTCTCAATCATCGCGCTATCAATCCGAGTCAGCATTACGCTTCCCAACGTCGGGCGGATATAGATCCGCGCGGCCCGTTCATAGCTCGCGATTGAAGCTTCTTTCAGGGTTGCCCGGTTCGCGTCAAGCCATTCGCAAAAGAAGGCATCGAACGTGTCAGCCCCTAATCGAAGGGGTTCGCCTGATTGATGCTTTCGGATGATTTCCTGAAGGCGAGCGCGCGCCGCCGTGGCTGTCCCTCGAATCGTTTCGCAATGGTCATGTCTGCGGCCGGTCGAGTCACGCCCAACATACACGCGAATGAGAAAGCGGCCCGGCGAACGCTCAACGATTGAGCCCATACGCCGCGTCTTGCGCTCCCGCTTGCGCCCCTTCACTCTTCCGCCTTTGGTTGGCGCTTGCGGCCCGGCAATGGCCGTTCCATCTTCAGCGCCGCTTGCGGTATCTGCCAGTAACTCCCCGCAGGCGATGTCTCTTTCTTCGCCCCCGGTACCAGCCCCAGGCGAAGCCATCGCATAACGGTTGTCCTGTCTACTCCCATCGCCAACGCAAACTGTCCTGCCGTCATTTTCGATCCTTTCGTTTTGCTCATGTTCCATATTGCATCACCTCGTTGCAGATTATTCAAGTTCGGGTCATTCCGCTCTTGCTCTTGCAATGTACCACAGATTTGTTGCACTATACAACAAGTCTATGGTACATTGCATTCGACGCAAGCCCCGCGCACGTGACAATCAATCATCGGAGGTTCGAGATGACGGTACACACTTACAAGGTTTCGATGGACGAAGAGACGACTTGCCGTTGCGGCAGAGACATCGTTGAAGGCGAGACGGCTTACGAGATATTGGACCAATACACGGTCTCGATTGCCTGCGGCCTTTGCTCAAAGGCTTGTGTCAAGGCAGAGGTCCGCGACATCAAAGCCAATCCGGCAAAGTACCTTTTTCAGATCACGTTCTAACTTACACGCCCGGCGCATCGGGCTTTCATCATCGCCGCGCGGGATGCGCCCCGCCGGTCTTCATTTCGGAGGAAACACCATGATCACAGCGAACGATTTCTCATCAACGATCACGCCTTGCGATGAAGCTACAGCCGCCTTCGTGGATATGTACGGTCATCAGCCCGAAAGCCTGGACAAGGTTTTTGATGATCTGTGCGCGATGCTCGGGAAACTGGTACGTCATCCCGAAGTGTCCGACGAGATGGCGGACATAATCGGCGGGTGGCTTCCCTCGCTGGAACGTCGGATGACTAATCCGGCGGACCGTCGCGGGATGGCCGCAACCTACATTCACGAATGCGGGCATACGGTCCTGCTCGGCGCGGCCATCGCTGGCAACAATGGCGAATTGAAGTAGCCCCAAAGCGCGAGCGGCCGCCCGTGTTGTCGCACAGGCGGCCGCTTCGTTCATTCAACCTTGCGGCGGAATGGCCATATGGCAAGCCATTTTCGCCGCTTTTTATCGAAAAGGAAATCTTCATGAGCAATAGAAAACAGTTTCTCAATCGGCGCGGCCAGATGTTCGCGGTTGGCGTCATCGTCTGGATTCTTCTAGCCTGT
>JBPOIJ010000155.1:0-45852 GCA_052034585.1 Myxococcota bacterium
GCTGCCCGACGCGGTGCGGCCGTGGGAGCTCGAGCACGGCAAGCCGTCGCGCATCGCGAGCGCGCTCGAGATCATGATCGAAGGCCCGCTGGGCGGCGCGGCCTTCAACAACGAGTTCGGCCGGCCGGCGCTCTGCGGCACCTTCCGCACCTTCGAGCAGGAGATCCGCACGGCCGAGGGCACCGAGCTGCGCGGGTACCACAAGCCGATCATGGTCGCGGGCGGCTTCGGCCACGTGCGCCCCGACCTGGTGAAGAAGGGCGAGATCACGCCTGGCGCGGCCCTGGTGGTGCTCGGCGGGCCGGCGATGTTGATCGGGCTCGGTGGCGGCGCGGCGTCTTCGGTGGCCTCGGGGTCGTCCAGCGAGGCGCTCGACTTCGCCTCGGTGCAACGGGACAACGCCGAGATGGAGCGGCGATGTCAGGAGGTCATCGATCGCTGCTGCGCCTTCGGCACCGGCTCGCCCATTCTGTCGATTCACGACGTCGGCGCGGGTGGGCTGTCGAACGCGCTCCCTGAGCTGGTGAACGAGAGCAAGCGCGGCGCCACCTTCGAGCTGCGCAAGGTGCCGTCCGACGAGCCGGGCATGTCGCCACTCGAGCTGTGGTGCAACGAGTCGCAGGAACGCTACGTGCTCGCCGTCGCGCCCAAGGCGCTGAGCGTCTTCGAGGCCCTGTGCCGCCGGGAGCGCGCGCCCTTCGCGGTGCTGGGCCACGCGACGGACGACGGCCGGCTCCAAGTGACCGACTCGCTGTTCGGCAACTCGCCCATCGACGTTCCGCTCGAGGTGATTCTCGGGAAGCCGCCGCGCATGCGCCGCACCGCGACGCGGCTCTCGGTCACCCACCCGCCGCTCGCGCTCGAGCGCCTCGACGTCGCCGAGGCCTTGCGGCGCGTGCTCCAGCTGCCCACCGTGTCGGACAAGTCCTTCCTGGTGCACATCGGCGATCGCACCGTCACCGGGCTGGTGGCGAGAGATCAGCTCGTCGGCCGGTTCCAGGTGCCAGTGGCCGACTGCGGCGTCACCCTGACGACCTACGAGGGCTTCACCGGCGAGGCGATGGCGATGGGGGAACGGGCGCCGGTCGCCTGTCTCGACGCGGCGGCCTCGGCCCGGCTCGCAGTGGGCGAGGCGTTGCTCAACCTCGCGGCGGCACCGGTCGCGACACGCGGGAACGTGAAGCTCTCCGCGAACTGGATGGCGGCGGCCGGCTGGCCCGGGGAAGACGCGCGCCTCTACGACGCGGTGAAGGCCGTCGGCGCCGAGCTGTGCCCTGCCCTCGGCATCGCGATCCCCGTCGGCAAGGACTCGATGTCGATGCGCACCCAGTGGAAGGATCAGGCGGGCACCAAGACGGTGGTGGCGCCGGTCTCGCTGGTGGTGAGCGCGTTCGCGCCGGTGACCGACGTGCGCAAGACGATGACGCCCGAGCTGCGCACCGACGCCGGGCCGACCCAGCTGATCGCGATCGACGTCTCCGGCGGCAAGCACCGGCTCGGCGGGAGCGCGCTGGCGCAGGTCTTCAACTCCATCGGCTCCACTGCACCAGACGTCGACGAGCCCCGCGCGCTCGCTCACGTGTTCGACGTGACACAGGCGCTCAACGACGCCGGGGTGCTCCTGGCGTACCACGATCGATCCGACGGCGGGCTCATCGTCACCGTGCTCGAGATGGCCTTCGCGGCGGGGGTCGGGCTCGAGCTCTCGCTCGACGAGCTGAGCGGACACGACCTCGAGCTGCTCTTCGCCGAGGAGCTGGGGGCGGTCGTTCAGGTGAAGGACGGCGACGTCGCCCGGGTGCTCGACGCCTATCGGGCGCAGGGCGTCGCGGCGGTCGCCATCGGCCGGCCGGCGAGCTCGGACTCGGTGCGGGTGCAGCGCAACGGGCGGCTGGTGTTGGAGGAGGATCGACACTCCCTGCGCGCGCTCTGGAGCGACACCACCTGGCGCGTTCAACGCCTCCGCGACGACGCGGCCTGCGCCGACGACGAGCACTCGCTGCGCACCGACGAGCAGTTCACCGGCTTCACCAGCACCCTCACCTTCGATCCCTCCGAGGACGTCACCCGCGGTCGGTTCACCAAGCGCCCGAAGGTCGCGATCCTCCGGGAGCAAGGCGTCAACGGGCACGTCGAGATGGCCTGGGCCTTCACCCGCGCGGGCTTCCTGGCGGTCGACGTTCACATGAGCGACGTGCTCGAGGGCCGCACCCTGCTCAACGAGTTCGTCGGCCTCGCCGCCTGCGGAGGCTTCTCCTATGGAGACGTGCTCGGCGCGGGCATCGGCTGGGCGCGCTCGGTGCTCTTCAACGAGCGGGCGCGCGAGGCGTTTCGATCGTTCTTCCACCGGGCCGACACCTTCAGCCTCGGGGTGTGCAACGGCTGCCAGATGATGTCGCACCTGAGCGAGCTGATCCCCGGGGCCGAGGCGTGGCCGCGCTTCCACCGCAACCGCTCCGAGCAGTTCGAGGCGCGGCTGGCGACGGTGCGCATCGAGAAGACGCCGTCGATCTTCTTCACCGGCATGGAGGGCTCGGTCATTCCCGTCGCGGTCTCTCACGGCGAGGGCCGGGTCGAAGGCGCCGATCTTCGAGGGCTCGAGAGCGCAGGGCTGGTGGCGGCGCGGTACGTCGACCACCGCGGGCAGCCGACCGAACGGTTTCCCCTCAACCCCAACGGCTCGCCCGGAGGCATGACGGCGTTCACCTCGACCGACGGCCGCGCCACCATCTTGATGCCGCACCCGGAGCGAGTGTTGAAGTCGGTCAACCTCTCCTGGCATCCCCGTAGCTGGGGCGACGACAGCCCGTGGCTGCGCTTCTTCCGCAACGCGCGGGTGTGGGTGGACTGACGCATGGC
The DNA here is from genome assembly GCA_052034585.1 of Myxococcota bacterium. Classification (GTDB taxonomy): domain Bacteria; phylum Myxococcota; class Myxococcia; order Myxococcales; family Myxococcaceae; genus Xiheimicrobium. The sequence goes on from JBPOIJ010000155.1 coordinate 2,860, forward strand.
GAGCAAGCGACGCAGCGACGTTCTGGCGCCGCGGGTGCGGCACTTGTTGTCCATCGACGCCAACAACGTGATGGCGCGGCTGACGGCCCGGCAGGACGCGATGGTGGGCTTGTTCTCGCGGCTGCGCGACCGCGAGCCGATGCTGACCGTCCTCGACACGTGGTTCGAGACCATCTCGTTCTCCGAGCTGTCGCTGCTCGAGCCGAACGAGCAGAAGTCGGTGAACCGGTTCTACGAGCTGCTCGCCGAGGTGCGCTGGTACCTCGCGTACACCGAAGAGATGCCGCTCCAGGTGCAGACGAAGCTGACCGGCTTCACTCGGAGGCTCGAGGCGGCGTTCCGCGAATTGATGGGCACCATCGGTCCGCCCGAGGCCGACGGCGCGCCGGTCGTGGTCGAGGTGAAGGTCGTCTCGAAGGTGCAGGGCCGGCCCCGGAAGACTCGCGCCCGCGCTCGACGCTGACCCCTTGGCCTCGCGATCGCCGGGCTGCTACACGCGTGCACGCGCGATGCAGAGCCCCTCGCTGATGAGAACGTGGATGATCATGTCGCTGGCGGGCTGCGTCGCGGTCTCGCCCGTCGTGCAGCGTCAAGCAGCTCCGGAGCCCGTGCGAACGGAGCGCCCGGATGCGGGAATGCCGGCGATGGTCGAGGCGCCGATCGACGCCGGCGTGTCGGTGAGCGAGAGCCTGGCGGCCGATGCTGCGATCGAAGACGACGAAGCGACCGGTGGTGAAGAGCCGGGAGAAGCGACCACCGTCGATCCCGCCGAAGAGCGCGTCGGAGAGGAGCCACCGGAAGCGTTCGCCGAAGCCAACGCCGACGCAGGCACCGTCTACACCCGAGAGCTCACCGACGAGGCGCTCGCCGAGGCATGGAAGAAGTCTCCCGAGGCGCTCGGCAGCATCTCGATGGGCTTCGTCGAAGAGGGCCGGTTGATCAACGGCGTGCCGTTCCCGCAGGGCGAGGCGTGGACGGTGGTGAGCCCAGAGGCGACCTACGGCACCCAGGAGACGGTCGACTTCGTGAGCGCCGCCATTCGCCAGGTGAAGACCTGGTACCCCGAGGCACCGCCGCTCCGGGTGAACCAGATCAGCGCACGAGAGGGCGGCTACCTGCGGCCGCACAAGACGCACCAGAACGGCCGCGACGTCGATCTCGGCTTCTATTACCCGGGCGGCCAGACGGTTCGGGTGCGCGAGCGCGAGAAGGTGATGGACGTGGCGCTCAACTGGGCCCTGGTGAAGGCGCTGGTGATGACGGGTGACGTGCAGTTCATCCTCGTCGATCAACGCATTCAGAAGGTGCTCTTCGAGCACGCGAAGAAGGCCGGCGAAGATCCCGCCTGGCTCGAGAGCCTCTTCCACTCCGGGCGCGACTCGATCCTCCAGCACGCGCGGCGTCATCGAGATCACTTCCACGTGCGCTACTTCAACGGCCGCGCACAGGAGCTCGGCAGACGAGTGGCGCCGCTCCTCGCCGAGCGCCCCGAGGAGAACATCGCGATGCACCGGGTACGTTCGGGCGACACCCTGGGCGGCATCGCCTCGCGCTACGGCTCGAGCGTGTCGGCCATTCGCAAGGCGAGCGGGCTGACCAACAACCTGCTGCGCATCGGGCGCGTGCTCAAGGTGCCGCTCCGAAAGCCCTGCACGAGCTGTCCGGTGCCTCCGCCGACGATCGTTCCGCCACGCCGGTTGCCGCCGGGTGCGCTCGTGAACGAGGTGCCAGACGGAGGCGCGGACGAGGCCGGGGCTGCCGCCGCTCCGGCCGGCCTGCCGTGAGGGTGTTCAGCGCTTGATGCCGTTGACCCGATCGGACTCGCGCTGGATCAGGGCGGAGAACTGCTGCGACTTCTGCGCGTCGAACTTGGGGTTGGGCTGCCCGAGAATGGTGGGCGCGCCGACGATCGGCGTCCAGTAGCCCTCGCACTCGAGCCAGGCCTGGTGGTGGGTGCCGTTCTCGGCGAGCACGAGGTGGTGGTTGATCTTCTGGCCGTCGGGGCCCTTCTTGTTCGCCATCTCGGCGTGCACCTTCGCGTAGAACTCGAGGGTGCAGGGTTCCTTGCCGCCGCGCGCGCGGGCCTGAGCGGCTTGGTAGAGCGGCATGAAGGCGATCGCCGTCTTCCCCATGTCGGCCGGGTCGCTCATCTTCTTCGTGTAGTGCGCCTTCGCCTCCGCCCAGTCGGTGGCGGAGACTCCCTGGGCCGCGGCGATCGCGTTCTCCTTGGAGACGTCACCGGCGGTGTTGGCCATCGCTGCTGCGAGTTCGGCGTATTGCTCGAGTGAGATCATCGGGGCCTCGGGGGAAGCGGGGAGTACGACGCCGAGAGGCTCGCATGGGCGCAGCGGCCGAGCAGCACCTTTCGAGCTTCAGCGCAGGCGGCGGCAGTCGGCGGAGCACCCATCGCCATCGACGGTGTTGCCGTCGTCACAGACCTCTCCGGCGTCGAAGCGTCGATCGCCACAGCGCGGGCGGGTGCAGTCGGTGCGACAGAGCGAGGCCGTGTCGAGCGCTTCGATGGTGATCGGCTCGTTGCGGTTGAGCGCGATGCGCGTGCCGTCGTCCTTCACCCAGCCCCAGGTCGACAGCCCGGTCAGGAAGCGCGGGGTGACGGTGATGCGCCAACTCCCAGGGAACGGGAGCGGCCCCAACGCCCCACCATCGGAGTTTCGGTTGAAGACCCAGCGACCAAAGGCGGTGCCGTTGGGGCCCAGAAAGAACTCGGACGGCGCATCGTCGGTCACGTCGACGCCGGCGCCCGAGGGCAGACCGGTGATGTCCATCTCGATCTCGGACTGCGGCTGCGAGAGCCCGCTGCTGTCGAAGTCGATGCCGTGGGTCAGCACGAGCGAGAGTCGCCCGGTGTTGGCGTCGGCGAAGAGGTAGATGCGCGACTCGCCGACCTGCTCGAGGCCGGTGTGCGAGCTCGCGGAGCGATAGTCGTAGAACTGCTGCACGGTTCTCGGGCGCACGATGGCGTCGGTGCCGATGCGGGTGCCCGACGGTTGGGTGATGCGGAAGGCGGGCGTGTCGCCGTTCATCGCGCCGAGATCGCAGGCCTCGTTCCCTGCCCGCTTGCCGTCGCCACAGACCGGCGGCGTGCACTGGCTGTCACAGAAGTCGTCGTCGATGGAGTTGCCGTCGTCACACGGCTCGACGCCTGCCCGGGTGAAGCCGTCGCCGCAGCGCGCGGGTACACACGCGATGCACTCGTCGGTGGTGGCCTGGTTGCCGTCGTCACAGGCCTCGACACCTCGATGGAGCGCTCCGTCGCCGCAGCGCGCGAGCTGGCAGGCTGCGCAGTCGTCACCGTCGTCGGAGTTCGCGTCGTCACAGGCCTCCACGGTGCGCCAGACGATCCCATCTCCGCACCGCGCCGCGACGCAGCTCGATCGGCAGGCGTCGGCGTCGTCCTGGTTGCCGTCGTCGCAGCCCTCGACCCCGCGCCAGACGTTTCCATCACCACAACGCGCCGCGCGGCAGCCGACACACTCGTCGTCGGAAGCAGAGTTGGCGTCGTCACAGGTCTCGTGGCCGGCCCAGACGCGCCCGTCTCCGCAGCTCGCGGTGAGACAGGAGGCGAGGCACGCATCGTCTTCGGCCCCGTTCCCGTCGTCACACTGCTCGGGCGCCTGCACCCTTCCGTCGCCGCAGGAGATCGGCCCGCACGAGGGAGAGCAGGTGGGCGAGCCCATCGCGCCGTCGTCACAGAGTTCGACGCCAGCCCACACCACGCCGTCGCCGCACGTCGCGCGGGTGCAGTCCATTCGGCAAGCGTCGGTGTCGAGGCGGTTCCCGTCGTCGCAGGCCTCGGTGCCAGCCAGGGTGCCGTCTCCGCAGCGGTTCACCACGGGCACCGGGGCGGGCGGCACGAGATCGGTGCGGCCACACGAGCAGGCGAGGAGCAGCGCCAACCAACGCATCGCCGAGAGCTTGTCACCCCGCCCCCATCGCGTCGAACCGCAGTCGGCTGGTGACAGGGCGTACCGGCTGGGCTCAGACTCCGGCTCTCGATGATCGAACGTTCGTCACGGAGTCGTCGGTGAGCTGCCCGGATCCCGAGACGCTCGCGCGCTATGCCGAAGCGAGCCTCGACGGTGCGGCCGCGGAGACCGTGCGCACCCACCTCGATGGCTGCGCGTCGTGCCGCGAGGTGTTGGTGACGCTCGTTCGTTCGAGTCATCCCTCCCCCGGCCTGTCGCACGACGTTCCGTGGGACGTGCCGGTGCCTGGCACGAGCCTCGGGCGCTATCGGGTGACGGGCATTCGAGGCGCGGGAGGCATGGGCGTCGTGCTCGCTGCGTACGATCCCCAGCTCGATCGGCAGGTGGCGCTGAAGCTGCTCCGTCCAGATGGTGAGCAGGGAGACGGCGATCGCGGCAAGCAGCGCCTGGTGCGCGAGGCGCAGCTCATGGCTCGGGTGCGCCACCCGAACGTGGTGACGGTGCACGACGTCGTCGTCGACGAGCGACGCGTCGTCATCGCGATGGAGCTCGTCCAGGGACAGACCCTGCGCGAGTGGCTCGAGGCGGTGCCACGCTCGGCGACCGATCGGCTCGAGGCCTTCCGATCGGCGGGGAAGGGACTCCTCGCCGCGCACGAAGCAGGCGTCGTGCACCGCGACTTCAAGCCCGACAACGTGCTGATCGGCCCGAAGGGTGACGTGCTGGTCTCCGACTTCGGGCTCGCCTGGTCGCACGCGCTCCCGAAGGCAGTGGTCGACCCGTCGGGGAAGCCGACGACGCAGCCCCACGCGACCAGCACGGTGGGAACGCCGGCGTACATGGCACCCGAGCAGCTCGCGGGTGAGGCGATCGACGCGCGGGCCGATCAGTTCTCGTTCTGCGTGGCGCTCTACGAAGCGTTTTGCGGCGCGCGTCCGTACGAGGGCAACACCGTGGGAGAGCTGCTCGCCTCGATGCGGGCCGAGAGGCTGCGGCCGATGCCTCGATCGGTGCCTGCGGAGGTCGCCCGGGTCTTGATGCGCGGGCTCAGCCTCCAGCCGGGCGCTCGGTTCCCCTCGATGCGGGAGCTGCTCGCGGCGCTCGAGCCGAAGCGACGCCTGGGCGTTCCCCTCCTCGGCGCCGCCGCGTTGATCGTGCTCGCCACCGGCGGGGTGCTGTGGAATCGAGAAGCGCGGTGTCGGCCCACTCGGCAACGCGTCGAAGCCCTCTGGCCCACGGAACGTCAGCGAGCGTTGATCGATCGGCTCGGCGCGAAGGCAGGCGAGGCGCAAGCGCGCCGGCTGAGTGATGGCCTCGCGCGCGTGGCCGGCGATCTCCGGGAGGCCTGGAGCGAGGTCTGCGCAGGCACGAGCGACGACGAGGCACGAGCGCGCACCTGTCTCGAGTCGCGCATCACTCAAGCCGAGCTGGTGGCGAAGGTGGTGTCGCTCCCGGACACCGAGGCACGCGCCTGCATGACGTTGACCTCGAGGCTCGATGACGCGGCGGGCTGCCGGGCCGGCGAGCTGCTGACGCTCTTGCCGCAGCCGATCGATCCCTCCACCCGGCAGGTGATCGCCGACGCGCGGCTGGCAGCGATGAGCGCAGACGCAGCGCGGCTCTCCGGCCGGAGCGAGGACGCGCTGGCGAAGGCGGCGCAGGGGGTCGAGCTGGCGAAGCGCAGTGGCTGGCGACCGGTGGAGGCCGAAGCGCTCCTCGCGCAGGCCCAGGTGCTGCGCGGCCGCGGGAAGTTCAAGGAAGCCGAGGGCGTGCTCACCGAGGCGGTGCTCGCGGGAGAGGCGGGCCGGCACTTCGAGGCGCTCGCTCGCATCGCGGTGCAGCACATCCTCGTGCTCGGGACCCAGACGATGCGGCCAGCCGACGCCGAGCCGTGGGTGAAACGTGCGGAAGCGGCGCTCGAGCAACTGCCGCGCCCGCGGCTCCGCGCCGAGGTGGACACCGCCATCGCCATGTTGGCCACCGCCCAGCTCGACTTCGAGCGTGGGCTCGCGACCGCCGACCGAGCCCTCGCCTGGGCCGAGCGCTTCGACCCGATGAGCGCTGCCGATCTGCACTCGATGCGGTCCCTGCTGCTGCTCCAAGATGGTCAGCACCTCGCCGCGCTCGACGAGGCCCGCATCGCCGCCGATCGTCGCACCGCGCTCCTGGGGCCGAGCCACCCCCTCACCCTCCACGCCCGGCTCACCCTGGGCGAGATCCAGGCGAAGGCGGGCCTGGCGATCGACGGAGAGCGCACCCTCACCGCGGCCCTCGACGAGGTGCGCAAGCGCAACGATCTGAACCCCACGAACGCGGCGAGTGGGTTGGCGGCGCTCGGCATCGCCATGGAGGCGCGCGGGCAGCCGGCCGAGGCGCTGGTGGCGATGACCCAGGCGCGTGAGCTGATCGCCTCGCTGGGCGCGCAACATCGGTACTCCGCCCTCGCCGAGCGTGGAGTCGGAGAGCGGCTGCGCGCGATGGGTCGGCTGGACGAAGCGATCGAGACGCTGGAGCGCTCGGTCGAGTTGGCGACGAAGGCCGTCGGCGCCAATCACCCCGAGACCTTGGAGGCGCGCGCGGCCCTCGCCCTCACCCTCGCCTACGGGGCTCGTCCTGGGGCGCGCGAAGCGGCCCTCGCCGTTCGTGACGCCGCCCGCGCCGCGCCGAAGCGCGCCTCGAATGCCCAGGTGCTCTCGACGCTTGCCCTCGCCTTCGCTCCAGGCTCGACGAGGGAGGAGCGCGCCGACGCGATCGCGACGGCCCGCACGGTGCGCGGCGCCATTCACCCCGACGTCGTGCGCGCGCTCCTGGTGGCCGCCCGCGAGGGCGACGCCGAGGCGGGGGCCGAAGCGAAGGCGCTCTTCGCAAAGCTCCAGATCGTCGACGCCGCGCTCGCGCCGCTCGTGCTCCCCTCACCCTGATTCACTTCTGTCGCGAGCCGAGACCGACGCTCAGGCTGATGGAGAGGTGGCTCTGCACCTGGCCCATCATCTCGTTGAGCTCGTCGTCGCTGACGCCCAGCCGCGCGGCGAGCTTCGAGCGGGTCGAGTCGACGAGAGCCTGACGAGCAGCGGCGAGCCAACGAGCGGCGGTGGCGCGGTGCACGTCGTACACCTTCCCGATGTCATCGATGCTGAGCCCGTCGACGAGGCTCATCTTGAGCACGCTCCGCTCGCGTTGGGTGAGGGCGGCGAGGGCCTCGGCGAAGCAGGCCTTGAAGTGGGCGCGGTGCTGCAGCTTGAGGAACCGGAGCTCGGGATCCGCGTCGGGCGCGGGCATCGCCGACAGGCCCTCGTCCGACTCTTCCGCCGAGCGGGCAGCGCCCCGACGCAGCTTCTGTGCGGCCCGAACCGCGAGCACCTTGAGCCACACCGCGAGGGCGCCGCGGCCCGAGTACGACAGAAAGGCCGATTGCTGGCCGGGGCCTGGAGCGAAGAACTGCGCGCGGATCTTCTGGAGCGCGTCCGCCGCCAGCTCCGGACCTCCGTCGAGGCGGGAGAGGACCCGCGTGAGAGGCGCCAGGTGGACCGACTCGAAGACGCTGGCGGCCTTGGCGTTTCCGCTCGTGCACGCCGCGCTCAGGTAGAGCCCCTCGCCCGACAGCCCCTCGAGATCGACGAGGGAGGCGCCCTTCGGGGTGACTGCGGCGACGTGGTCGACGAAGGCGTCGAACCCGAGCTCGATCGCGGGCCAGGCGGCGCTCCCTTCGGCGTAGAGACTCTGGAGCGTGCGCTCGAGGGCGGAGGCATCGAGCGCGGTCTGCCCGGCGGCCTTCCAGCTCGCGACGATGGAGGAGCGCGCAGCCACGGCCCCATTCTACCCGCTCGGCACCCCAAGCCGCGAGAATCTGAGGGCTCTGGGCCCGCGCGACCTTTTCGAGGTGGGTGGCTCCCTCGGGGGCATGCGGATCCTCCTCCTGACCCTCGCCCTCGCCTCAGCTTGTCAGACCAAAGCCGTCGTCGTGCAGCGCACCGAGTGTGCGAAGCGCTGTACGGGCTGCTGCGACGCGACCGGCGTGTGTCTCACTGGCGAAGCGGACGACGCGTGTGGAGCACCTGGCGCAGCATGTCGAGCCTGCGACCGAACGGAGACCTGCTCCGAGCGAGCCTGCGCGGCGAGGAGCGAAGGAGTCGTCGACGCAGGGCCAGCGCTGGACGCCGGCACCACCGGAGACGCAGGGGCCTCACCCCACGATGCCGGTACGGTCGACGCTGGCGTCGGCTGTTCCGATGGCTGGTGTCTCGACGGGCTGACTCCCACTGGAGCGCCGATCACCAACGCGCACCTGCGCTCGGTCTGGGCGCGAACCGGCTCCGACGTCTGGGCCGTCGGCGATCAGGGCACCGCGCTGCACTACGACGGCACGAACTGGCACCCCACCTCGACGGGTGTCACCGACGATCTCTTCGGCGTCTGGGCAGCGAGCGCGAGCGACGCGTGGGCCGTGGGCGGCTCCGGCGATCCCTCGATGGACCTTGGAGTGCTCCTCCACTTCGACGGCACCGGCTGGACGGCGGTGAAGCGAGGCATCAAGCGAATCGACACGGTCTGGGGCAGCGGACCAAGCGACGTCTGGTTCGGGGGCACGCTCGGCACGATCCTCCACTGGGACGGGAGCGCGGTGACGCCGGTGGCTTCGCCCACCACCGAGTCGATCGCCCAGATCCGCGGGCTGGGGAATCGCGCGTGGGCCGTCGGCAGCTCGGGGCTGGTGCTCGAGTGGAGCGGCACGGCCTGGACGCGAGCGCCCGTCACCATGGCGAACGGGCTCACCTCGGTGCTTCCGCTCGGTCCCAGCCTCACCTGGGTCGCCGGCGGCAACGGCGCCTTCGCGACCTGGGACGGGAGTCGATGGCAAACGCTGTCGATCGGTGACGTCACCGCGATGGGCATGTGGGGCACCCGCACCGACTGGGTGTGGAGCGTGGGCCCGGCGGGAGAGCTGCAGTTCTTCAACGGCGTCTTCCCCTCGAAGAAGACGGCTCCGACGACGAACTTCCTTCGGGACGTGCACGGCGCGAGCGAGCACGAGGTCTGGGCGGTCGGCTTCTTGGGAACGATCCTCCGCTACCGCTGAGCGCCACTTCCGGAGGTACTTCGAGCTGTCGGCGTCGAGGTCGGTCTCGAGCACGCTGTCAGGTGGGATCGCACGCGTTGCCGAGTCCGTCACCGTCGCTGTCCAGCTGGCTCTGGTTCCAGCTCGTGGGGCAGTTGTCGACGCCGTCGCAGAAGCCGTCCCAGTCGGTGTCGGTGCCAGCGCCGTTGCACCAGTCGCAGCGCCAGCAGTCCCCGAGCCGATCGTGGTCGGCGTCGCTCTGCTGCGCGTTCCAACAGCTGGTGCAGTTGTCGCGATCGTCGCAGATGCCGTCGCCATCGCCGTCGCCTCTCGTGCAGGTCGCGCCCGAACACTCTCCTCTCCAACCGCCGCACCCATCGGAGCCGCAGGTGTTGGAGTTGGGCTGGCAACACGTCGCGTCGGCCATGCAGATCGCTCCAGTCGCGCAGCCGCAGGAACCGCCGCACTGGTTTCCGCCACAGCGCCCGGGAGCACAGAAGGGCACGCAGGGGCTGCAGTCGAGCGCGGGCCCAGCTTGGAGATAGGCGAACCAGGCCGAGCTCGCGGTCCGCCCGCCTGCACTGGCCGTCTGAGTCGCGAGCAGCCTGACCCGCGTTCCCGACGCGATCGCAGGCGAGGCGGTGGCGTTGAAGCGCACGCTCCCACCAGACAGGTTGCGCCGAGCGACGAGCGCGATGGTTCGATTGGGCGTGCCCGTCACCTCGAGCGAGAGCGTCGCCACCGAAGAGTCACGCGCCGTGAACTCGACGTTGGTGGTGGTCGCCGAGGCGGTCCCGAGCCCTGGGTCCCAGTTGCAGCTCGGGCATTCGCCGTGGGTTCCGCCGCAGCCGTCTGGTCCGCATGGGTTGGTGTTCGGAGTGCAACACGTCTGGTTGGGCAGACAGACCGTCCCCGTCTGACACCGGCACGTGCCGCCGCAGCCGTCGCTTCCACAGCTCCCCGAGGCGCACGTGGGCAGGCAGCAGGCGCCGCCTGGCAGACAGACCGCATCGGGAGCACACGAACAGGTTCCTCCGCAGCCGTCGGCGCCACAGGTGTTCGCCGCGCAGCTCGGCTGACAGCAGAGCGAGGTCGCCAGACACACCGCACCGGGAGCACAGGAGCAGGTCCCTCCGCAGCCGTCGGATCCACAGGCGTTCGCCGCGCAGGTCGGCTGGCAGCAGGTCGAGGTCGCCAGACACACCGCGCCCGGCGCGCAGGCGCACGTTCCACCGCACCCGTCCGCGCCGCAGGTCCCAGCAGCACACGACGGCGTGCACGGACAGACGCCGTGGGAGCCTCCGCAGCCATCGGGCCCACAGGTGTTCGTGTTGGGCACGCAGCAGGTGAGGTTGGTGAGGCACACCGCACCAGCCGCGCACGCACAGGTTCCGCCACACCCATCGACACCACAGGTACCTGGTGCGCATGAGGGGACACAGCCAGGCGTCGTGCCGACGATCTCCACCGTCGTGCTCCCGCTGAGCGCGCCGGGCATCGTCACCCAGAGGACGTCCGCCGCGTCGTCGAGGGAGACCTCGGCGTTCACCGGCACTCCGTTCACCGTCACGCTCGCCTGGGTGCCCGTGAAGCCACGCACCACGAGGACCGGCCGCTCGAGAGGCACGGCGGTGTCGAAGCGCAGGCGCACCGAGTTGCTCGCCGCCCGCGCCTCCCACGTTCGATAGACGTGGTTGAAGCCGAGGGGCGAGTAAGCGCGCACCGTCGCGTTTCCGTTTCCTTCCGGCCCGCTCGCCACCAGCGCCCCGACGAGCGCCTGCACCACGACGCGACCGTCGTGAATCGCTTCGGTCTCACGAAGGAGATCGCTCGCGCCGTGATCCGAGTGCCGCCCGAGGTGCACCGCGACCGAGTAATCGATGAAGCCCACCGTCGAGCCGGAGCCGCCATAGAACGCGCCCTGCTCGCTGCCCCAGGTCAGCCGCTTGGAGCCGTACCCGTCGAAGAAGTTCATCTGGTACGCGTACTCCTCGCCGTTGAGATCCGGGTACACCGGCAGGTGCGAGCCGTGCGCGTCGTTGCCGAACGCGAAGCCCTCGCCAGCGTGCTTCTGGGCGTAGGTCTCGGTCTGAACGTACGCAGCCTCGGCGTCTCCCCTCCCGGACGCGGGCGTCACCCACTGCCAGATGAAGGGGATCGTGTTCGTGCCGCCATACGTCCAGTTGCGCATGTCGCTCGTCACGAAGACCTTGAAGTCGCCGAAGCTCTGACCGTCGGGAGGCCCATCGCCGCCCGCCCAGTCCCAGGTGTCCTTCCACGTCGCGGCGGTGACGAGCGAGTACGGGGCGAGGGTGTTGTTGAGGAAGGCGATGGAGTCGCTCCGCACGCCGCCTCCGCTGTCGAGCGTGATGGCGTAGATCACGTGATCGAGGCCGTCGGCGATGAACCAGTCGTTCGTCACCCACACCCACTTCCGGGGAACGCCTTGCTTGAGCAGCGTCGTGTACTGCTTGTAGGTGACGCGGAAGACGAGGTGATGGGGCCCTCGCAGCACAGGGCCTTGCCAGAAATCGAAGCCATCGCGCTTGCTCGTCGTCGCCGAGAAGCCGGACCCGAACACGGGGTGCGTGCCGCCGTACTGCATCCAATGCATGTGCATCACGTTCGTGCCCCAACCTTGCGCGTTGGAGGCGTTGATCGCCGACGGGTTTTCCTCGGCGATGATCCGCGCTGCCGATGACGAGGGCTGCCAGGTCAGCCGCGTGACGTAGCCCTTGATGCCGGGCACGACGGCGTTCGGAAAGTCCTTCGCGAAGTACAGCTCGCGGGTGAGCCCCTTCGAGTCGATCCAGCTGATCTTGTCGACGGTTCGAAAGCCGTTCACTCCGGGAGCATCTGGCTCGAAGGAGATCGCCCTCGCCTCGAGGCCACCAAGCATCAACAGGAGCACGACGACGCCACCGAACGACCGGCCAATCGAGTTGAACATGACGGGCCCCCGAGGAACGCGAATCGGTTCGCAGCGCAGTGCGATGCATCCGTCGCGCCCTCGTCGCCTGCGCGCGAGGTTCCACTGGTGCTTCAACGCATGGGTTGCGTCGCGGCGATTCGTTGCCAGGCCGTCCCGAGCGCGTCGGCCGCTGCGGCCACGTCGGCGCTCGTCGTCGTCCGGCCAAGGGAGAGCCGAACCGTGCCCTCGGCCTCCGAGGCGGGAACCCCCATCGCCAGGATGACCGCCGAGGCCGTCTCGTGTCCGTCGTGGCAGGCGCTCCCAGTCGACGCGGCGATGCCCGGTGACGCCTGGAGGACCGCCGAGCCGAGGACCCGCGGGAAACGAACGCTGGCGGTGTTCGGAAGACGCGGCGCGCCGTCTCCATTCACTGCGAGCCCAGGGACGAGCAGGCGCAGTCGTGAGATCAGCTCGTCACGCAGCGCACTCACCCGCTTCTCCTCGGCGACCGACGTGCGCCGGGCGAGCTCGGCGGCGACTCCGAGGCCGACGATCGAGGCGACGTTCTCCGTGCCCGGGCGCAAGCCACGCTCGTGACTCGCGCCGAGCATGAAGGGACGCAGCGAGAGTCCCTTCCTCACATAGAGGGCACCGACGCCCTTCGGGGCGTACAGCTTGTGACCGCAGACCGTCAGCGCGTCCACCTCGAGCGCGCGCACGTCGATGGCGACCTTCCCAACGCTCTGCGAGGCGTCGGTGTGAAGGAGCGCTCCGTGACGATGCGCGAGGCGCGCGAGCTCGGCGATCGGCTGGAGCACACCGGTCTCGTTGTTCGAGTGCATCACGCTGACGAGCGTTCCAGGCGTGATGGTTCCGACGCGAACGACTCCGTGTCCATCGACCGGCCAGCGAACGACCGGCAGGCCCTGCGCCTCGAGCCGTTCGGCAGGGGCGGCGATCGCGGGGTGCTCCACCACGCTGATGATCAGGCTCGAGCGAGGCAACCCGAAGAGCGCGAGGTTGTTCGACTCCGTGCCGCCGGAGGTGAAGAGGAGCTCGTCGATGGCGCAGTTGAGGAGCGCGGCGAGCTGGCTCCGGGCGTGCTCGACCTTCTCCTTCGCGCGACGCCCGAACACGTGCCCACTCGACGGGTTGCCGAAGTCGGAGAGCGCAGCCGTCATCGCCTCGATCACCTCGGGCAACAGCGGCGTCGTGGCGTTGAAGTCGAAGTAGATGGGATCGCTCATCGTCAGGCTCCTTCGGCGGCGAAGACCTCGAAGAACGTGCGCGGTGTCTTGTGCTTGCGAACACAGCGCACCGACTCGGGCAGGTAGCAGGCCGAGAAGCCGAGGCGCCGATGACCGTTCGTCGTCTTCCCCGAGCGATGCCAGACGAAGTTGTGCAGCAGCACGCTCTCGCCGGCGCGAACCGGGAGCTTCACCCCGCGCTCGACGTTGCGCGCGCGAACTCGATCGTCGGGCACCACGCCTCCGAGCGGCGTGGCGAGCCCCCAGCGATGCGACCCTGGGACGAACTCGAGACAGCCGCCGTCTTCGGGCGCGTCGTCGAGCGCCGTCCAGATCTGCACGGCCGGGTCCTCGCTCAAGCCCCAGAGCCTGCCCGCGTCCTGATGCCAGGGAATCTCGGTGCTGCCCTCCGCCGCCTTGTTGAAGACGATCGCGCGATAGAGCTTCACCCGGCCTGGAATCAGCGTTCGCACGAGCGGCTCGAGGGTCGAATGCCGAATGAGCGCACGAAACCGATCGTCCAGCTCGAGCTTCTCCAGCTTCCGGTAGTGCAGCGACGGGCCTTGCCAGCCGAGCCCCAGCGGCGCGTCGCGGTAGTCACCGGTCGGCGAGTCCATCTGGAAGAAGAGGCCTGGCCAGCTGACCTGCCCCAGCATCAGCGCCTCGGTGCGCTCACGGAGCAGCGAGAGTTCGGCCTCGTCGACCACCTGGCCGAGGAGCGCGAAGCCGTCGGCGCGATACGACTCGATGGCGCGCGCGCAGTCGATCATCGTGCGTAGATGGCGTCGGTTCCGAGGAACTGCCGGTGCTCCTCGTCGAGCGCCGCGGTGAGCTCGGGTGGAAGTGGATCGCGGGAGGTCGAGAGCGCCTGCTCGAGCTGGGCCATCGTCGCCGGTCCGAGCAACACGACGTCGACGCCCGGGCGATGGAACAACCAGCGCAGCGAGAGATCATGGAGGCTGACGCCAAACCGTTTTCCGTGCTCGGCACACCTGGCGGCGAAACCACGAAGCGGCTCGGAGCCGTAGCGCTTTCGATAGATCGGGTTCGCCTCGATGCGCGCCTTCGTCGGCCGCGGCGTGGAGGGATCGAGCGCGAGCAGGCCGCCGGCGAGCGGGTTGAAGGTGACGGTCTCGATCGGAAAGCGGCGGCTGAACGCGAAGTACTCGAGCTCGAGCTGCCGCACCGCGAGGTTGTAGAGGACCTGGCTCTGGCGCGGCCGGGCGAGCGTGCGGGCGTCGCAGAGTTGGTTGAGCTCGACGATCTGCCAGGCCGCGAAGTTCGAGACACCCCAGCTCGCCGCCTTCTTCGCTTCGAGCACCGAGGCGATTCCATCGAGCGTTCGTTCGATCGGCGTCGTCGCGTCTGGCGCGTGGAGCACGAGGCAATCGACGAAGTCGCACTCGAGGCGTTCGAGCGAGGCGTCGAGGGCCTGGACGATTCGCTCCGGGGCGAGCCCTTCGCGTTTCCAGAGCCCACACTTCGTCGTCACCTGCGCGCGCTCTCGCCGTCCACGAAGGGCGCGGCCGATGATGCGCTCCGACTCGCCGTCGCCGTAGAGGTTCGCGGTGTCGAGCGCGGTGGCTCCGGAATCCAACGCCCGATCGATCAGCTGCCGAGCCTCGGCCTCGGGCGTTCGCCGTCCAAAGTTCATCGTCCCCAGGGCCAGCCGTGCGCTCACCGGCCCTTCATACGACGGGAGCACCGGGAAGCCCTATCATCGCGAGCCGATGCCGTTGACGGTCACGATCCTCGAGGTGCCGGCCCGCTTCGACGCCTTCGATCGGCAGCTCGAGTGGATCGAGTCGAAGCTCGCGTCCCGTCCCGTTGGCGACGTCGTGGTGCTGCCCGAGGCGTGCCTCACCGGCTACGTCTCTCCGCGTGGCGGCTTCGATCTCACCCGCTTCGCCGAACCGTTCGAGGGACGGCAGCTCGAGGGCCTCCGCGGCCTCGCGAAGAAGCACCGTTCGACGATCATCGGCCCACTCATCGAGCGCGAAGGCGAAGCCTGCTTCAACACCGCCGCGGTCATCGCACCCGACGGCACGGTGCTGGCGCGCTACCGAAAGCGGCACCCGTGGATCCCCGAGACCTGGGCGTCCGCGAGCGACAACCCACTCCCCTCCTTCGAGCTCGGCGGCCTCGTCTGCTCGGTGGCGATCTGCTTCGACGTGCACTTCCTCGCGGCCGAGTGCGCCGAGATGCTCGAACGGACCGACCTGCTCTTCTTCATGTCGGCGTGGGTCGACGAAGAAGAGGACAGCCGACCTGGACACCTCACGCCGCTCGCGCAGCGCTTCTCGCTCAGCATCGTCAACGCCAACTGGGGCCGCGGAGCGCCCGTCGTCTTCGGTCAAGGAGGATCGATGATCGTCGGCCCCGAAGGCTCGGTTCGAGCGCGGCTCGACGACGACTCCGGGCGCCTCGACGTCCTCATCGATTGACGTCGCCCGCCGACTGGGCCATTCGACCCGCATGAGCTCCTTGGCCTCGCTGCTGCCTCCTGCCTTCTCCGCCCGGGCCAGCCTGCTCGACGAGAAACACCAGACGGCGTGCCGCCTCTTCAACGGCTTCGTCGAAGGGCTCCCGTCGCTCGCGATCGATCTCTACGGCACCACGCTGGTGCTCCACGATCACTCCGAGGCGAAGACCGGCGACGAAGCGATGGTGAAGGAAGCGCTCGCGCTGACGAAGCAGCACTTCCCCTTCGTCGGCACCGCGCTGTGGAAGGTGCGCAACGCACCGAACCCGGAGCAACGAAACGGCGTGATGCTGCTGGGTGACGAGAAGCAGCTGTGCCGGCGAGTGCTCGAAGACGGCGTCTGGTACGCGCTCGCGCTCCGGCTCAACCGCGACGCGAGCCTCTACCTCGACACCCGGGCGCTGCGGAGCTGGGCGAAGACGACACTGGGCGGAAAGCGGGTGCTCAACACCTTCGCGTACACCGCGAGCCTCGGGGTGGCAGCGAAGGCCGGCGGCGCCTCGGAGGTCCTCAACACCGACCTCAACAACGCGTTCCTCACCGTGGGCCGCGATTCCTGGTCGATGAACAAGTGGCCGGTGAAGCGGCCGGAGTTCAGGCCGGGCGACTTCTTCGACGTGGTCGGCCAGCTCAAGCGCGAGGGGCGTCTCTTCGACTGCGTCTTCGTCGATCCTCCGCTCTTCTCGGTGACGGAGCAGGGCCGGGTCGATCTCGTCGCCGACATGGAGCGCCTGCTCAACAAGGTGCGTCCCCTCATCGCCCACGAGGGCTTCCTCGTCGCGGTGAACAACGCGGTCTTCGTCCCGGGGAGCGAATTCCAGGCGGTGCTCGACCGGGTCTGCGGCGACGGCTTCCTCTCGCTCGAGCGGAGAGTCGAAGCGCCGTTCGATTTCGTCGGAACGGCCGAGACGCGAAAAAGTGCGCCGCCCGCCGATCCCTCGCCCTTCAATCACTCGACGAAGATGGCGGTGCTGCGCGTCAGGCGCAAAGACGAGAAACGGTGAGCCACCTGGGCGGGCCTGCTATGGCTCGCCCCGCCGTTTCCCCCGCAGCCACCCGGAGCGCTCATGGCCAAGAAGCTCGGACTCGTCGTGTTGGGACTCATCGTCGTCTTCATCGGCGTCGTCGCCTCGCGGCCGTCGACCTTCGAGATCTCGCGCTCGCTCGAGGTGAAGGCCTCGCCGGAGATCGCCTACGCCCAGGTCGCCGACTTCCACCGCTGGGGCGCTTGGTCGCCCTGGGAGAAGCTCGACCCGTCGATGAAGAAGACCTACTCCGGCGCGGAGAGCGGCGTGGGCGCGAAGTACGAATGGGTCGGTAACAAGGACGTCGGCTCGGGCGCGATGACGATCGCCGACGCCAAGCCCAACTCGCAGCTCGGCATCACCCTCGAGTTCCTCACCCCGTTCAAGGCGACCAACCGCACCGAGTTCAGCTTCGCGCCCACCAACGGCGGCACGAACGTCACCTGGCTGATGAAGGGCGAGAACGGCTTCATGTCGAAGGCGATGGGCCTGATGATGGACATGGACAAGATGATCGGCTCCGACTTCGAGAAGGGCCTCGCGGGGCTGAAGACCGCCGCCGAAGCCGACGCCGCGAAGGCCGCTGCCGACAAGGCCGCTGCCGATGCTGCTGCTGCTGCTGCCGCCGCTGCCGCGCCTCCCGCGCCGGCGACTCCCTGAACGAGCCCGTCGTGAAGAAACCCTCGGTCGCCTTCGACGAGCAGTACTACCGCCGCTTCTACGAAGATCCCCAGACGCAGATCTACGACCGGGATCGACACGCGCGGCTCATCGAAGGCGTGCTGGGGATGATCGAGTGGTTCGGCTGGCCGATTCAGCGCGTGCTCGACGTCGGCGCTGGCGTCGGCTGGTGGAAGGACTGGCTCGCCGAGCGGCGGCCCGAGATCGAGTACCTCGGCACCGAGCTCGAAGCGTCGATCTGCGAGCGCTACGGACATCTCCAGGCCGACATTCGGAGCTGGAAGATCGCCGAGCGGTTCGACCTCGTCGTCTGTCACGGCGTCTTGCCCTACGTCGACGACGCGGGCCTGCCGCGAGCGATCGCCAACCTCGCGGCGATGTGCGACGGCTTTCTGTATCTCGAGGCGATCACCAAACGAGATCTCGCGGGCAACGTCGACACCTCGCTCACCGACGTGCGCGTCCACCGCCGGCCGGGCTCGACCTACCGGCGCTTGTTGGCGAAACACTTCCGGCAAGTCGGCGCGGGACTCTGGGTGAAGCGCGACGCGTCGGTCGTCTTCTACGATCTCGAAGTGCCGATCGATCGCGCGCCGAAGAAGCGCTGATCGTCACGGAGTGAGCAGCAACGGCACCGAGACGTTCTGGTACGGGTGCACCGAGCTCCCCATCGAGTCGGTCACGGCAGGGGCCTGGGCGGCGACGGTGAGAGTGAATCTCCCAACCGAGAGCGACGCCGCGGGAATGGTGACGGTCGCTCCACCGGTCTTCGCCGAGGCGCGCGAGGTGAACGCCGCGTCGTAGAGATCGACGGCGTATTGCGAGACGGGCGTCGCCGGAGTCCAGCGAACGACGAGCGGCTGGGTGATCGCGTGGGAGCTGGAGAACGTGGGCTCGACGATCGCGAGGCCCGTCGGCACGGGGACGGTCAGGCGCACGGTGCGATAGCCAGGCGCGGTCGCGACGACTTCGTTCGACGCGTTCACGGTGCCCTGCTCGGTGAGCCGGTAGCGGAGCGTCGCCGCATCGAACGGAATGCTCCGCCCATTCACGGTGAGCTCGGCGGCCACCACGCCGTACGCGTCGTTCACCTCGAGAATGGTCGCTCCAGTCGAGCTGCTGAGACCGATGGAGCCCAGAATTCGCAGCGGGCGCTCGGTGGGCGGCGGCGTCACCGACACGTTCGTCGCTCTCCAGCGATCCAGCTCCGGCGCCATGGTGAGCAACACCGGCACCTCGGCCGAGAACGGCAGCACCCCACCGTCAGGCGCGATCAAGTTGAAGCCTCGCTGGAGCCCGGCGGGAATCGTCGCCATCTCGTCGAGGAAGCGCAGCCGCGTGCCGCTCTGACCGCCGTCGAAAAAGACGACACTCGCGCCGAGCACCACGTCGTGCGGCTCACTGACCTCGACGTCCGAGAGCTCGAAGGCCTGGGTCGAGTCGACGTCTGAGTACGCGATCACCACGCCTTCGGCCGTCGCGCGAGGCACCGAGGTAGCGCCGATCGAGAAGTGCGTCGGCCACGGGGCTTGGAGGCTCGTTCGGCCCTCGGTCACGCTTCGCCGGCCCTGCTCATCGGTCCACACGAGGGCGAGGCGAACCGGTTCGGGCACCGTCCGCCCCTCGGGGACACTCACCTGTCCTCGCACCGTGACCAGGGGCGGGCCTGCGTACGAGCCACCCACCGCGGGGTCGCAGCCCATCGACAGGAGCACGAGACAGAGCACGCGCATCAGAACCGCCACCCCACGCCGAGGTCGAGCCCGGCGCCCACCGTCCACGTGGGCTGATCGACCGCCGGCAGCCAGCGCGCCTCGAGCCGCCCGAGCACGAGCACCATGAAGTTCGCCGGAAGCGGAATCTCCGCGCCGATCAACGCTCCGAACGAGATCCCGAAGGTCGTGCGCGAGGGAATCGCGCCACCACGGAGCACGCGCTGAACCGCCTCCTCGTCGTCACGAACGAACCGTTGCGACAGCACCTTCGGCGCGATGAAGCCGCCCACCATCGGCATCACCGGGTTCCACGCCAACCGGTAGCCCGCCGCGGTGAGCCCGGTGAGCTGGGTCTCGAAGGCCGTCAGCTGCTGTCCACGAAAACTGACCGCTCCCGCGCCGAGCCCGGCGAGCAGCCACCACTCACCCGAGCTCCAGCGAAACGCAGCGCCTCCGCTCCACCGAAGGCCGGTCGACTCCAGCGGCTGGGACGCGATCGACCCGAGCACCATCACCGCCGCCGGTCTCAGCTCGAAGCTGCCTTTGGTCGCGACCTCGACGTGCGCGCGCCGCACCATGGAGGTCTCGTCGACGCTCGCTTCCCCACCGAACGGCAGCTCCACGTCCACCAGGCCCACCAGCCGTCCGAGTCGTTTGAGCACTCGATAACGACCAGGTGGAACCGCGAGTCGAACTGGCTGACCGGCGCGCTTGTCGAGCTCCATCACCACGTCGGGGCGCGGCTGGCTCGCGATGACGAAACGGCCCTCGAGGCTCGGAGGAAAGAGCAGCGCGCTCTTGTTCCGGCCGGGCTCGGTGAGGACGAGCTCTCCTGCGCCCTCGAGCGCCAGCTCGAACGACGGGTGCTGCGCGGAAGACGTCGCGCCCACCACGGTGCGCCGGTACGCGTAGGCGTAGGCCTCCGAGAGCGTCACCCGCCCGTCACCCTCGAGATCGGCATCGCCCCGCAGGCCGGCGAGCAAGTGATGGGTGAAGAGCGAGCCGCGCAACGAGACCCACTCCTGCGCTGGCTCGGCGGGACCGCTGGAGGCGATGAAGACCTCTCCGCGGGGGCTCTTGGGCCCGAGCTCGACGAGGTACGCCTCCTGGGGAACCCCGCCCTTCCGCGCGACGCCCGAGCCGCTCTCGCAGGCATCGACGACCACCACTTCGAGCTGCGCGGCGGTGTCGGTGAGCTGCTGGAGCCGCTCGATGGGCAAGTGGGTGTTGGCCAGGTGCAGCACGCCAGCCTTCGCGTGAGCCGAGACGTAGACGTAGACGACGACCTCGTCACCCGCAGCGACTGCGCGCTGAACCCGCGCGGCGAGATCACGGAGCGCGACTTCGACCGCGGCCGCGGGCTGTTCGAGCAGCACCGTCGCCTGACCGCGATCGACTCCACCCAGCTCGACGAGCACCGAGACGAAGCGTTGGGCATCGTCGTGGGCGAACTGGAGCGGCGTGTCTTCGGGATCTCCGACGTTCGAACCGATCGCGAGGGCGAACTTCGAGGTCGCGGCGAAGCCAGCGAAGGCCCAGCACGAAACGGCGATGGCGAGGAGCCGCGTCATCTCACCTTCTCGACCCGGAGGAGTTCGACCTCGCAGCTCGCACACCCCACCGAGGGACGCTCGCTGGGAGGCCGCTGCTTCAACGCCTCGAGCAGGGCCGTAACGTCGAGGGGCTGAGGCGAGAAGACCGCCACGATCCACTCGGGGCCGAGCGCATCGTCGAGCACGACGCTGCCGGGAACGAGCTCGGAACCGCCCGCCTTGACGGCGCCCGACGGGACGAAGACCGACGTCCCACGTTCGTCACGATCGAGAATCGCCAGGTACCCATCGACAGGCACGACGTAGCGGAAGCTGAGCGCCTCACCCGCGCGCAGGGACGCTCCGGACGCGACGACACGAGGAGCGCCGTCCTTCGACTGAACCAACACCGAGAACGCGCCGCCCTTGAGCTGCACGTCGTCATCGATGGGGCGGGAACGCCAGACGAGCCCGAGCGCGAGCGCGGTGGCCGCTGCGAACCCGAGTCCGAAGACCCACCACCGACGAGTCGCGGGCCGGGCGACGGCATGCTTCGCCACCAACGCCTCCGTCGGGTACCGCACCTTGAACGCTGCGCGGTCGGCTTCGAGCTCGGTCAGGTAGGCACGGCACGTCTCACAGCCCGGAAGGTGCGCGACGACCTCGGGCATCGACTCCCCGGCGAAGTGCGCCTCGAGGCGTTGCGCGGGCGGGCAAGCGGTCTGACGAGTCGGCAGCGCAGTCATCGGAGCTCCTCCGCCCAGGCCTTCAGCGCGTCGTCGAACTGCCCCAGCTTCTTCCCAACCGTCTTGCGCGACAGGTCCTTCTCGGTCGCGATCTCTTCCTGCGTCAACCCACCCAGGTGATGCAGGAGCCCGATCTGGCAGAGCTCCTCGTCGAGCTCGCGCAAGGCCCGGCCCAGCAGGGCGCGGCGATCGCCATCGAAGATCGACCCGACGACGCGGAAATCGGTCTCGGCGAGCACCTGCGGGTCGGCGCTCACCACCTTCGACCGGCGCCGGGAGACGTCGATGCAGACGTTGGTCGCCACCGTGTACAGCCACTGGAGCGTGAGCTGCCCAGCCGACGGACCGTGTTCGTGCGCTCTCACGAAGACCTCATGCATGGCGTCCTCGGCGTCCGCGCGGTTCGCGAGCAGAGTTCGACACCGCCTGAACACCAGGTAGCCGTAGCGTTCATAGTGCTGGCGCAGCTCGCGCTCGTCCAATCGTCCCTGCCTGTAGAACGGCTCAGCCGAAGAAAATGGGAAGTCGGGTTCCCACTTTTTCGGGGTGGTGCGTTATCCCAGACGAACGAAGGTGCTCGCCACACCTCTCCACCTGGAAGGTCACATGCGTCTTGCCACTCTTGCCGTGCTGTCTCTCGTCGTCGTCGCCTGCGGTCCGATGGACCTCGATGGCATCACCGTCACCGATCACACCGACGCCTTGACGAGCGCCGCCAACGACAACCTCTTCACTTTGACCCTCTCGAAGGCCCCGGCGCCGTTGGCGATGGCCGACCTGCTGGTGACGGTGGGGTTCCCGGGCCAGACGACGACGGCGGTGAACTTCACCCACAACGACACGAACGGCGACGGGAAGCTCGACGTCGGCGAGTCGCTCTCGTGCAAGGAGCCGCCGCTGAACCTCTGGGACGCGTCGGTGGTGGGCAAGACTGCGACGATCTCGCTCGACACCCGCCAGAGCAACAGCACCGTGCTGCGCGCCATCGCCTCGGCGCAGTGGACGCCCGCGAACTGACGCGCGCTTCAAGGAGGCGGCGGAATCGACACGCCGCCGAGCGAGTCCCAGAAGTCGCACTCGGTGTTTCGATGGCCGGCAGCCGTGCTCAGCACCGGATCGATGACGAGCAGCGGTTCCGATGACGACAGCGTCGGCCAGTCGATGACGCCGACTCCATTCGGATCGCCGGTCGCAGCGAAGCGAGTCCACGCGCCCAACATCGAGGCTTCGATCGCCAGCTCGTTCGCCGGAGCGAGCGGCACGACCTCACTCACCTTCTGAAACAAGTAGGTCAGCTCGAGCCCGTGGAAGGCGCCTCTCGCGGGTTGGAGTGCGTGATCGAAGCGGTAGCGCCGAACGGCGACGCCAGGCTGTCCAAGTGCCGCGGCGCGCGTGCCGATTCGAACCTGACAGGTGAAGAAGCCATCGGTGGTGACCTGAATGAGCGCGCGTCGAGGCGTGCCGTAGGTCGCGACCGGGTAGAGCTGGAGCACCTGATTCGCGAGGGTCGCGCCAACCAACCCAGTGACGGCGGCGCGGTACTCGGCCTCGGTGCTGATCGCGGGCATGGTGAGCGCGGTCTCCTCCGCGTTCGAGCCCATGATGAACGGCACCTTGTGATGAAGCCCCATGCGCATCGCCTCCGAGGGATCGCGGGGAATCAGCACCCCATCGACGGTCGGGCCCCAGCTCACGGTGGGACGACGGCTCCCCACGACGACCGGAACCGGGTACGCGTGGACGAGCTGCTCGGGTGTCAGCGCGCGCAGGCAAGCCGGCACGTCGGGCGAGGTCGCGCAGCCGGTGCCTCCGAGCCAGGTCTCGCCCTCGGTTCGTCGCGTCGCGACCGGCAGCACGGCGCGGCACGATCCCGACTGCACGAGCGCGCGATGGAAGAGCCCTCCCGACGAGGGAATCGCGAGGTGCGTGCAGGTGTCGATCGCCCCTGCGCTCTCTCCGAACATGAGGACCCTCGAGGGATCTCCACCGAAGGCGCGAATGTTCCGCTGCACCCACCTCATCGCCGCTTGCTGATCGAGCAACCCGTAGTTCCCCGACACGCCGGCGTCGGACTCGGCGTCCAGTACCGGGAGCGTGAGGAACCCGAGCGCCCCGATACGATACTGCGCGGTCACCACCACCACGTTGCCGCGCTGCGCGAGCGTGGTCCCGTCGTAGAGGAGCACGCCGGTCGCGCCGATCGACTCCGAGGTCGAGCCGTTCGTGTTGCCGCCGCCGTGAATGAAGAACATCACCGGCAGGCCCGCGTCCGGGGTCGCCGAAGCAGGCGTGAAGACGTTCAAGGTGAGGCAGTCTTCCGAGCCTTCCACCGGCGCGCCCGCGTCGAACGGCTGGCCCTGGACCTGATCGATCTGCGGGCACTTCGCGCCGAACTGGGTCGCGTCCCTCGGCTGAGGCCAGCAAGCGGAGTCGACTTCGGGAGGCCTCCAGCGCAGCGCGCCCACCGGCGGCTTGACGAAGGGAATCCCGCGAAACGCGCGACCGACCGAGCCGACCTGCCCGCGCACCGGACCACGTTCGGTCAGGACGAGCTCCGCCGACGCCGTCGCGCCAGCGTTGCAGTCGACACCTGCGTCCACCTCGCCCGCGTCGATTGGGCCGGCGTCGAGTTCGCCACCATCGACGCTCGGCGGCAGCGGTGAACAGGCGACCAGGATCGACGAACACACGAGCAGCGCGCGCACCATGTGACCTCCAACCCTCGAGCCCGAGAGAGGTTGCGTCGGGAAGTGATTCTCTGCCAAAGCTGCGGCGAGCGCGACGGAGGCAGTTGATCTCCCTCGAAGATCCTCACGACTCGGGAGCGCACATGCGGCGTTCACACCTCTTCATGGCGCTGTCGACGGGCTTCGTTCTCGGCGCCGCCTGCGGGACACCTCCGACGATCTGCTCGGCTCAGACCTGCGCAGGGTGCTGCGACTCGAGCTCGGGAGAGTGCCTCGAGGTGTCGTCGAGCGAGGCGTGTGGTCGAGGCGGAGCGGCCTGCCAGCGATGCGCGTCGGGACTCACGTGCCTCCAGGGTTCGTGCACGAACGCGAGTGGAGGCACCGCCGGCGGTTCAGCGGGAGGCTCGAGCGGCGGAAGTGCGAGCGGTGGAAATGCGAGCGGTGGAAGTGCGAGCGGCGGAAGTGCGAGCGGTGGAAGTGCGAGCGGTGGAAGCGCGAGTGGCGGAAGTGCGAGCGGCGGAAGTCCAGGTGGCGGAAACACCGCGGGCGGCAGCTCCGGCGGAAGCGGAGGCGGCCTCGTCACCTGCACCGCCTCGGGCCTTCCCGGCACCTGCATCGACGTCACCGAGTGCCGCGACACGCGCCGGCCGACCGCAGGCCTCTGCCCCGGAGCCTCCAACATTCAATGCTGCACGCCGCGCTTCACGAACTCGTGCGATCCAAACGCGCGCCCACGTCCCAACGAAGGTCTCATCGATGCGCCGGGCGTCGGCGGCTGCCCGGCCGGCATGGTGCGCGTCTCGACCTTCTGCATCGATCAGTACGAGGCCTTTCTCGAAGAGGTCGACGGCGGCACCTGGTGCCCCTTCGTGAACCCGGGCAGCGCAGTCGTGCGCGCGAGATCGGCCGCCGGCGCGATCCCGCAAGGCTACGTGAACCAGACCCAGGCGAGCGCGGCGTGTGTGCGCTCAGGCAAACGACTCTGCACCGACACCGAATGGCTGCGAGCCTGTCGCGGACCGAACAACTTCACCTACCCCTACGGCAACGCGCGGATGACCGGCGTCTGCAACGATCACCGCTCCGTGCACCCGGCGATCGAGCTCTACGGAACGGGCGCGAGCTGGATCTACAGCCACATCGACAGCCCGTGCCTCAACCAGCTCGACGGTGGCCTCGCGCCTTCCCGAGCCTTCAGCGGCTGCACGAGCGCCGAGAGCGTGTTCGATCTGATGGGGAACCTGCATGAGTGGACGGCCGACCCAGCGGGCACGTTCCGCGGCGGCTTCTACGTCGACACCGTGCTCAACGGGAACGGCTGCCTCTACACGACCACCGCGCACGACGTGAGCCACTGGGACTACTCGACCGGCTTCCGCTGCTGCTTCTGACGTCACTTCACGCCGAAGGTCTGCTTGATCTCCTCGATGCGCTTGCCGCCGTAGAGCGCCTT
Organism: Myxococcota bacterium; assembly: GCA_052034585.1. Classification (GTDB taxonomy): domain Bacteria; phylum Myxococcota; class Myxococcia; order Myxococcales; family Myxococcaceae; genus Xiheimicrobium. The sequence goes on from JBPOIJ010000155.1 coordinate 28,342, forward strand.
CACCTGCGGCAAGGTGCCGAACGAGCGGCTCACCATGCGATCGATGTAGAGCGTGCCGTTCAGGTGATCGACCTCGTGCTGGAGAATGCGCGCCGGCCACCCTCGCACGCGCCACGTCTGCGGCTGGCCCCGCTCGTCGAGTCCGCTCACCTCGACCTCGCGGAAGCGCTCGACCAACGCCGCGTAGCCCGAGACCGAGAGACAGCCCTCGAAGAAGGTCACCTTCTCTTCACCGATCGGCGTCAACGTCGGGTTGATGAGCACGCGCAACGGCACCGGGACTCGCTCTCGTTCGGCGAGCTCGGCAGGGGTGAGCGAGGCCTGGAGCTCGGGTCGATCTTCCATCACCAGCACCCGGAGCGAGACGCCCAGCTGCGGCGCCGCCAGTCCAACGCCGGGCGCCTTTCGCATCGCGTCCACCATGCGCGTGATGAGGGCCTGGAACTCGGGGCTCACGAGCTGCTCGGCCGAGACGTCCTTCGCGCGCTCTCGCAGGACGAGCGCGCCGGTCTGGGTGATGGGGTTGGGAACGGGATCCATTGGCTTTCCGGTATTGAGCGCTCCGGCGCCGGTCGCGCAGCCGAGGGCGAAGATGCTGAAGAAGAGCAGCGTTCTCATGGGGCGACGATCTCCACGTCGATGGTCCGCATCGGGCCGGTGATGGTGAGCAGCCCGCCTCGCGCGGACAGTGGTCCTCGAGCCGCCAGGCGAACGACGGGCCGGGCGCCTGCACGATCGACGCAGCCGCGCTGAGTCGCGTTCGCACAGTCGGGCAACGCCGCGCCACTTTCCCGGAAGCCTTCGTCGGCAGCGGTCGTCGACTGGTAGCTCGTTCCGTCGCGCTCGACGAAGGTCTCCTCGCCGCCGGGCGCCCACCAGAGCACCCGCTCGTTCTTCACGTCGTCGAGATCGACCGTCGGGGCGTCGGCCGGCACCAGGGTATCGACGCGATCGGGCAACCGGGGCACCACCGCGCCGCGCCTCAGCCAGGTGGGCAGCTCGTTCACCGTCGCCGTCGCGGTGAGCTCGATCGGCCCGACGGCTTCGGCTGAGGTCGCGAGCGAGATCCACTTCCCCGGAGGGAGGTGAACGGCTCGCTGGGTCGCACCCTCGTCGACGATCGGTGCCACCAGGAGCGCTCGGCCCAGCAGGTACTCGTCGGAGATACGCCAGGCGGCGTCGTCCTCCGGCGCCTCGAGGAACACCCCGCGCATGATCGGCACCCCGCGCGTCTCGGCCTCGTGAGCGAGCCCATCGAAGAACGGGAAGAGCTGCACGTGCATCTTCGCCCAGCGGCGATAGTGCGCGAGGGAGTCGGCATCGGAGTCGAACCGCCAATTCGCGCGCGGGTTCGTTCCATGGTGGGTGCGCATCACCGGCGTGAGCGCGCCGAGCGACGTCCACCGGAAGAAGAGCTCCTTGGTCGCGACCGGGTTCGTTCCCGACTGATAGCCCGAGATGTCGTGGCCGAACGTCGACACGCCGGCGAGGCCCAGGTTGATGCCCATCGGCAACACGGTGAAGAGGCCGTCGTCGCGCTGAAAGCTCGTGCGCTGATCGCCCGCCCACACCACCGGCGCCGACGCGTTCGCCCCGAGCCACCCGGCACGCGCGAAGAAGATCAGCCGCTCACCGGAGGGATCGCGCTCCTTCGTGACCTCCGCGTTCAGCTTCACCCACTCGGCCGGGTAGCGGTTGTGCGCCTCGAGCGCCGAAGCCCCACTCGCGAGCACCGCGTCGTGCGGCAGCCACTCGCCGAAGTCCGCCATCCACCCCTTGAAGCCCTGATCGAGCGCCTTGCGCATGAAGCCCTTCACCCACTCGCGCGTCTCCGGTCTCGACAGATCGGCGAGCCCCGTCGGACGGAACGTCGGGCCCTCGAAGAGGTACGGCGCGCCCTTGTCGTTCTTGACGAAGTGACCGCCAGCCTGGGCGTCGCTGAAGATGCGCTCTCCGTCGACGAGGAAGGTGTTGAAGTAGGCGTGCCAGTCGAGGCCCTGCGCCGAGAGTTCGGCGGCCAGCGCCTCGGCATCGGGGTACAGCATTCGATCGAGCTCCCATTCTTCTTTGAGCCGATACGCCGCGCCGCTCTCGCGCCCGCCGCGGAAGTCCTCCGTCCAGATCACCGACGACGGAATGTCGTTCGAGCGCAAGGCCTGGGCGACCCGCCGAACTTCCGCGGACCCGAAGATCGCGTCGTTCCACGGAGCAAACGCAACGGGCGGAGGACGCACCGGCCGGCCGAGCACCCCAGCGGTCGCGAGGGACAGCGAGGCCGCAGGAGAGCCGCCGGAGAAGAGCCACAGCGTGAACGCGTTGCTCCACACCTCGACGCGCCACGCCTTCGTCTCGACGTTGCAGAGCTCGAAGACGGCTCGCGCATTGGTCTGCGCCACCGCGACGAACCCTCGACGGGAGAGAAACGTCGGCAGGCCGAAGCTCGACGCATGGCGAGTGCCTTCGAGCATCCACGCGTCGGGGTACTCGTCGTCCGTCATCCGCTTGCCGATGCCAGGTTCACTCGTCCACAGCGCCACCGTGTGGCCGCGGTGATTCACGGCGTCGGCCTGCGCTCCGAAGCCGAGGAAGTCGTCTTGCTCGGAGCACTCGAAGGCGAGCGAGAGCCGGTTCACCGTTGGATCCTTCGCAGCGATGCGCAGCTCGAGCACGCCCTCCGAGCCCACCGCCTCGACGCTCACGAGCGGTTGGTTCTTCGCGTCTCGAAAACTGCCCTTGCCCGACGTCGAGGTCGTCGAGTCCCACGCGAAGGTCGACGCGCCAGTCCACGGTTGGTTGCCGTCGGTGATCTTCCAGGCGCCGTATTGAGACTCGTAGCGCGCCCGCGCCGTTCGAACGGCTGCCAGGGAATATCCGTTCGTTCCCTTGAAGCTGGTGAGGAGGTCGGTTCCTCCACCGCGAACGTTCAGCACCTGTCCTGCGGTCGAGAGCGTGAAGCTGCCGAGGCTGGGCTCGGGCGTCGTGCATCCCACGATCCAGAAGGCCACCACCGTGAGCCGGGACATTCGACGGACCTATCACAGCGACGGGACGAACCTGGAACCTCGACGGGTCGACGCGATGCTGTCAGATGCCCCGGCCATGAAGGGCAAGACCGTCATCATCACTGGCTCGAACACCGGCATCGGCCGAGCGACCGCGACTGCGCTCGCGAGCCAGGGCGCGCGCATCTTCTTCTGCTGCCGCTCACGCGCGAAGACCGAGCCAGTCATCGAGACCATTCGCCGCAGCACCGGCAACGCCGAGCTCTTCTTCCACGAGCTCGATCTCGCCGATCTCTCGAAGGTGCGGGACAGCGCCAAGGCCTTCCTCGCAGGGAACGATCGACTCGACGTGCTGATCAACAACGCCGGGCTGGTGCGAGTGCGCTCGCTGACGGCGCAGGGCTACGAGATGACCTTCGGAGTGAATCACCTCGGTCACATGCTCTTCACGCTCCTGCTCGAACCGGCGCTCGTGAAGGCCGTGCCCTCGCGGGTGGTGACGGTCGCGAGCCGCGCCCACGAACGCACCCGTCGGCCCATCGACTACGGCTCGTTGACCCGCCCGACCGCGAGCTTCATCGGCTGGTCCGAGTACATGCAGTCGAAGCTCGCGAACATGCTCTTCCACTTCGCCCTCGAGCGCCGCTGGCACGGCAAGGGCGTGCACACCTACGCGGTGCATCCCGGCGTCATCGCCTCGGACATCTGGCGCCAGGCCCCGACGCCGCTGCGGCAGATCGCGATGTCGTTCATGCGCACCGAAGAGCAAGGCGCGCGCTCGAGCGTGCACTGCGCGAGCTCGGAGGCCGCGGGAACCGAGAGCGGCCAGTACTACGGAGAGCTGGGAGAACACCGGAAGCCGAGCTCTCTGGCGACCGACGAGGCCGCGCAAGAAGCGCTCTGGGCGTGGTCGATGGAGCGGCTGGCTCCGTTCCTCGGGTGAATCAGGGTGAACTCAGTAACCGCCGTCGGTCACGCAGCCCGAGTCGACCTCGGCATCGCACGAGGGCCGCCGGGCGAAGCCACACTTCTGCTTCCCTTCCGGCGTGTCGATGAGCCGACAGTCGCAGACCTCGATCAACTCCGCGCAGCGCTCGTTGTCAGCCTGGCCCGGCATCGCGGTGCCGTCGTTCGTCGCCGCGCGTTGCAGACAGGCGTTGCGATCGAAGCTGCTCGCCATGCAGTCGCACATCTTCTCGGACAACTGCCGACAGGCCGTTTTGCAGCCGGCAAAGGCGAGGGAGAAGAAGACGACGAGGACGACCTGCTTCATGGCGGCGCGCACCCTGCCACAACCAACGTCAAGGGCGAGCATTGATTGCGGCGGCGAGGGTCTCCCGGAAGTAGCGCGCGGCGAGGCCCACCGTCCGCCGAGCGCTCTCGGGCGTGCGGGTGAGCGAGGGCGCGACCTCCATCACGTCTCCGCCGAGCAGCCCCACCTCGCTGCCCAACCGTTCGATGAGCGCGCTCACCCAGTCCGGTTCGAGCCCACCCGGCTCGGGGGTGCCCGTGGCGTCAGCCCACTTCGCGTCGGTGCCGTCGATGTCGTTCGAGAAGTACACGCCCTCGACCGCGGTCTGCTTCACGTGGGCGATCACCTCGTCGAGCGCGCGCTCGGGGTTCGCGAGCACGTGCTTCGCCCAGAACTGCCGCACGCCCGTGGTGAGTTCCCAGTGATCTCGAGTTCTCGCCGTCGCCCGAATGCCGACCTGGGTGAGGCGGCCCGCCCGGCCAATCACCTCGTTCGCGTGCCAGCTCCAGGTCGCGAAGCAGTAACGAACGCCGAGCCGCTCCTGGAGGAGATCGGTGTGCGCGTCGGACTGCACGATGCCCCACGGGCTGCCGCCACGCGCTGCATGCAACGGCTCGATCACCGGCCAAGCGGTCGAGTGATCGCCACCGAGGACGAAGGGCTTGAGCCGAGGGTTGAGCGAGAAGAGGAGCGTCCACGCCCGCTGCGCGATGGAGAGCGGTGAGACCGGCAGCGGCTCCTCGAGGCCCGGGTAGAGCGCAGCGCGGCTCGCCGCGAGCTGGCCGGCGGAGAGCATGTCGTCGTGGAGGAGCTGCGGCACCACGAAGACGTCACCCACGTCGACGACCCCGAGCGTCTCGAGCGTCGCCGGCCAGTCGCGATCGTCTTCGAGCAGCCGCGACCGAATCGCCTGCGGCCCCAGGTTCGCGCCTCGCTGGAAGCCCGCGCCGACGTCCGACGGCACCCCGAGGATGACGCCCTTCGCGGTCGCGACCCGCTCGAGGTTCCGTCGAAACGCCGCCTTCACCTCGGCGTCGGTGGAGACCCGGTAGAGCGATCGCTGGAGCGCCTCCTGCTCGGCCTTCCCCGTCGAGACGAGATAGAGGCCGCCTCCAGCGGGCTTCAGCAAGGTGGCGAGCTCGTCGAGCGGCGTCATCAGGCGGGTCATGCCGCGAGCGAGGCTCGGTCACAAGGTCGACTGCTGATAGAGCGGAGGCGTCGTGACGGCCGTTCAGGTCCCTCCCCTGCGAAAACGCCTCAAGCGCGCGGTGCGCTACGTCGTCGTGCGTGCCGCGGCCTGGCTCGCCGGGCTCTTCCCGGTGCGGTGGATCTCGAGCTTCGGCGCCTTCCTCGGCGGGCTGGGCTTCGTCCTCGCGCGTGGCGAACGCCGAAAGGCCCTCGCCCACCTCGCCATCGCCTTTCCCGAGCGGCCCGAGTCGGAGCGGGTGCGCATCGCGCGGGAGAGCTTTCGGCATCTCGGCCGGGCGGTCGGTGAGCTCGTCTGTGTGAGGCAGATCGACGCCACGCTCGACGCCTGGGTGGAGTGGCCCGCCGCCGATCGAGCGCTCCTCGACGCGGCGCTCGCACGAGGCAAAGGCGTGCTCTTCATCTCGGGTCACATCGGCAACTGGGAGTTGACGGCGCGAGGCGTGACGGCTCGCGGGTACGACGGCGCCAGCATCGCGCGGGAAGCGAGTGATCCCCGCACCACCGCGTTCATCGAGAAGATGCGTGCCTCGGGCAACACCGGCTCGATCTGGAGAGGCCACCCGGGCGCCGCGAAGGCCATGCTCCGCCAGCTCCGCGCCGGGAAGATCCTCGGGCTGCTCATCGATCAGGACACCAAGGTGCAGTCGGTCTTCGTGCCGTTCTTCGGGAAGCTCGCGTCGACGCCGCGCGCCGCGGCCGATCTCGCGCTCCGCACCAAGGCCGCGTTGATCGTCGGCACCTGCCCGCGGGTCGCGCCCTTCACCTACCGGCTCCACCTCGAAGAGGTCCCCCTCCCGGAGCAAGACGACGAAGCGGCCGTCGTGCGGTTGACGGCGGAGCTCACCCAGCGGCTCGAGGCGGCGATTCGCCAGTACCCGGAGCAGTGGGTGTGGATGCACGAGCGCTGGAAGCGGCGGCCGGCTCGCGAAGGCTGAGTCCGGGCACGGCTGAGCGCCGTCAGGTCGCTGAGCTCGGTCGATTTGAGCGTGGGGTCGAGGCGCACAATCGAATCACCCGGGTGGTGAGGTAGCGTTGTCGGGTGCCGGCTCGACGTACCCGCGCCACCGCCGATGGATCTCCGGGGCTCACCGCCTGGAAGCTCGCCTCGAGGCTTCGGCCGCGAAAGCTCCGACCCGCCATCGAGGCAGACCGACGGCGAATCGACTCGAGCTGGGCCCTCGAGGTCGCCTGGGACGGGCACCCGGTGATCGTCGCGCGTGCGGAGAAAGACGTGCGCGTCTTCGCCGACGATCTCCGCGAGTGGAGCGCCCCCGCCCAGAACGTGGCGCTCACCGTCGCCGATCTCCCCTTCGAGTCGCTGGTGCTCGAGGGCTGGCTGTGCGTGCTCGACGAGACCGGCAAGCCGAGCTTCGAGGCGCTCCGGGAGCGCGCGACGGGCGGCAAGGGGCCTGCGCCGGTGCTGATGATCTCCGACGTCCTCTTCGCCGATGGCGTCGATCTCACCACCCTGCCGCAACGGGAACGCCGCGCGAAGTTGCCGGCGCTCCGCTCGCCCTTGGTCTCGTCCGATCTCCTCGACGGCCCAATCGACGAGGTGCTCCACCGGGTCGCCTCGCTCGGGCTGCCGGGCGTCATCGCGACGACCGCCGACCGGTCCGGCCTCGCCTTCTCGGCCACCGCCACGCCGCTCCCGCTCAAGCGCTCGCTCTCGAATCCGCCGAAGGTGACGAACGCCGACAAGGTGCTCTTCCCTCGAGACGGCATCAAGAAGGGCGAGGTCGTCGAGTGGTACCGGGAGATCGCGCCGGTGCTGCTCCCGCACCTTCGTGATCGGCCCGTCGTCGGACAGCGCTGGCCCGACGGCATCGACGAGTTCACCTGGTACCAACACCGGCCACCGCCGCGCGCACCCGACTACCTCGAGGCCGCGACGATCGAGGGAGATCGCCGGCTCCTCGTGCAGAACGCCGACGCCCTGCTCTGGCTGGTGAACCAGGCGGCGTTCACCCTCCACACCTGGTCGACGCGCGTGCAGTCACTCCTCGACCCCGACTGGGCGGTGATCGATCTCGACCCGGGCCCGCGCACGACCTGGCCACAGGTGATCGACACCGCGATCGCCGTGCGGAAGCTCCTCGAGCTGCTCGAGGTGAAGAGCGTGGTGAAGACGAGCGGGCAGAAGGGCCTCCACATTCTCGTCCCGCTCGCCGAAGGCCAGTCGCTCACCGAGGCGCAGCGCTTCGCCGAAGGAGTCTGCTCGATGGTGGCGCAGCTGATGCCCGAGGTGGTGTGCCTCACCCACGACGAGGTCGAGCGGCGCGGCCGGCTGTTCCTCGATCACCTCCAGAACTTCCGCGGAAAGACGCTGGTCGCGCCGTACTCGCTGCGCGCCGTCGATGGGTGCCCGGTGTCGACGCCGCTCGAGTGGGACGAGGTGACGCCCGCGCTCGAGCCGAAGAAGTTCACCCGAGCGGTGGTGCTCGATCGGCTCGAGCACAAAGGCGATCTCTTCGCGGCCGCGCTCGACGGCCGCACCGTGCTCGCGCCGTTGCTGGCCCGGCTCGCCGGAAAATAGTCAGCGCGCGATGAGCCCGTTCCCCTCGGCGAGCAGCTCGGCGACTCGATCGTGGGCGTCGATCGTCAACCGCTCACGCGCGTCCATCGTCAGGCCTTTGGTCTCGAGGGGCTTCCCGATCACGAGCGCGGCCGGCCGAGGGCGAATCGCGACGGTGCCCTTCGGGAGGATCTCGCCAGTGCCCGCCACCGCCGCTGGCACCAACGGCACCTGTGCCTCGATCGCCATCACCGCCGCGCCCTTCTTGAACGGCTTGAGCACGCCGTCTTCGCTCCGGGTGCCTTCGGCGAAGAAGGCCACGCACACCCGCTCGCGCACCGCCTTCGCAGCTTCCCGGAGCGCCTCCTTGTCGGCGTCGCCACCAGAGCGATCGACGAAGACGTTGCCGGCACGCTCCATCGCATACCCCAGCACTGGCACCTTCCGGAGCTGCCGCTTGGCGACGAAGCGAATGTGCCGCCGCACGTGACGGAGCAGCACCAACACGTCGAAGTTCGACTGGTGGTTCAGGCAGAGCACGAAGTTCTCGGTCGGCAGGTTCTCGAGGCCGCGGCACTGCGTCTCCACCCCCGACACCTTGAGGATCGAATCGGCCCAGAAGTGAATGGCCGGGTCTGGCGCCCGCTCGTCGAGGAAGGTGAGCGCGCTCACCAGCGGAGAGACCGCGCCCGTGAGGCCGACGACTCCGGCGCCCGAGACCATCGTTCGCAAGAGCTCCTTCATACGAACTCCTTTGCCGGGAAGAGCAAGACGTCGGCGATCTCAGTCGCTCCGAGCATCAGCATCAAGATCCGATCGAGGCCCACCGCGATGCCGCCCGACGGAGGCATTCGCCCCACCGCCTCGAGGAACCGTTCGTCGAGCTCGAAGGCTGGCCGGTTCAGCGATCGCCGCAGCGCTTGTTCCTCGACCAGCCGCTTTCGCTGCTCGTCCGCGTCGGTGAGCTCCGAGAACCCGTTCGCGAGCTCGACCCCGTTCGCGTACAGCTCGACCCGCTCGGCCACTCGGGGATCGCCGGGCTTCACCCGCGCCAGCGACGCCATCGAGGCGGGGTACTCGAGCAAGAAGGTCGGCCGCTCGAGGCCCAGCTTTCGCTCGATGCGCTCGAGGAAGATGAAGAAGAAGACGTCGTCGAAGGCGGTCGAGCTGCCGGTGTCGATGCCCCGCGCTTCGGCGGCCCGCTTGAGCGACGCGCCGTCTTCGTGAGCCCGGAGATCGATCGCCGCGTGCCGCCGGAAGGCCTCGTCGACGGTGAGCCGCTCGTAAGGGGTCTTCGTGAAGCAACCCCGGGCCGGGTTCACCGCGCGCTCGACCTCCGCCAGCGAGCCCTCGAGATCGGCCATGATCGCGCCGTAGTCCGCGTTGGGCCGATAGAACTCGAGCATCGTGAACTCGGGGTTGTGGTGGCCCGAGACCTCACCGTTTCGGAAGGTCTTGCAGAGCTGGAAGATCGGCGGACAGCCGGCGTCCGCGAGCAGCCGCTTCATCGCGTACTCGGGGCTGGTGTGAAGCCAGAGCGAGCGCCGCGAGCCCACGCCGGTCTGCGGAATGAACGGCACCTCGAACGGATCGATGTGCGGCTCGAGGCCCGGAGTGGCGATGAGGCACGGCGTCTCCACCTCGAGGTAGCCGTTGGCGCCGAACCAGCGGCGGAGCGATTGGTACATCGTCTGGCGGGCGCGCGCGGCGGCCCATTGGTGCGAAGTCGGCATGGCTCACGTCACGAGGGCACGGAGCTTCTCGCGATCCTCGGGCAGCCCGTGGTTCCTGAAGATCTCGGCCTGGTTCGGGAGAATCATGTTCCCCATCCACAACCCGTGGTCGACGGCAGCGTGCACCGCGACCCGCTGGGCGGCAGTCAGCTCGGCGTCTGGACGTTGGGGAAACGCGAGGTCGAGCAGCCGCGCGAGCACGTCGAGCTTCTTGAAGCCCTTCGCCTTCGCGAGGAGCGTCACCAGCTGCTCGAGGGCCTCCGCGGGATCGCTCGGCGGCGCTTTCCCCACGCACAAAGACACCAGCGACGAGACCTCTCCAGTGAACGGACACTCGCCCGAGACGGTCGAACGGCTCAGCCGCCGGCGCGCGATCTCCGACGGGCGCTCGAGGCCCAACACCTCGGCGCAAGCGGCGTAGAGCCCGTCGAGCCCGTCGTCGGCGTCCATCAGCACCCGCGCCGCGTCGATCACCCCGCTCGGCGCGTTCCCTCCGCTCAACCTCGACAGCGCGACGAGCGCCACGCCTCGCCGCCCAACCGCCTTCGGATCCCTCGCGACCTTCCAGAGCACCGCGTCGCTGATCGCGCGCTGACGTGGAAAGGTCGAGAGGAAGGCGATGGCCCCGAGCGCGAGCTCGTCGTCGGTGTCCTCGACCAGGCCTGCGACCGTCGGCACCGCGCGCTCGACGGCGACGAAGCAGTCCCGCTCCCAGAGGGCGTTGAAGTCGTCCTGGTGCTCGACCACGACCGGCTCGGTGCTGTCGAAGATGTTTCCATCGAGCGCCGACTGCGGAGGACCGAGCGCCTCGAGCTTCGTGGCGATCTCGCGCACCTCGTCGAGTGGGAAGTGCGCGGGGAAGAGGCTCTCGGGGGACCCCACGGCGAGGTCGTGGAGGTAGGTGAGGACGAAGCGCCGGGTACGCCTGGGGCCGCTCGCGAGCAGCTCGATGAAGAACGGCACCGTCTTCGAGGTCACGCCCCACCGGGTGCCCTGATGAATCACGTTGCCCCAGAGCGCATCCATCGCGCCCTCGAAGGCGTCGGGATCGGCGTCGGCGTTCGCGATGGCGAGGAGCAGCTCGGGCACGTCTTCGGCCGCGCCGTACGCGTGGTGGTAGCGGCTCCACTCGACGGACTTCAGCCGTTCCTCGAAGGTCCTCATCGCGCGCGGAAGCGTACCCGAGAGGTGACGAACATCGAGTACGGTTCGCCTCCATGAACGCGCGGCTCACCCTCGCCTGCCTCGCTTGCGCGCTCGCCGCCTGCCCCAAGAGCGAGCTGGGAACGAAGGCCGATCGCGAGGCAGCTCCGGTCGACGCAGGCGCTCCGATGGATCCCGAAGAGCAGCGGGTTCGCGCCGAGGTGACGACGCTCTCGGCCGACGCTCGCAGCTGGTCGCACGCGGTCGACGAGAAGCTCTGGGCGCATTGGACGACGGGCGTTCCGCTCGATCTCACCCCGTTGGCGAGCAGGAAGACGGCGCTCCTCGAGCCTCGTCGACGCGCCGATCTCCGCACCGCGATCGAGCGCGGCTGGGGCGACCCATCGCGGCTCGAGCGGCTCGCCACCTTCCTCGACAGTGAGGCGAACGCGCTCGCCCTCACCGAACAGACCGACGCCCTCACCGGGCTCGAGGCCACCCTCACCTTCTCCTTCGAGGGAAAGGAGGTGCGGTGGCGGGAGCTCAACCGGCTGCTCGCGAACGAGAAGAGCGCGATCAAACGAAAGGCGCTGTGGGCGGCCTCGCTCCGTGCCGCTGAGAGGCTCGACCTCGCGCTCGCTGCTCGAGATGCCAGGCGGGCCGAGCTGCTCGCCCCCAAGAGCCTCCTCGAGGCCGACGCCGAGCTTCGCGACGTCGATCCGCAGCAGATGCGCCGCCTCGCCGAAGGCGTGCTGACGCTCACCGATCGTGCCTGGCGGCAGACCCTCGAGCGCCTCAACGCGACCGACACCCGGCTGCCCATCGCCTCGCTCACCCGCGCCGATCTCCCGCGGTTGCTGCGCGTTCCCGCCGACGTCGATCTCGCCTTCGGCAAGAAGGAGCTCGCTCAGCGAGCCGTCACCACTCTCGGGGCGATCGGCCTCTACGGGAAACCGGGCCTCACGCTCGACCTGTCGGAGGCGATCAAGAAGAACCCGCTACCGCTCACCGTCACGCCTGGTGGGCCTGCAGACGTGCGCACGAGCTTCCGGCCCTTGGGAGGCCTGCGTGATCAACAGCTGCTCTTGTCCGAGCTCGGGGTCGCGCTCGCGCTCGAGCACGTGTCCACCGGCCGCTTCGAAGACGAACGGCTCGGCGACACCGCGCTCGCGCAGGCGTCGGGAGAGCTCTTCGCGTCGCTGGTGATGGAGCCCACCTGGCTCGAGGCCCAAGGGCTCGGTGCGCCGGCACGTGCGGCAGTCGTCGACGCCGCCGCTGCGCTCCGGTTGTTCCAGGCCCGACGTGCGGCAGCCGCCTATCTCGCGCGCGTCGACTGCCTCGAGCACCCTGACGTGCAGGTACGCCAACGGGCGGCGCAGCTCTTCACCCGCGCGCTCGGGGTGGCGCATCAGGAGGCCGACATGGTGCGGCTGCGCATCGACACCGACGACGCGCTCCGCTCGGCGAGCACGCTCCGCGCGATGTTGAGCGCCGACGTCCTCCGAGGCCGGCTTCACGCGCATGCCGGCCAGGCCTGGTTCACCACCCCGGTGACGGGTCCGGCGCTGACCGATCTCTGGAGCCCCGGCTCGTCCGTGCCCCTCGAGCACCGGGTCGCCCCGCTCGGTGACGCCATCACTGCGTTCGTCACCCGCACGAACGAGCTGACGCCCACCGGGGCTCCCGACGGTGGCTGGCCGATCGCCGAGTGGGCCCAACCGAAGGAAGGCCCCTTCTCCACCGCACGTCCCTGGCCGCGACGGCGCCTCATGCTCGACGGTGGTGCGCCCTTCGTTCCCGATGCGGGTACCAGCCCAGCGTGGGTCCCTCGGCCCTGGCCTCAGCCCAAGCGCCTCTCTCTCGACGGCGGGGTTCCGCCACCGAGCGATGCCGGAAAGGAGCCGTGATGACGCTTCTCCTCCTGACGCTCCTCGCCCAAGCGCCCGTTGCTCGCGGGACCACGCTCGAACCAGCGCCGCCGCAAACGCACGAGGCAACCCGAACGTTCGACGCCCCACCGGCCCACGACGCCTGGAGCGAGCACGCGACCCGCCGTTTCCTCGGGGCCCTCGCTGGTGGCGTGGTCGGCGTGGCGCTCCCGGCCAGCCTCGCGCTCGTCGGGGGCACCTGTGACCCCCTCACGATGGCGTGCACGAACACCGTCGGGTTGATCGCCGCGCTCGCTGCGCCAGTGACGGCGGTCGTTGGCGGAGCGATTGGACACGCCCTGGTCGGTGGTGAGGCCGGCGCTGGGGTCGGGCTCGCCGCGCTCTTGAGTGGCGTCGCGCTCGGGGGCGCGCTCGCGGTCCTTCACCTCTTCTCGGTGCCGAGCGCCTCACCGCAAGCGGTCGCCCTCGTCATCGCGACTGCCGCGCTCAGCATCGGCTTCCAGGCGTTCGCGCTCGAGGCCCGGCACGAGGCGGTGACCGCGCACCCCGACCTCGCCGTGCCAGCGGGTCGGCTCGTGCTCGAGGCCGTCGGCACGCTCGGAGCGCTCATCGCCGGAGGCCTCCTCTCGGCGCTCATCGGAGGACTCATTCAGAGCCCCACTCTCGCGGTCATCAGCGCGACCGTTCTCGGCACCGTCACACCGCTCATTCCCTACGCGATTCATCGCTCGAAGGGCGGGCGCGGCTCGCTCGGCGCCGCCTACCTGGGCCTCCTCGGCTCGGCGGCGTTCACCTTGCTCACCCTCGCGACCGCAGCGGGCGTCACGTCCAGCCTCGTCTTCGACGCCCGCGGGGTGACGCTCTTCGGCACCTTCGTCACCGCTGGAGTCCTCGCCGCGACGCTCGGCATGCCCCTCATGCTCGAGTGGAGCCACGGCCAGGCGGTGCTCGAGGGCGAGGAGCGGAAGCGCCCGAGCGAGGACGAGCGTCGGTTGTCAGCGGGGCTGGCGCCGGTCCTCGGGCCGACGGGGCTCACTGGCGGCGCGCTCTCGCTGAGCGGGAGCTTCTGAGCGAGCTCACCGCCCTCGAATGAAGAACCGCACCGCGTCCACCAGGGCCGACAGCACGCCCTTCTCCTGAATCGCGCGCAGCTCTCCGCCGTCGAGCCAGACGCCGTGGCAGCGATCGCACACGTCGAGCACCACCTTGCGATCACGATCGCTCTGCACCTTGTTCAAGTGGCGCGCGGGAGAGCAGGCCGGGCACGTCAACAGCTCGGCTTGGATCTCGGGCGGAGGCACGTGACGAACCTCGATCCACGAGACGTCGACCGCCTGCTCGAGCCGGTGGAGATCGCTCTGCGCCATCCACAGCCCGTCGCACTTGTCGCAGTGCAGGGCGTGCACCTCGGGGAACTTCCGATCGGGGCTCGAGTCGAGCAGCGCAAGGGAGCAGCGTGGGCAGCGCACGGGCTGCAGTCTCGGTCGTCAGACACACGAACGCCACGACCTTCGCGAGGGAAGAGCGTGGCGTCGGTGAAGCACGAAGCTCAGAGCATCTTCATCAGCTCGGCCTTCTTGCTGGCGAACTCCTCGTCCGTCAGCAGCCCGGCGCCCTTCAGCTCGTTGAGCTGCTTGAGCCGATCCATCACGGAGGGGCCTGCTGGCGCCGCGGCCTGCTGAGCGGCCTGCTGCTGCTGCTGCTGGGGCTGCTGGTGCTGCTGGTTCATGAACATCTGGGCCATGCCGAAGCCCATGCCCATGCCCATGCCGCCCATCGCGTTGCCGGAGCCGGTGCCTTCTCCGCCGCCCTTCGCCATGCCCTCGGCCGCGCCGAGCATCGCCTGGCCCTGCGCGTACTGCTGGAAGCCGCCGGCGAGCCGCGAGTAGGCCACGTCCTTCGAGAGCTTCTTCAGCGTCGCCTCGTCCTCTGGCTTGATGCTGATGGTGAAGTTGCCGAACGCGGTGATCTTCACCCCGTAGTTCTGGGTGTGCTTGTCCATGCCCGCGGTGACCTCTTCTTCGATCTCCTCGGTGTAGGCGCCGCTGGTGACGTCGAGCAGGGGCCACTTCTTCTTCACCAGCAGCTCGGCGATGCGGTCCTTGATCACCTTCATCACCTGGCTCTTGAACCAGCCGACGAAGCCCTCGTTCTCGGTCTTCTGGAGACCGACCATGCCGACGATCAGCTTCTCCGGGTCGACCACCCGCAAGGCGAAGTCGCCGTAGACCATCGTGCCGATGGCGAGGCCGGTCTCGGGATCGCGCGCGTCGCCGATGGGCCCGCCGAACTTCACCTGGGTGATCTCACGGGTGCTGACGAAGTAGATCTCGGCGATGAAGAGGTCGCCGCCGGTGACCTTCTCGAGCAGCTTCGAGAGGAAGGGAATGTTGTTGGTCTCGAGGTTGTGGCGCCCGGGGCCGAGCTTGCCGACCACCACGCCGTCCTTCACGAACATCACCATCTCGTCCGCTTGCACGGTGAGCTGGGTGAACATGCGAACGTTGCGCTCGGGGTACTTGTAGATGATCTGATCTTTGGCTTCGTCTGCGCGGGCGATGAAGTTGCGCTTCGCCTCACCCTTCAAACCGTCGAAGAAACCCATCCCATCCTCCTGCGTGGGCGCCCACCGGCGCCGTGGTGAACCAACGAGACCTACACGTTCGAACCGGCGGACCATTGCATGCGGGCCGCCCACCGAAAAGGACGGGAATTCGCCCGGCATGCATGGTGGATTCGCGCGGATGGACGAGCGACTGCACAAGCACGGCCGGTTCTTCGACGTCTGGTCCAAGTTCTACCGGCTGGGCCTCTTCGGGCGGGAGCTGCGACGAATTCAACGCATGGCGCTCGATCGGCTGCGCATCGTGCCCGGGCAGGTGGTGCTCGATCTCGGCTGTGGGCCCGGTGACGGCGCGGCGATGCTGGCAGCGCGTGGCGCGAACGCGATCGGCCTCGACTACTCCCAAGGCATGCTCGAGACCGCCCGGAAGGAACCGACGCTCACTGGCCGCCTCTCGCGCGGTGATGCCGGCCGGCTGCCCTTCAAGGACGGCGCCTTCGACAAGCTCGTCTGCACCAACTCGTTCCACCACTACCCTGATCACTTCAAGGCGCTCTGCGAGATGCGGCGGGTGCTCAAGCCGGGCGGGCTGATGGTGCTGGTCGACCCCCGGAGGGATCACCTCTTCGGCTGGGCGGCGATCGATCTCGTCGAGAACGCCGTCTTCGGGCTCGAAGAGGTGCGCATCTTCTCCACGACGCAGTGGTGTCAGCTGCTCGGAGAGGCCGGCTTCTCCGACTTCCGGGTCGAGAAGGGCCGGTTCTTCAGCCCCGTCGAGGTGGCCGAGGTGTTCGTCGAAGCGCGGGCCTGAGCGTCAGCTCTCGAGCAACGAGCGGACCTCGGCCGCCGCCTTCACTCCGCTGCGCACCGCGCCCTCCATGTAGCCCGGGGCCTCGAGGTTGGTGTGCTCTCCGGCGAAGAAGAGGCGCCCTTCGGCCTCGCCCTCGCAGCCGCGCATCGAGGTCACTTGCCCGGGGGCGTAGAGCGCATAGCCACCCTTGGCGAACGGCTCGTCGGCCCAGGTGACGAGCACGTTCTCGGCCTTGGCCGCGGCGCGCGCGCCTGGGAAGACGCGGTTGAGCACCTCGAGGAGCCCGGCGCGCTGGACGGTCAGATCGACCTGGCTCAACACCCGGCCCTCGTAGCCGCCGGTGAAGAAGGTGATCACGCCATCGTCGGTGTCCTGCATGCGGGTCTCGTCCCAGCAGTAGGGAAACGCGGCGTCGCTCACCACCGTGCCCGACGACTCGAGCGCCCGCCAGGGCTTGCCCGAGAAGCCGACGCACAGCTTGCTGGCCGCGCCGTAGTGCAGCTTGGCGATGGCGTGCTTCTTGGGCTCGGAGAGCGGCGCGTCGATCTCCACTTCGCGCAGGAGCGTGAACGGGAGCGCGAGCACGACGGCCTCGGCGGTCACCGTCTTGGTGGTGCTCCCGACGGCGAAGGTGAGCTCGACGCCCTTCGCGTCCTTGGCGGTCTTCAGCTTGGTGAGGCGGTGCTCGAGCTGGACGACGTCCTTCGGGAGCCGCTGGGCGAGCAAGGGCGCGAGCTGCCCGGCGCCTCCGCGCACGAAGTAGCGCTCGTCGCTCTCGGGCCCCGAGCCGGTGACCTCCTGGAGCATCACCAGCGCGCTCGCCTCCTCCAGGGAGCCGCCGTAGAGCGAGACGAAGCCCGCCTCGAAGATGGTGCGCGCCTTGTCGTGAGCGATGCCCGCGCGATCGAGCCACTCCGCCGCGGACATGGCGTCGAGCGCCTTCAGGTAGCCGGTGGCGTTCTTGTAGGTGACCGCCGAGGGATCGATCGGGTGACGCGCGAGCGCGCGCTGCACCTGCTCGTTCAGCTGGCGCTCGAAGAGCTCGAGCTCGTCCTCGGTGAGGATGTCGCCGTGCAGATAGCCCAGCACCTCGGCGACCGAGTCGTCGTCCCAGGTGTCGTCGAGCTGCAGGCCGAGCGCGGTGATCAGCCCCCGCAGCTGGTCGTGCCAGGAATCGACGAAGGTGCCGCCGAGATCGATCGACCGCCCGGGAAAGCTGGTGGTGTCGGTGAAGGTCCGCCCGCCGACGCGCTTGTTCGCCTCGAAGACGGTGACGCCCACGTCCTTGGTGAGCAGGCGGGTCGCGCAGGCGAGCCCGGCCAGGCCGGCGCCGACGATGGCCACTCGCGAGGGCAAGGCCTCGGTGCGAATCAGCCCATCACGCTTGACGCAGC
>JBPOIJ010000100.1:0-10947 GCA_052034585.1 Myxococcota bacterium
TCGACCCACAGATCACTTCGATCCAACCGATGTCCTTGGGGAACTGGTGCATCGTCACTGATCCAGGTCGAGGAGTTTGGCCAGCGTGCGCGCATCGGCGTCGGGGAACTTGTACTGCCCCATCTCGGCGAGCGACACCCAACGGTGATCGTTCACCTTGGCGTGGCTGGGCTCCTGGCCGGGCGTCTCGAGGGTGCAGGCGAAGACGCGAAAGTCGACGTCGTAGTTCGGGTACTCGTGGTGCGTGCTCATCGCCTGCTCGCCCACGACGACGTCGAGCCCGAGCCGCTCCTTGAGCTCACGGGCGAGCGCCGCCCGATCCTCTTCGCCTTCGTCGACGCGGCCTCCAGGGAACTCCCACAAGAGCGGCAGCGACGCCTTCTGGGAGCGCTGGGTGATCAAGTAGCGGCCGGGCTCCCGCTCGAGCATGGCGCCCACGACCCGGATCAACCGTCGGCTCATGGACTGCGGCGTGTAGCAGGTGGGCGTGCGGGCTGAAACCCGTTTCACCGCCTCGGGAATCGCGCGCGGCATGGCGTTCGGGCGCGCCGAGAGGCAGGGAGGCACCATGCGGTGGCTCCTGGTGCTTCTCCTCGCGGCGTGTGGCCCCATCGAGGCTCTGGTCGATGGCGGGTCGGCAGACCGCGATGCGGGCTCGCTCCCCGATGCCGGAGACGATCGCCACGATGGTGGCGTCGATGCGGGACTCGACGGTGGTGTCGACGGTGGTGTCGACGGTGGTGTCGACGGCGGTGTCGACGGTGGTGTCGACGGTGGGCTCGACGCGGGCCTCGATGCGGGTGGCGACGGTGGGCTCGACGGCGGACGGAACGACGCCGGCACCGACGCAGGCTGGCGCAGCGCGCTCTACCCGGACACCTGGACGCCAGCGTTCACCGACAGCCAGGGCCGCTTCCTGCACGACTTCTCCTACGCAGGCTTCGAGCTCGGTCGGCCGATTCCCACGCGTCCGCTCACGACGATCCTCGCGCCGCCGCCGGGAGATGCGACGGCGATTCTCCAAGCGGCGATCGACGCGCTCGACGGTGGCGGCGTGCTCCAACTCGACGCCGGGCTCTTCCGCATCGATGGCTCGCTCACCGTCACTCGCTCGAACGTCGTCCTCCGCGGTGCAGGCGCGTCGACCGTCCTCGCGTTCACCCGCCGAACCGGCCTCGACTACGGCGAGAACGTGCGCTTCGGGAACGAGCCCGCGATCCAGGGAGAAGCGATGCTCCTGGCGGATGCTCCGAGCCGAGGAACCGTCGTGCAGCTCTCGGCCTTCGATGGCGGCGCTCTCGCGGTCGGTGACGACGTGGTGCTCGGACACGTGATCACACCCGCGTTCGTCGACGCCCACGGAATGACCGGCACCTGGACGGCCTTCAACGGCACCTGGCAGCCGATGGCCTGGCGCACGATCACCGCGATCGACGGCGGTTCGATCAGCCTCGACGTGCCGCTCCGGAGCGCTCTCCTCACCCGCGATCAAGCCTCGCTCCGCCGGGCGAGCCACCCGGTGCATCACGTCGGGCTCGAGTCGCTCTCCTTCACCAACACCATCGATCGCGCCGGTGCCTTGGCGATGAACCAGGTCGCGGTCTTCTCCTTCGTCGGAGTGAAGGACGGCTGGGTGCGAGACGTGCACTCGGTCACCCTCGATGGCGGCGCGCACGTGCAGTCGGCCGGCATTCGGGTGCTCATGTCGAAGCGCTTCACCGTCACCGACTCGAGCATCGGCCAGGCGCAGAACCGCGGGAGCGGCGGCAACGGCTACCTCTTCGAGGTTCGCCAATCGAACGAGGTGCTCCTTCGCGACTGCGTCGGCCAGAACGGCCGGCACAACTTCATCCAGAACTGGGGGTTCGGCACGAGCGGCTGCGTCTTCCAGCGCATCACCAGCCGCGGTGGCACCGTCGACGGGATCATTCCCACCGTCGGGCTCTCGGAGTTCCATCACTCGCTCGCCACTGTAATCCTGCTCGAGGACTCCACCTTCGACGACGGCTTCGGCATCGTGAACCGCGGCACCGAGTCCACCGGTGCTGGCCACACCGGCACCGAGAACGTCTTCTGGAACGTGCGTGGGAACGGACGCTTGCGCTCGATGCAGTGGGGCTGGGGCTACGTGATCGGCACGCAACGCCTGACGGTCGAGCTGCGCGACTTCCTCGGACTCGCCGATCGCGGAGCAGCGCCCGTCGACTTCACCGAAGGCCTCAACGCCGGAGCGACCCTGACGCCAGCCTCGCTCTACGACGACATGCGCGCGCGTCGCCCGTGACGACTCCATGGCAGTTCGCGTGTACTGCGGTCCCATGAAGCGATTCCTGCTCACTCTGGCCCTTGCGTCGTGCGGGCCTTCGACCAAACCCTTCCCCGACACCTTCCTCTTCGGGGCCTCGATGGCCGGCTTCCAGGTGGACATGGGCTGCCCGACGATGCCCGCCGAGCAGTGTGAAGATCGTCGCAGCGACTGGTACCAGCTGATCACCGGCCGAAGCGCGCTCACCACGGCGGAACAGGCGAACTTCACCTGGGATCCGCCGAGCAGCGGGCCCGGCCACTGGGAGCTCTTCGAGGAGGACTTCACTCGCGCGAAGGACGAGCTGGGCCTCTCGGCGCTCCGGATCTCGGTCGAGTGGAGCCGAATCTTCCCCAACGCAACCGACGGGCTCGACGGGCCTGCGCTCGACGCTGCCGCCAACGCCGCCGCCGTGCAGCGCTACCACGCGATGTTCGCGTCCTTGAAGGCGAAGGGCCTGCGCCCGCTCGTCACCTTGAACCACTACACCCTGCCCGTCTGGATCCACGACGGGCTCGCCTGTCACCAGGATCTCGCCGGGTGCACGAACCGCGGCTGGCTCGACAAGGCGCGGATCCATCGAGAGCTCGCGAAGTACGCCGGCTTCGTCGCACGCGAGTTCGGAGGCGAGGTCGATCGCTGGGCCACCTTGAACGAGCCGTTCGCGGTCGTGCTGCCCGGCTACCTCCAGCCCGGGAAGGACCGGGTGAATCCGCCGGCGGTGACGCTGCGCTTCGACGAGGCGAAAGCGGTGACGGTGGCGATGATCGAAGGCCACGCCCGCCTGTACGACGCGGTGAAGGAGAACGATCGCGTCGACGCCGATGCCGACGGAACGCCCGCGGAGATCGGTATCGTCTACCAGGTCGCTCCCGCGATTCCCCGGGCCGATACCGCGCTCGATCGAAAGGCCGCCGAGAACGTCGCCTACCTCTACAACCAGCTCTTCCTCGACGGCGTGGTCCTGGGAACGATGGACGCGAACGCCGATGGAAAGGCCGATGGGCCGCCGCGCGACGATCTGGTGAACCGCTGCGACTACGTCGGCGTGAACTACTATTCGCGCGTGAAGGTGTCGGGCACCGAGACGCCGAGCCTCCCGCAGTTCTCCGTGCTCTCGACCTTCGACCCCTTCTCCGTCGAGCTCTGGGACGACACCCCGCAGGGCATGACCGACGCGCTGCTCTGGGTGCACCAGCGCTATCACAAGCCGATCTACGTGACCGAGACGGGCGTCGATGCGACGGGCGATGCCGAGAAGACCGCGAGCTGGCTCGTTCGCTACCTCGCCGCGACCCAGAAGGCGATGAAGGCGGGCGCCGAGGTGCGTGGCTTCTTCTACTGGTCGCTCATCGACAACTACGAGTGGAACCACGGCATGGCGATGCGCTTCGGGCTCTACGCCGTCGGCGCCGATCAACAGAAAACGCGCACGGCTCGGTCGGCCGTCGGGGCGTACCGGCAGATCACCAAGGCGCGCGATCTGCCCGCCGCGCTCGCCAAGCAGTACGGCGCGGAGTGATCACAGACAAATGCCGTACGCCGTCCCCGGGAGCGCCATGCAGCTTCCGGTCGCGCACGTCGGCGAGCCGGAGGGATTGCAGAAGGCGCGACAGCCGCTGGCGCCGACACACTGAAGTCCGCGGGCGCAGCTCGCCGAAGAGCAGGAACCGCCCACGCCCACCGAGCCAGCGGGCACGCAGATCGGTGGCTGGCCGCTCGCCACGAGGGAGCACGCCTGGTTCGTCGCGCAGGGCGACTGGGTAAACGGGTCGCAGGTCGTGCCCGGTCCACACACCGCGTGGATCTCACTCGGGCCGGATCCGGTCGTGAAGTTCACGGCAACGTTGCAGTACGACCCGCTCGCGCACTGAACGCTCGGCGAGCAGAACTGCCGGCAGGTCGCCTGCCCGCTGAGGCTCAAGCACTGCGCTCCGCGGACGCAGGGATCGGGAGCCGTCGGGGTGCACGAGGTGCCTTGCTGGAGACCTCCGGTGCCGAGGCTGAACGGCAGGCAGAGCCGTCGAACACCTGCGTCAGGCACGGAGCCAATCATGCACTTGTTGGAGCCAGAGCAGTCCTGCGCGGTGAGGCTGCAGTCGCCAGGAATGCAGGTGCCCGCGGAGCTGCCGGCGCTGTTGAGCACGCATTCGCTCCCGAACGGGCATGTCGGGTTGCTGACGATGTCGCACGCTCCGCCCGCGCCGGTTCCGCCGCCGGTACCAGAGCTCCCGCCGCCCACGACACCACCGCCCGTGACGAAGCCGCCCCCCGTGGCGAAGCCGCCAGCCGTACTCCCGCCGCTCGTGACGAAGCCGCCGCCAGTGACGAAACCGCCAGCCGTGCTGCCGCCGCCGGTTCCGCTCGTCCCGCCGCTGGTCGAGCCGCCGCCGGTGCCCGAGGAGCCGCCGCTCGCGCTTCCACCCGAGGTGCTGCCCCCGCCCGTTCCCGAGGTTCCGCCACCGCTCCCGCTCGTGCCCGCGCCGGAGCCCACGCAGCTCCCGAAGCTGCACGAGGTTCCCAGGCTGCACGAGGTGCACGCGTTGCCACGTGATCCACAGGCTGCGCTCGACGAGCCGGTCTGACATCGGCCACTCGTGTCACAACAGCCCGTGCTGCAGGTCGCGGCGTTGCAGGGTCCCGTCGTGCCACACGAGGCGAGGGCCAGGAGGAGCGCCGAGGCAGCGGCGACGACGACGATTCGAGCGTTCATGGGCCGCGAGGTCTACCACAGCGCCGCGGCGTCAGAGATCGGCGTCGGTGAGCGCGAGCAGCTTTCGATCGGCCGCGGAGAGCGTGAGCTTGGCGAAGAGATCGGGGCGCCGCTCCTGGGTGAGCTTGAGCGCGTGCCAGCGCCGCCAGCGGGCGATGCGGGCGTGATCGCCGCCTTGAAGCACTTCGGGCACGCGCAGGCCGCGGAACTCGACCGGTCGGGTGTACTGCGGGTGCTCGAGGAGGTTCGCTTCGAAGCTCTCGGTGCTGGCCGACTCCGCGTTGCCGAGGACGCCAGGCACCAGGCGCGCCACCGCGTCGACGACACAGAGCGCCGCGAGCTCACCGCCAGTGAGCACGAAGTCACCGAGAGAGAGCTCCTCGTCCACGAAGGCCAACGCCCGCTCGTCGATGCCTTCGTAGCGCCCGCACACGAGGATCGCAGAACCACTCGCCGCCATCGCCTTCGCGCGATCTTGGGTGAACGTTCGGCCGCGCGGGCTCATCACGATCACCTTCGCCTCGGGGAGCCGGGCCTTGGCCGCCTCGATCGCCCCGACGAGGGACTCGACCTTCATCACCATGCCCGCGCCGCCGCCGTAGGGCGTGTCATCGGTGTTGCGGTGCTTGTTGGTGGCGTAGTCGCGAACGTCGGTGGCGGTGACCTCGAGGAGGCCCTTCTCGCGCGCCTTACCGAGGATCGACTCCGAGACGTAGTCGGTGATCATCGAGGGGAAGACGGTGAGGATCTCGAAGCGCATGGCCCTGCATCGCACGCCTCAGCGGTCGGCCACCACCCGGATTCGACGGAGCGTTCGATCTCGAAACCCGAGCAACAGCGTGGCCTCGACCGGCCGCAGCGCCGTCAGGTACACCGAAGCTCCCGACTGCTCGACCACCAGCCAGGGACTGTCGATCGTGGTCTCCGAAACGTCACCCACCCGGAACACGGCGACCGTCCCGACACGAAGGTGCAGCACGCTTGGCACCGTCTGAATGTCCACCCTCGGGAGCAACAGGAGCTCGTCTCGGCTGTACGACGCGAAGACGTCGAACACGAAGCGCTTGGTCGTGTGCTGTTCATCGACCTCGAGCACCGCGCGCCCTGGCGATCGCCCTCTGACCATCAGCGACTTCCCAACCTCGCTCACCTCGAGAATCGCAGGCTTGTCGACTCGATAGCCCTCGTAGCTCTTCGAGACGAAGATCCTCGGCCCGTGGACGAGAAGCTCCTCATGAGTTGCCCCGCGCTCGCTCGCCTTCACCTCGAGCGGCCACTTGAAGTGCCGCCCATCCTCGAACCACCCCTCGATCGTGGTCGACCCGCGGTGAAGCGCCCTCACCACCAACTCCGAGCCGGTTCGCTCGACCGAAGCCACCTCGCGTGACCCGAGGGAGAAGCGCGTCATCGCAGGCACGCGCAGCGCGTGATGGTCCCCCTCGAGCAACTCGAGGGCACGCTCAGCCGAAGGCAGACTCACCACCTCGACCTCGAACCGCCGAACGCCACCATCTTCGAGCGAACGCACCCCACACTTTCCCGCTGCTCGCCCGGTGAGGGAGCGCATGTCCTCCCCGAACGGGTCGAGCTTCACCTGATCGCACGTCCCCTCGAGCGCCCAGCGGCCGCGGAGCAACCATCGCTCGCCCACCGCGAGGACGATTGGCTCGGACGGTAGGGTGGGCGGGCCGGCGTCGACGAGATCGCTCGAGGAGGCGCTCGTCGACCCAGCGGCCACCACCTCGAGGCCGCCAGCGTCATGATCGAGCCGGCCGGCGACGGTGGGTGGGACCTGATCGATGGTCGAATCGGCCTCGAGTCGGTCACTGGGAGCGCGGCTCGAGGCGAGGCCGAGCGCGGTCGCCCCCGCGAGAATCGTGACCACGATCGCGACGACTGTTCCGACGGCGGGTCCACCCGGCACGCGAGCCGTCCCGGACCAGGCGGCGACGTCGACGGCCGTCGGCGCGAGCGTGCGGGCAACCCGCTCGAGGGCACGCAGGCGCTCGGCGGCGAGGGCCAGCTCCCGCTCCGACGCGATCCTGTGCTCGAACGCCTCCTGCGTCGAAGCCTCGAGGGTTCCGTCGTGCCACGCCGAGAGCAGCTCCCAGTCCTGAGGCGTCATGCGCCACCTCCTCGCGGCGGGCGATCGAGCGCGGGCCCGAGCGACTCCGCCAGCGCCATTCGTGCGCGCGCCAGGCGCGACTTGATCGTGCCCAGCGGAACCTCTTCGAGCGCCGCCACTGCCTCGAGCTCGAGCCCGTGAATCGAGGCGAGCACGAACGCCCGTCGCTGCGCGAAGGGAAGCTTGGTGAGCGCGCGATCGACCAAGGCCTCGAGCGACTGCTGCTCGGCATGCACGGAGGGATCGACCGCGTCAGCGACCAAGGGCTGATCGTCGAGCGAAAGCGTCTCCGGTCTCGACCGCCGCCGCTCCATCAAGAGGAAGCGGGTCACGACGGTGGTGAGCCAGGTGGTGAAGCGCGCCGACCCGGCCGGAT
This sequence comes from Myxococcota bacterium, assembly GCA_052034585.1. Taxonomy (GTDB): domain Bacteria; phylum Myxococcota; class Myxococcia; order Myxococcales; family Myxococcaceae; genus Xiheimicrobium. The sequence continues at coordinate 7,520 of JBPOIJ010000100.1, forward strand.
CGAAACGATCGAGCACCGAGAGCACATGCACCTTCACGCCCTGGAGCTGATCCGCGCCTTCGCCTCCAATGCCCAAGCGTCGCACGAGGGATGCGAGCAAGGGCCCGACCTCGTCGAGCAGCCGCTGCTGCGCCCGGCGATCTCTCGTCTGGGCCTGACGAACGAGCACGACGTCCACGAAGGCGACCTCCTGCCCTCATCTCATGCAGGACGAGCGCACCAGGTTCCCTGATCAGCGAACTTCTTCGTACACCGGTGGAATGACGACGATTTTTCGCGCGGGAAGATCGACCTTCACCACGAACTCCTCGGCGAAGGGAACGAGCTCCTCGTTGCCAGCGGCGTCGCGGATGACGAGGTTGGGCACCGGGCCGGAGCTCCAGACGTCGGCGATGGTGCCGAGCGCCCTGCCCTCCGGCGTCGAGGCGGACAGCCCGATGAGATCGCCGAGGAAGAACTCGCCTTCGGCGGGAGGGTCGAGATCGTCGCGATGAACCGAGATCGTCGAGCCCACGAGCGCCTCGGCGGCTTCGCGGGAGGAGACGCCGACGAGCTCGAGGAGGAGATCGCCTCCGGGTCCGTCGCGCAGGCCGTCGATCTCGAGCTCCCGAGGCGCGCCAGCTTTGGGCGTGAGCTGGAGCCGCTCGACCTCACCGAGCGCGGTGGAGGCCGGGTCGAACGTCTTGACGATGACGGAGCCCTTGAGCCCGTGTGCGCGCGAGACATAGCCGACGGACAACCAGTCGGAGGAGCTCACTGTGGAGCGGGCGCTGGGGCGGGTTGCTGTGGCGAGCGGCGGTCATCCACCAGCTCGAGCCGAATCTTCTCGCCCTTCTTCTGCGCGGCGTGAGTGACCACCGTGCGGAGGGCGTTGATGGTGCGGCCATCGCGGCCGATCACCTTCCCAATGTCGTCTGGGGCCACCTTGAGCTCGTAGAGCGCGTGGTCGGCTGCGGGCGTGACCTTCAGCTCGACCACTTCGGGCTTGTCGACGAGCGCCTTGGCGAGAAAGACGATCAGGTCCTTCACGATCACGCCTTGGTGGCGGGCGCCTTCGGAGCCTTCTTGTAGAGGTTCGCGAGGGTCTCGGAGGGCTGCGCGCCCATCTTCGTCCAGTGAGCCCAGCGCACCTCGTCGACCGCGAACTTCGCCGGCGACTCGTTGGGATCGTACATGCCGATGTTCTCGATGAACCGGCCATCGCGGGGCATGCGGGAGTCGGCGGCAACCACGTGGTAGTACGGGCGCTTCTTGGCGCCAGCGCGGGCAAGACGAAGAACGACGCTCATCGGACAGCTCCTGAAAAAGGCGTTTGTTTCAGGGCCCCTACACGGTTCGCTCGGCAGCCGTCAAGTGCGTCGCCGCGAGAGCGATTCGGAAGCGCGAGGGAATCCAATCACTTGAGGGTGCGTCAGGGGCGACGAGTAGGGTCGCTCCATGCCGAATCATCGCGGAATCACGACGTTCAGGCGGTCGGAGCAAGCACGGGTGGTGGGCAAGCTGCTCTCGCTGAAGAGCCTGCTGCGCCAGAAGACGAGCAAGCGCAAGGTGGCGGATGGGGACGTGGGGGTGCCGCCGAGGACGATGAACAAGAGCCTGTTGGTGGCGACCTGGAACGTGCGCGAGTTCGGGAACCCGAAGCCGAAGCGCGGGCCGCGCATCGCGGAGTCGTTTCACTATCTCGCGGAGGTGATCTCGGCGTTCGATCTCGTCGCGCTGCAGGAAGTGAACGAGGACCTGCGGGACTTCAGGCGGCTGATGCGAATCCTCGGGCCCGACTGGAGCCATCTGCTGACGGACACGACGCTGGGGCGGAGCGGGAACTCGGAGCGGGCGGCGTTCGTGTACGACCGGCGCAAGGTGCAGTTCGAGGGGTTCGCGAGCCACGTGATCATTCCTCCGGAGCAGAAGGTCGCGGGCGCGCCGTTGATGCCGATGCAGTTCTCGCGGACGCCGTTCGTGGCGGGGTTTCGCGCGGGGGATCTGCGGTTCACGATCTGCAGCGTGCATTTGTATTACGGGAGCAACCGGCCGCTCGAGCCGCGGCGGGTGGCGGAGATCGAGTCGTTGGCGCGGGTGTTGGCGCATCGGGCGACGTCGGAGCACGCGTGGGCGCCGACGATGATCGTGCTCGGGGACTTCAACATCTTCGATCCGAAGGACGCGACGGCGGAGAAGCTGGTGGAGGCCGGGTTCTATCTGCCTCCGCAGGTGGCGACGCTGGAGTCCGGCGAAGGGAATGGGAAGCACTTCGATCAGATCGCGCTGATGTCGCCGAGGTACGACCGGCAGCTGCGGGAGCGGGCGGCGTCGGCGCGCGCGGGGGTGGTGAAGGTGTTCAGCAAGGTGTTCACCGAGAGCGAGGCGGAGCGGTACCGGAGGTATTTTCCCGAGCGGGTGCCGACGAAGGACGTGGCGCGGTACTTCCGGGAGTGGAGGACGTATCAGTTGTCGGATCACCGGCCGCGGTGGATCGAGCTCCAGGCAGACTTCAGCGCCGATCTGCTCGGGAAGTGGCGGCAGCGGCTGAAGGACGGGAAGCCGATCGAGGAGTGACGGCTCGGCTCCCTTTCGACGAGCGCGTCGGCCTGCTCGACGACCCACGACTCGAGCTGGTTCGTTGCGACAGGTTCGACCGACCGGCGTCCTCGCGCAAACACCGCGCAAGGGGACGCGATGACGTGTGGTGGACTTCGACAAACCCTTCGATCCTCCGACGAGGGCCAAGAGCGGCGTGACGACCGATCTCGAGGTCGGAGCGAATGGGGTCTCGGTCCTTCGGAGCGATGCAGGCGATGCTGGCCTTCGGCGCGACGCTGAAGCCGCCTGCCCGTTGGCTCATGCCGCGACGTCGCGGTCGAGGTCGACGTCGCGTTCCCGTACCAAGCTCCAGCGTCTCGACCGCTCGTGATAGTCGGCGCGCCAGATTCCCTCCCGGTCGAGACGGAATGGCAAGACATTCGCCTCAAACGGAACCCACGGGTCCTGGAATCGCACGAAACCCTCCCGCCTTCGTCTCGAATTGAGAGCACGCGCTCTGGCGGCCACCGCTTCATGTGCAGGAGATTGAGCAGACATGACCAAACGGTGAGCCGCATGGGCATCGGCTCCTCGGCGCCAGTGAGCGGGGCGAGCCAAACGAATCGAACGCGTTCATCCTGAGTCTTGCGTCGGGCGATCTGATCTTGCTCAATCGGTATGCGAGGGAACGCGGAGCGCTGTGCCATGAAGGTGCGCTCAGGTGCGCGGTCAGCTGTCTCGGCATCCTTCCGACTGATGTGGCAAAGTGTCGATGATGAGGAGAGACCTCGGGGGGCTGGTCATCTCAGCGTTCGTTCTCGGGTGCGCACTGCCTGGCGTGCTGCTGCGGCCGCAGACCTTGACGATCGCATCGCTCGCACTCGCCGCGGTCGCGCTCCTTCTCGGAG
>JBPOIJ010000017.1:0-209034 GCA_052034585.1 Myxococcota bacterium
CGGAACGTCGGGCGGCGGAACGTCGGGCGGCGGAACGTCGGGCGGCGGAACGGGTGGCGGAACGTCGGGCGGTGGAACGTCGGGTGGCGGAACGTCGGGTGGCGCAACGTCGGGTGGTGGAACCTCCGGCGGCGGAACCTCCGGCGGCGGAACGTCCGGTGGTGGCACCTCGGGCGGCGCGACCTCCGGCGGCGGAACGTCAGGCGGCAGCACCGCCGGTGGCGCGGCAGGCGGCACGACGGCGGGAGGCGCTGGCGGAGGCTTCATCGTCGTGAACGACGGCGGCTTCGGCTACCCCGCGCGCGTCCCGAACCCCACTTGCGTCGCCCCGGCGAAGCCAGCCAACGCCTTCGGTGTCCAAATCGTCCGCGCCTTCCCCAACCTCACCCTCAACATCCCACTGCTCCTCCTCCAGGCGCCGGGCGACTCGAGCCGGGTCGTGGTCATCGAACGGGCCGGTGTCGTGCGCGCGTTTCCGAACTCCCAGAGCGCGACGAACGCGCAGATCTCGACGGTCGTCGACATCTCCGGCCGGGTGAACGCCTCGGGCGAAGGGGGGCTGCTGGGCATCGCGTTTCATCCGCAGTGGGCGACCCGCAAGGAACTGTTCCTCTCCTACACGCGCTCCGGGAGCCCTCTCGTCAGCGTGATCTCCCGCTTCCGCAGCAACGACAACGGCGTCACCTTCGACCCGAACAGCGAGGAACGCCTGCTCCAGATCGACCAACCGTTCGACAACCACAACGGAGGCATGATCGGCTTCGGCCCCGACGGCTTCCTCTACATCGGGTTCGGCGACGGAGGATCGGGCGGCGACCCCAACAACGCCGGCCAATCGAACAACACCAACCTCGGCAAGTTCCTGCGCATCAACGTCGACGTGCCCTATCGCCCCGACGCCGGCTCCTACGCGATTCCTCCCTCCAACCCGTACGCGACGAGCGGCACGCCCTGCAACCTCACGACTCAGGCACGAACGGCTCCGGCAGGAACCCTCTGCGCCGAGATCTACGCGACGGGCATGCGCAACCCCTGGCGTTGGAGTTTCGACATCGGCACGGGCGATCTGTGGGCGGGTGACGTCGGCCAGGGCGCCTACGAGGAGATCGACCTCGTCACCAACGGCGGAAACTACGGGTGGAACTGCTACGAGGGCTTCCACACCTACACCAACCCCACCCGGTGCACCGGGGTGGCCTGGCCCGTCTTCGAGTACCCGCGAACGAGCCCTGATGGCGGCGCCGCGGGCAACTCCGTCACCGGCGGCTTCGTCTACCGCAGCACCGCGGTGCCCGCGCTCGCCGGCCGGTACATCTTCGGTGACTGGGGGAACGGGAACGTGTGGGCGCTCCTCGAGAACTCCACCCTCGGCAACTTCTACCCGCGACAGCTCGGCACCATCAACGGCCTCGCCGGCTTCGGCCAGACCCTCGATGGAGAGGTCTACGCGCTCAGCTACTACGGCGGCACGATCTGGCGCTTCCAGGCGACGAACCCGGACGCGGGAGTGAACGACTACCCCGCTCGCCTGTCGCAGACCGGCTGCTTCACCAGCTCGTTGCCGACCCAACCCGTTCCTGGCCTCATTCCCTTCGACATCAACTCGCCGCTCTGGAGCGACGCCGCGCAGAAGGATCGGTACTTCGCCATTCCCGACGGCACGACGATCGGGCTCGCGGCCGACGGCGACTTCCTGTTCCCGAACGGGGCCGTCACCGTCAAGACCTTCTCGCTCGGGGGTCAGAAGATCGAGACGCGGTTCCTCGTACGCCACTCCGACGGCAGCTGGGCGGGCTACACCTACGAATGGCGCAGTGATCAAACCGACGCCGATCTGCTCCCCTCGAACAAGACGAAGACGGTGGGCCCTCAAACGTGGCTCTACCCGAGCCGCTCCCAGTGCCTCCAGTGCCATACCCCCATCGCTGGCCATTCGCTCGGGCCGGAGGTCGCCCAGCTCAATCGCTCCTTCCTCTACCCGACCGGTCGAACCGCGAACCAGGTCGAGACGCTCGCCGCGCTCGGCTACTTCAGCGCGCCGCTCCCGGGCATCGCCTCGACCCTCCCGCGCCTCACCAACCCGGCCGACAACGCAGCCCCGCTCGAGGCCCGCGCGCGCTCCTACCTCCATGCGAACTGCTCGAGCTGTCATCGCAACGGCGTCGGACAGGGCCCGATGGACTTCCGCTACAGCCTGGCACTCAGCGCCGCGAACCTCTGCGGCGTCGCAGCGACTCGTGGAAACGCGGGCGTCACCGGAGCGCAGATCATGACGCCCGGCGTCCCTGCGACCTCGCTGATCTCGATTCGCCCGAAGGCCCTCAACGCCTTCCGCATGCCGCCGCTCGGGACGTCGATCGTCGATACCCAAGGCACCGCGATCGTCGACGGCTGGATCTCGAGCGTCACCAGTTGTCCCTGAAGAAGGAGCTTCGATGAGAACCCCCGCTTCGGCGACCGCGCTCGCGGTCGCTTCCCTGGCGCTCGCCTCGTTCGTCTTCGGCTGCCCAACGCCCAGCATGACTGACGACGGAGGAACGGCTGGAGGGACTGGAGGCACTGGTGCGACCGGTGGTGGCTCCCCTGGCGGCGGAGCGACCGCGGGCGGCATGGGCCCCTTCGTCGACGCCGGCCCTGGACTGTTGGCGCGCCCGGCGAACCCGACCTGCATCGCTCCCAACCGGCCCGTGCTCGCCTCGGGCGTGCAAGTCACTCGCGCGTTCCCCAACCTCACCTTCGCCGCGCCGATGCTGCTGCTCCAGGCTCCCGGCGTGCCTGATCGCATCTACGTCACCGAGCGCAACGGGCGCGTCCGCACGTTCCCCAACCAAGACACCGTCATGACGGCGGCCGTCACCACCGTCATCGACATCTCCGCGCGGGTCGACACTGCGGGAGAAGGCGGGCTCCTCGGCCTCGCGTTCCACCCCGACTGGGCGACGCGCAAGGAGCTCTTCCTCTCGTACACCCGCAACGTCTCGGGCTCGCTCGTCTCGGTCGTCTCCCGTTTCCGCAGCACCAACAACGGCGTCACCTTCGACCCCGCGTCCGAGGAGCGCCTCTTCGAGCTGACCCAGCCGTACACGAACCACAACGGCGGCAACATCGCCTTTGGCCGCGACGGCTTCCTCTACCTGGGGCTCGGTGACGGCGGCTCGGGCGACGACCCCCTCGGCGCGGGCCAGCGGCTCGACACCACCCTCGGCAAGTTCCTTCGCCTCGACGTGAACGTGCCCGCGGCGCAGCGCTACGCGATCCCTCCGACGAACCCCTTCGCGAGCAACGGCGTGCAGTGCAACAACGGCCGGCTCGACACCATCGTCGACGCAGGCGCCGGGCAGACCCGCTGCGCCGAGATCTACGCCATCGGCGTGCGCAACCCCTGGCGCTGGAGCTTCGATCAGGCCACTGGCGAGCTCTGGGCGGGCGACGTCGGCCAGGGCACCTGGGAAGAGGTCGACGTCATCACCAATGGCGGCAACTACGGCTGGAAGATCTGCGAGGGCTTCTGGCGGCGCGGCTCGACGACGCAGCGCTGCAACATGGGCACGATGATCGACCCGATCGTGAACTACCCGCACTCGACCGGGCTCTCGATCACCGGCGGCTACGTCTACCGCGGCACCACGATTCCCGGGTTGGTCGGGCGCTTCGTCTTCGGCGACTACGACAACGGCCGCATCTTCGCGGTCGCCGAAGATCCCCTCACCGGCGCGCGCAGCATGCAGGACCTCGCCGACACCAACCTCAACATCTCGTCGTTCGGCCAGACCCTCGACGGCGAGATCTACGTGCTCGGCATCAACAACGGCCAGATCCACAAGCTGACCCCGATGGGCATGGCGCCGCCCGACACCTTCCCCAAGCGGCTCTCGCAAACGGGCTGCTTCGATGCGACCGACGTGAAGAAGCCTGGGGCCATGCTCATTCCGTACGATCTCAACTCACCCTTGTGGAGCGACGACGCCGAGAAGGAACGGTTCTTCGCGATCCCCGACGCGACGACCATCACCGTGCAGCCCGACGGCGACTTCGACTTCCCCAACGGCAGCGTGCTCGTGAAGCACTTCTCGCTCGGCGGGAAACGAATCGAGACCCGCCTGCTGATGCGGCACACCGATGGCCAGTGGGCCGGCTACAGCTACGAGTGGCGTGACGACGAGTCCGACGCCGATCTCCTCCCGGCCGGCAAGTCGAAGGTGGTGGGCAGCCAGACCTGGCAGTACCCGAGCCGCTCGCAGTGCCTCGCCTGCCACACCAACGTCTCGGGTCGCGCGCTCGGCCCCGAGATCGCCCAGCTCAACCGCGATCTCGTCTGGCCGAGGAACGTCATCGCGAACCAGCTCGAGACCTACGCCTCGATTGGCCTGCTCTCGGCGCCGCTGTCGATGCCGGTCGCCCAGCTGCCGAAGCTCGCCGAGCCGCTGGGCACGGGGCCCCTCGAGGCACGGGCGCGCAGCTACCTGCACTCCAACTGCTCCGGCTGCCATCGAATGAACGCAGGCCAGGGGCCGCAGGACTTCCGCTCGACGCTGACGCTGGCGCAGATGAACGTCTGCAACACGATGCCGCTGAACGGAGACACTGGCGTCGCCGGCGCCCGAATCCTGGTGCCTGGTGATCCGAGCCGCTCGCTCATCTCGCTGCGGGCGAAGGCGATGAACGCGTTCCGCATGCCGCCGCTGGGGAGCTCGGTCGTGCACCAACAGGGCGCGGCGCTCCTCGATCAGTGGATTCAGTCGGTGCCGTCGTGTCCGTGAGGCTCGCGGCAGCGTTGGCGATCTGCGGAGCGGCCTGCGGCGCGGTCGAGTCGCTCGACGGAGGCGCTGGCGGTTCGAGCGGTGGAGGCACGGTGAGCGCCGGCGGGAGCGCGGGAGGCTCCACGTCGGGAGGCGCGAGCGGCGGAGGCTCCACCTCGGGGGGCTCGAGTGGCGGCGGCGCGTCGAGCGGCGGTGCGGCTGGCGGCTTTGCGGGTGGGGCGAGTGGAGGCGCGGGCGGCGGACGAGGCGACGCCGGTGTGCAGCCCGACGGCGGCTGTCCTGGGGCCTTCTGTGACGACTTCGAGCGGTACGACGCGGGCGTCGGTCCACGGAGCCCCTGGAGCAGCTCGACGAACGGCGGCGCGATCTCGATCGATCTCACCCGCGCGCACTCGGGCACCAAGTCGGTGAAGGTGACGACCGACGGCCAGGCCGCCTATCGCCGCGCCTACTTCAGCCTGTCGGCGCCCTTCTTCCCGGTGGCGGGCAACGCCTTCTACGGCCGCATGTGGGTCTACTTGACGGCTGCGCCCGCGATGACGACGCACTGGACGAACATCTCCGGCGAAGGCATGGCGAGCTACCAGAACACCTCGTTCCAGGCGTACGTGCGCTACGGCGGCCAGGCGATGAAGCGGCTCATGGCGAACTACGACAGCGGCACCTTCAGCTCCGACTGCTGGCAACACTCGCAGACCGCGTTCCCCGAGGGCCGCTGGGCGTGCATGGAGTGGCACTTCGACGGCCCCAACGAGCGCATGGAGTTCTGGCTCGACGGCACCCAGCTCGCGCCGCTCACCGTCAATCACATGGGCCAGGGCTGCATCGCGCACGCGCTCGGCGATCGCTGGGTGATGCCGAACTTCTCGACGCTCCGGCTGGGCTGGGAGCACTACCAGACCTCAATCCCCATCGAGCTCTGGGTCGACGACGTCGCCCTGGGCACCCAGAAGCTCGGCTGCCAGTAGCGCGTCCTCCGAGTCCGTCTCCACTTCGCCTTCTCCCAGGGCTTCTGCGAGGCGTCGAGCGAGCTCACGCGCCGTCGAGCGCCGAGCCGCGCGGGGCACCGTGTAGTGCACCCGGAGCTGGAGCCGACCCGTCGAGGGGACGATCACGAGCTGGTGCGCGCCCTCCCTCGCCTCGAAGTGCCACACCGACGCCATCACCGTGCGATCGACCCAGCCGCCTGCGAGCGCCGGCCGGAGCCGTTCGAGCGCACCATCGGACGCCGGCTCGAGGCGCCAGCTGAGGCCGCGCAGGCAACCGTGGTCGAGGCTCAGCTTCACGCGACCTTCGTCACCACCACCTCGGAGTACTCGTGCCCCAACGTCGTCGCCTTCGACTGCTCGGCCTTCCAGGGCACGACGCCATGGAAGAGGGAGTCGTAGAACTCCTGGGTGAGCTCGACCTTCTCGTTCCACTTCACGCGGTGCGCGAGCTGCGCGATCGCGAGCACCGCGCCTTGGAGGAAGTACTCGTTCGGGCGCGCCGCCTTTCCGTGGCGCGCGAGGAAGTAGACGCTCTCGTAGGTGGCCGGCGCTCGCACCACCAACCGCTCGTTGGGGGCGAAGTCTTCGAGTGTCCAATGGCCGAAGCCGAGGGCGCGGGCGATGGCGAGGGCGCCGACGACGACCTCCCGTGGCGTCTTGGGCCGACCCACCATGCCTTCCCACTCGGGCGAGAGGAGAATGCCTCCGAAGGTGTTGAAGACGCAGACGTGGCCGGACTCGCGAAGGAGGGACTCGAGCACCGGCACCGAGGTTGGCGCGCGCTTCTCGAGTTCACCCAGTGCGCCGTAGGCGATGCGGTTGTAGTAGCAGGCGAGGTGCATGGTGACGAAGACGCCGAAGGCCTGCACCAGGCCTCGCTCGTCGCCCCCGACCTGCCCGGTGAAGTCACGCAGCCCCTTGGCGATGGTGGCGATCTGCTGCTCGTCTTGCCCGTCGAAGGCCGGCCGCGCGAAGCGCAGCACGTCGGAGGCGAGCAGCGAGGTCTGGCGGGGCGCGGGCGCTCCCTTGGTGAGGCTGAACTGGCACTGGGGCGCGCGCATCGCGACGCATTGGGTCTCGGCCGCCTCGACGCTGGGCGGCAGATCGAAGGTCACCTCGAGCGCAGCGGCGGCGAACCCGGCCGCGAACGCGTCTTGTGGAGTCCGGCAGCGAACCCGGTGGCCATACTTCTGGGCCCAGCCGTAGCCGTAGTGGAGGAACTCGCCGACCGCCGTGCCGCCGTTCGCGTCGGCCGAGATCGACAACCTCCCGTGGCCCATCTTGGCGATCGTCTCGGTGGCGAGCTGGATCTTCTCCGCGGGGGTGGTCGGCCGCAGGCGCGCGAACAGGCCGCGGAGGAAGTCGTGGCTCGCCTCACGAGCCGCGGCGAAGCGCAACTTGCGGCCGTCGGTGTTGCCGAGCGCGTCGTCGATCGTCTGATCGAGGAAGAGGTTGAAGTGATGGCAGTGGTACACCGCCGGCGCGCCGGCCATCGACATCAGATCGTGCGACAGCGCGTAGTTTCGGAGCGACCCGTCGTTGGTTGGCATGTTCGTGTCTTCCTCAGAGCGCGAGGGTGTCGAGACCCAAGATGTCCTTCACCGCCGTTTCGAACCGTTCCACCTGCGCCTCGTCGAGCGACTCCGGCCGCCGCAAGAGCTCCAGCTGGAGGCCAGTGCGCAGCGCGACACGGGCCAGGGCGGCGTGGGCGTCGGGCGCGTACTTCTCGAGGAACTCGCGCACCCGCACGCCTCGGGGCCGGGCCTTCGCCTCGAGCCGCGGCAAGGACTCGTCGAGCCGCTCGACCAGCTGCTTGGTGTACATGCGCACCATTCCGAGCGGCACGTCACGCCGGAAGGCGAGCGTCACCACGAAGTCGCCGCGCAGCTCGCGGAGGACGAGCAGCACGTCGCTCGACTCGATCGTCACCTGCATCTCCGACGACCAGGACTTGAGGGCTTTGAGCCCCTGCCGGTTCGCCCGCACGAGATCGCCGAAGTACGAGGCCGCCTCGTCGGCGCTCCAGGTCTCGTCCGGCGCGGTGTACGAGTCGAACAACAGACAGTCCGGCATGGCGGTCACGAAGACGGCGCGCAGCGACGGCACACCCGCCACCAGATCCTTCAGGTTCGTTTCCATCAGACGACTCCTCCCTGCTGAAAAGTGAGCTCCGTGACCCGCCGCACGCGGCGAACGGTGCCGGAATCGAGCGGAGCAGCCAAGACCAACCCGACGCCCAGCACACCCGTCGGAACCTGCGCCCAGACGATCTCGAGCACGTGCTGCGCGTCCACCTCCACGGTGATGCTGCCCGCCGATGGGCTGGGCATGAACCGGGCGATCGTCTCGTTCGCGCGGCTCAGCGGCCCGAGCGCGGCGACGTAGGTCTCGGGCACGTTGCGGCTCACCAAGGGCAGTCCCTCCGCGTCGGCCACGAAGGCGCCGAAGGCACCGGTCGACCCAACCATCCAGCCGAGGAATTGATCGAGCCGAGTGGAGAGATCACGGTGCGCGCTCTTGCCGAAGACCTCGGCCGCGAGGGTCTCGTCGGAGTCGGCCATCGGAGGCAACGACAGGTCCGCGGTGGCCGTCGGGGCGCGTGGCGGCGGTGACGGCTCGGAGGCCACTGCGGCGATCGTCTCGGTCTCGCGCGGCGCCGGTGCAGCGACGGCGTGCTTGCCCGACGGAACGCCGGCTCGCGCGAAGAGGGCGTCGAGCAGCTTTCGCTCAGGAGAGAAGCGAGATGGGCCCGTCATTCGAGGCCTCCTTTCCGAGCGACATGCGCTGCTCGAGCTCGACCGCGACCTGATCGAAGAGCCCCGCGATCGGCGGAGGCTTCGACGACAGGAGCCCAACGGGCACTCCCGAGCCCGAGGCCTTGTGGAAGATGACGTCGCGCGGAATCGTCGTCTGCAACACGGCCTGCGCGGGAAACTCGCTCCATGCCTCGGTCGCCACCTTCAGCGAGTCGGCGTTGCGCAGATCGAGCATGGTGAGCACGAACCCGGCGAACTCCACCTCGGCCCCCTTCTCTCGCAACGAGCCGATCACCTCGAGCAGCTGGGAGGCGGCGCGCATCGCCATCGGCTCCGATTGGAGCGGACAGAGGGCGTAGCGCGAGACCTTGAGCGCCCCGAGCGTCGCACCGTTGAAGCCTGACGGCGTGTCGATGATCAGCAGATCGAACTTCGCGCTCGCCTCGCTCACCAGCCGCTCGAGCTCGTGGCCGTCGGCGAGACGGGACTCGAAGGCGTGAGTGTCTTGGAGGGAGAGGTTGCCGACCGGCAGGAGCTGGAACTCCGGCAGCCGCGTCTTCACCGTCACGGCGTCGAGGGCGAGCCGGCGCACCACGAAGCCCGCGAGGCCCGGCCCCGGTTTCATGTTCATCAGCGACAGGCCGATGCCGCCTTGTGGGTCCGAGTCGGCCAACAACACCCGCTGACCACGGCGCGCGAGGGCGTAGGCGAGGTTCAAGGCGAGGGTCGTCTTCCCCACCCCGCCCTTGGGGCTGACGATGCTGAGCACTTTCATGGCTTCACCCGCTGCTGGAGTTTCTCGATGTTGTGCAGCACGCGCTTGTCGTCGGGCTGGAGGGTGCGGCAGACCTCGAAGATGCTGAGCGCCGAGAGGTAGTCACGGCGGAGGTAGGCCTCGGTCGCCTGCCGGAACAGCGCGTCGAATTGCTGCCCGTCGCCCGCCTGCGGCGTCGGCGCGAGACGAGGCGGGGCCGAGGGTGGCGCAGCGTCGGGGCGAGACGGCGAAGGGACGGGGCGCGACGGCCGCGGTGGTGGAGGGCCAGGCTCGTCGAAGGCGATGCGGTGCGACCGAAGGAGCGTGACGAGGGTCCGGAGGCTCTCGAAGCGCCCCAGTCGCGAGGAGGCGAGCACGTCGGCGGTGCTCGCGATGCCGTCGATCAGCCGGTACAGCGTCAGCTCGTCGGAAACCGTTGGCCCCGCGATGTTGGGGCGCCGCTGCGGCACCCGATCGAAGTGGCCGACCTCCGCCTCGTAGTCGTCCTGCAGGCGCTGCTTGAGCAGCTGAATCGCGCGAGAGACCGACTGGTTGTCGGGGGAGATCTCGCGAAGGCGGTAGAGCAGGCCGAGCGCCTCTTCGTGCCGCCCCTGCCGCAACAGCTCGAGGAACTGGTCCTTGTCGACCTTCTTCGCGGTCTGGAGCGCATCGCCCAACACGGGTTCGGCGCTGGCGACCACCCGGAGCACCCCGGAATCGGAGCTCTTCGGCGTGCGCACGGGGAGCGCGACGTCACTGCCTCCGTTCGGCTGGGAGACGACCGCGAGGTACTCGGCCGCTCGGGGATCGAGGGGGAAGATCGCCTGCGCCTTGCGCCAGCACGCGACCGCCCGGTCCACCTGGCCGATCCCGTACAGGTCGAGACCCGCCTGAAGCAGCGCTGCATGCTCTCGAATGAGCTGTTCTTCGGTCTTGGGCTCGGCCACGTCGCGCTCGACTCTACTGTGGACCGCTCGACGACGCGGCGGCCACTCGACCGTCTCCCGTCAGAAGAGCTGCCGTTTTCTTGCCGCCTGACTTCAGCCCTGTAGCGTCGCCAGTATGCCCGCACTGAACGCCGCTTCCGTCCCCCTGACGCGCTCGGTCGACGCGATCAAGGAGTCGATCGATCGGCTCGAGACCTACCTCCCGGAGCGGGAAGACAGCGCGGTGCTCCTCGACTTCTTGGAGGACGATCTGCGCGAAGGGCTCGACGCGATCGCCGAGGTCGAAGCGCACTTCACCGACGTGCTCGACGTGCTCCGAAACGAGGCGCCCTCGCCGATCCGCATTCTCGACGCGGCGGAGGACTTTCGCGTGCTCAACCGGCTCGAGTACTTGATGGTGGTGGTGGCGCAGCTGCGACGAAGACTGTCGCAGGCGGCAGGGAAGCTGCACGAAGCACCGCCCCGCCGCTGACGGCTCCGAAGGCGGAGTCGAACTGGAAGCTCAGATGAGGCCGCGCGCGCGACGAATCTGCTCGAGCGTCTTCTGGTACTCGATCTCGTAGGCGCTGGTGCCCTCTTGCAGGTGCTTGAGCCGGCCCCGCGCTTCGCGATCGATCTCCTCGTCGATGTCGAGGTGCTTCTTCATCACCTGGAGGATCTTCGGCCGCATCTGGTGATCGTCGGCGAACACCTCTTCGACGTTCCGCGAGATGAGGAGGAACTCGAGCATCTGGTTGATCAAGAACTCGATGCCGTCGTCGCCGAGCTTGAAGCCGCGAACGTCGGCCATCTCACGCTTGACCTGATTGAACTTCGAGAAGTCGTAGCCGCGCCGCTCGAGGGCCTCGCGGGTCGCCTGGTTCACGCGCTCCTCGTTCGCCAGGTACTCCCGCATGATGGCCGCCATGTCGAGCTCGGCGTCGGCCATACGAATCGGTTCGACTTCGATGTCTTTTTCCTTCGCCAGCCGGTCGATGATCTCGCGAGCAATGATCGGGACGAGCTTTGGATACAGCCGCATGGTCACCCTGGGGTCGAAAAGTCGGAAACGGACCACTGGTGTGTATGTCACCCTTCCCGCAGCCGGCAACGAAAAACCAAGGGGTTCTGTGAGTTTGGATCAAGATTCTGCTTTTTCCGGCCCGTTTCCCTGGGCGGAGGCGTCGTCGAGCGACGCCAGCCGAATTGGATCGACCTCGTCTTCGGCGAGCTCGGCGACCACCTTCACCTTGGGCGCGTGGAGGAACGCATGCAGCCGCTCGGCCACCGCGGGACCGATCCCCTCGACCTCCGCGATCTCCTCGATCGACGCCTCCTTGAGGCGCTTGAGGCTGCCGAAGTGGCGGAGCAGCGAGGTCCTCCGAGTGGCGCCGACGCCCGGCACCTGATCGAGCGCGCTCGAGAGCCCGCGCTTGCGGTTGAGCTTTCGCTGGAAGGTGATCGCGAAGCGGTGCGCCTCGTCGCGCAAGCGGGTGAGGGCGAACATCTCTGGTGAGGTCTGCGGCAAGACGATCGGGTCCTTCCGGCCGAGCACGAAGACGCGCTCGGGGCTGCGGTCCTGCTGCAGATCGGGCGCTTCGGACTCGAGATCGCGGCTCTTGGCGAGCGAGACGAGATCGACCCCTTCGACGCCGACGTCCTTCATCGCCGCCGCGGCGCTCGCGAGCTGGCCCTTGCCGCCGTCGATCACGATCAGATCGGGGAGATCGCCTTCCTCGAGGCCACGACGGAACCGTCGAGTGAGCACCTCGTGCATCGAGGCGAAGTCGTCGTTCCCCTCGACGGTCTTGAGCTTGTAGTGCCGGTAACGCGACGGATCGGGCTCGGTGTCGAGGCTCGAGACCTGCGAGGCCACCAAGGCCGAGCCCTGGAAGTGCGAGATGTCGAAGCACTCCATGCGGTGCGGGAGTTTCGAGAGGTGGAGCTTGTCCTTGAGCTTCTCCAGCGTCTGCTCGACCTCGTCGCGCGACCGCTTGCGTTCGCTGAAGGCGCGCTCGGCGTTCTTGCTCGCGAGCTTCACCAGGTCCGTCTTCTCCCCACGCTGCGGCACCAGCACCCGCACCTTCTCGCCCTTCCGCTCCGAGAGCAGCTCGGAGAGGGCCTCGGGCTCGTTGGGGCTGCACGCGAGGACGACCTCCTTGGGCACGAAGGCGTCGTCGGCGTAGTACTGGTTGACGAAGCTGGTGACGAGCTCGTCGTCGGGGAACTCCGACTGGAAGTGGTGGGCCTGGCCGCCGCTGATCCGCCCGCCGCGCACGTAGAGCGAGAAGATCGTCATTCGATCGCCCTCGCGGAAGAAGCCGAAGACGTCTTGATCGATCGACTCGGTGGTGGCGATGGCCTGGCGCTCGACGCTGCGCTCGATGGCGATGATCTGATCGCGCAGCCGCGCCGCCTCCTCGAACTCGAGCTTGCCCGCCGCGCCCTTCATCCGGCCGCGGAGGTTCTCGATCAGCGGCTCCGAGCGCCCCTCGAGGAAGAGGGCCACCGCCTCGACGTTGCGCTGGTAGTCCTCGGGCGCGATCGGCTTCACGCACGGCGCGGGGCAGCGGCCGATCTGGTGCAACAGGCACGGCCGGCGGCGGCTCTCGAGCACGTGATCACTGCAGGTGCGCAGCTGGAAGAACCGGTTCACCACCCGCACCGTCTCGCGAATCGAGTTCGCCGATGCGTAGGGGCCGAAGTAGCGCGCGCCGTCTCGCTTCGGCCGCCGCACCATCTCGAGTCGCGGGTAGCGGTGCTCGTTCGAGAGCCGCAGACACAAGAACTGCTTGTCGTCGCGCCACTGCACGTTGAAGCGCGGCCGGTGCTTCTTGATCAGCTCGTTCTCGAGCAGCAGCGCTTCCTTCTCGCTCGTCACCACCACCGTCTCGAGCGAGCCGAGGAGCCGATCGAGGAGCACCACGAAGGCCCGGGTGTCGGACGTGCCGGGGCTGAAGTAGCTGCGCACGCGGTTGGCGAGGTTGACCGCCTTGCCGACGTAGATGACCCGATCGTGCTTGTCCTTCATCAGGTACACGCCGGGCTGGTTCGGCAGCTGCGCGAGGCGTTGCTCGAGCTCGACGGGCGTCATCGCGTCCTCTCTGAACGGTTTGCGACGATGAAGCAACCGCGCCGGTCGGGCGATACACTCGCCTCCGATGGAGCTGAGGCCCACCGACGTCGAAGCCCTTGGAACGCGCGGGTTCTTCGTTCGCGAGGGGCTGCTCGGCGTGGACCTCGCCCGACGCGCGCGCGAGGAGGCGGTGGGGCTGCTCGAGGCGGGTGAGCTCAAGCGGGCGGGCGTTCGACGCGGCGGCGATCACGCGCTCGACGAGGTGGTGCGAGGCGATTCGATCGGCTGGCTCGACGACTCGGCGACCGGTGCGCTCCTCGAGGTGTGGAGCCGCTTCGAGGCCCTGCGCGTCCAGCTGAACGAGTCGGCCTACCTGGGGCTGCGTCGAACCGAGCTCCAGCTCGCGCACTACCCTGCCACCGGCGCTGGCTACCAACGGCACCTCGACGCGTTTCCCGGCGACGACAACCGGCGAATGACTGCGATCGTCTACTTGAACGAGGACTGGCGCCCCGAGCATGGCGGGAAGCTCCGGGTCTTCGTCGAGCCCCCTCTCGAGGTGGAGCCGCGCCTCGACACCTCCGTCGTCTTCCGCTCGGCGCTGATCGAGCACGAGGTGCTGCCCTCGTTCCACGATCGCTTCGCGATCACTGCCTGGTTCTCCGCCCGATGAAAGCCGTCAAGCGAGCCCTTCAGACCGACGCCGCCCTCGGCGCCGAGATCAACAAGGAGAAGGCCTCGGGCCTCGGCCGCACCGGGCGGCTGCTCGAAGAGGCGATCGCAGGCCTCACCGCCTTGCGCGGGCGCCTGTCGACCTGCCACGAGCGCGAGCGCGGAGAGCTCACCACCGAGTACCGAACGCTGCACGCCCGTGCCGTCGAGCTCAAGTGGTACCTCGAGGTGCAGCGCGAGGCGATGGGCCTGCGCAAGCACGGCGATCTCGATCAGTACTTCCCGATTCCGCCCAAGCTCTGATCAACCCGACTCACGCGGCGCCGAGCCTGATCACTGTCCGAGGGGAATGGTGAGGATCGGGGCGTTCGCCTTGCTCGACGGCACCTCGAGGCGCGCGAGCTCCATCAGGAGCGCGAAGGTCGCCCGGGTGTCGTGATCGCTCAGCTCGATGAAGAAGCAGGCGCCGCGATAGTCGACCGCCACCGCTGCGCTGGTGCCGCTGCAGCTCCCCTCTCGGGAACGCACCTCGAACAAGCCGCGGAGCTGGGTGGTCCAGTCGAACGGCTTGCCGTCGGCCGTCAGCGTCTGCCGGGCGACGCGCTCCTCGAGGTGGGCCGCGGGCACCTCGACGCCGTGGGAGACGAAGTAGAGCGCCTGCAACAGCGAGCGGGTCTCGAGATCGATGCTGGCGAAGCCCTCTCCGGGCTCGTCGAAGGGCTTGAGCCCCTCGACGGTGAGATCGTACGAGCTGCGAGTGCTCGCGAGCTGAAAGGCCTTTCGGAAGAGCGCGGCGTCGGCGGAGTCGAGGGTGCGCGGGTTGAGGTAGAGCACCGGCACGCGCTGGCGCCGTTGGAGCTGCCAGGCCCCCGACGGTTGCTGAACGAACTCGGCCCCCTGGGCGTTCGCCGCGACCGCGCTCTCGGGCGTCACGGTGGTCGAGGCGATCGGCGCGCCCAGCCGCTCGATGCGCTCCTCGTGACCGAAGACGATCTCTCCCCGATCCTGCAGCCGCTGGAGCGCGCCGAGCCCGGTGAGGAAGTCGGAGGGCGGCGGCGCGTTGGCTGGCGTGGGGCCGCTCGCGTTCTGCGCGTTCGGCACCCAGTTGAGGTTCTCGAGGTACAGGCGGAAGACGGTCGAGATCGGCCAGGTCGTCTTCGCGAGGTAGGTCGCGCCCTCGAGCGAGAGCGGCGTGAAGAGCCGGCGGGCGAAGTCGGAGTCGTCGAGCGGGGTGAGCGAGAAGGTGGGGCGATCGGCGCCGCTGACGTTGGCCTGCGGCAGCACCATCGCGAACGGGGCCTTCGCCGCCGGATCGGCGGTGGCCGAGTAGAACGGTGAGGCGCCAGCGCCCGCCGCGAGCTCGAACTGCGCGGCGATGCTCGAGACCGCGAGGCTGCTCGGGGTGTCGCCGTAGCGGAGCCGCACGACGTTGAGCAGCATCTCTTCCTCGGCCGTCGTCTTCACCGTCTCGTTGTAGCGGGCCCGCGACGCGCGGAGGGCGCTCGGCCCCACGACGGCACAGCCCGAGAGCAGCAGGAGCAACCAGCGCATTTCCGGAGCGTCCTCAAGGGTGACGCCGCGTCAACTTCCTGTCCTCCCTCGCGCCGAAAGCAGAAGGTCGCGGCGCTCCTGCGCTACGGTACGCGACGTGCTCGCCACGCCCGACCGAACCACCCAGGAGCGCCGATGAGAGGCGTCGAGCAGATCCCCTGGGTGTACGACGCGATGTGCGCGGTGATGGAGTGGACCGGACTTTCCCGCTGGCGTGACTGGCTGGTGAAGGGCGCACGTGGGCGAACGCTCGAGGTCGGCTGCGGAACCGGGAGGAACCTGCCTCGCTACGAGGCGTCACTCTCGTTGGTCGCGCTCGAGCCCGATCCCGACGCCCTCGCGGTCGCCAAGCGGCGTGCCCCCAACGCGCTGCTCGTTCGCGGCTCGGCGGAGCACCTGCCGTTCAGAGCCGGGGCCTTCGACACGGTCGTCTCGAGCCTGGTGTTCTGTTCGGTGCCGCACCCAGAGCGCGGGCTCCAGGAGATTCGCCGCGTGCTCGCGCCCGATGGCCAGCTGCGAATGCTCGAGCACGTGCGCAACGACAACCAGACCGTTGGCAAGGTGCAGGACTTCATTCAGCCCGCGTGGACGGCGATCGCCGGAGGCTGTTTCCCCAACCGGCGCACCGAAGCCACCGTCGAGGCGAACGGCTTCACCATCAGCGAAGACGGCCGCCGCAAGCAGGGCAACATGCGGCGGTTCGTCGCGACGCCGAAGTGATCGTCAGCGCTTCGCTTCCGCGAAGCCGATCGAGGGCGGCGTGCCGACCCGCGTGCCCAAGGTGACGTCGACCGACTTGAGATCGACTCGGAGCGCCTTGGCCGCCTCGAACGCCACGGTCGCGAAGGGCCGTGCACCAGCTTCGTCGGCCCACACGAGCGAGGCCGAGAGGAGCAGCTCCTTCAAGTAGGCGAAGGTGAAGCCCTCGGTGCGCTCGACCAACGTCTCGATCACGTCCGGCGAGAGCTGCAGCGCCTCGGTCTCTCGAGCGGTGAGCTTGGTGAGGTACGCGCGGCGGCTTTGGACGTCGGGGAGCGGGAAGTGGAACTTGCGATCGAAGCGGCTCGGGCGATCGAGCAGCGAACGATCGAGCTTCTCGGGGTGGTTGGTGGTCGCGATCACGAAGAGGCCGGTGTTGCGCGCGACGCCGTCGAGTTCGTTGAGCAGGAGCGAGCGCGAGGCGTCGTCGACGAGGCAGTCGAGATCTTCGAGGACGATCACCACTGGCGCGACCCTCCGGGCTCGGGAGAAGACCTGCTCGATGCCTCCCGCCGAGGTGCTGTTTCGGCCCTGGAAGGAGCGCACCACGATGATCGGCCGCTCGAGCTCGTTGAGCAGCGCGCGGACGGTGTGGGTCTTGCCGTTCCCCGGCGGGCCGATGAGCAGCAGACCGCGCTTCCAGGGCAATCGATGGGCCTCGTAGAAGTCTCGGCGACTGAAGAACCGGCGTGCGTCGTGGCGAACGTCGGAGGCGAGCGAGCCCGGCAGCACCAGATCGTCCCAGCGCGCCTCGCGAATCGCCTCGTGCAGCTCGGTGCTCTTCGCGAAGTTGCCGTCGTTGAAGACGAGCACCTGGCCGTGCACGTCGTCGAGGTAGGCGCAGACCGCGAGGAAGAACGCCTGCGCCTGCGCACGATCGTCGGCCACGATCCACCAGTTGGTCTGGGTGCAGTCTCCACCCACCGCCCAGGTCGCCGCGACGACCTCGAACCGCTGCCCGTTCCACTCCACCGAGAACCAGCCGAAGCGTGCATTCGGCCACACCCCGTCGCCCGTCTCGTTTCGTCCCCAGGCGATCAAGGAAGGACTGCTCGCCTGCGGCGTCACCGTCGCCTGGCCGCGCTGCGCGTATTCGACCGGATCGAAGGCGAAGTGCTCGGTGAAGGCGACGAACTTGCCCGGGCGGAGCCGCTGGACCTCGACCGCGAGTGACGTCGGCACGGCGTTGGAACGAGCGCCCAGCGCATCGACCAGCCGAGCCTCTGACGAGTCCTTCGAC
Organism: Myxococcota bacterium; assembly: GCA_052034585.1. Classification (GTDB taxonomy): domain Bacteria; phylum Myxococcota; class Myxococcia; order Myxococcales; family Myxococcaceae; genus Xiheimicrobium. The sequence goes on from JBPOIJ010000017.1 coordinate 17,484, forward strand.
ATGCCGCCCTGACGTTGCGAGCAGCTTCAGCTGACGAGGCTAGAGCGCGACGCCCAGCGCGACACCGAGTTGAAACCGATCACCGACGGCGTTGAAGATCAGCCCTTCGGCGAACCCAGAGAGGTGGACGGTGAAGCCGCCGCGGTTCGAGGTCGCCGAGACCGGCGCGGTGCCCACCTGCACGCCGAAACGTGCGCGCAGCACCAGCTCACCCCACTTCGACCCTTGCGTGAGCGGCGCGGGAGGCACGTTCACGAACATGCCGTGCACCGACACGCCGCCGAAGAGGAGCCGGCGCACTCGTACGTCACCGTCGGGTGCCGCGAGGCCCACCGCATGACCGACCCGGAGCGTCGCGCCTCCGCCCCATCGTTCGCCGCAGAAGTCCGACCCGGCGCACACCGGCCCCGACAGCTTCGACCAGGCGACCTCGAGCCCTGGCATCCACTGCCAGCCCGCGACGTCGCGCGTGTCGGAGGTGAGCTGCGGCGTCCCGAACGTCGGCGCGATGAAGAGCTCGAGCCCGGCGTACAGATCGCGCCAGCCGGCCAAGACGCCGACCGCCGAGAGCGCGACCTTCGCCCAGCGCGGCTCGCGAAGCACGACAGGCTGGCTCGGCGCCGGCTGGGGACTCGGGAGCAGCGGCGGCGCGCTGACTGGTGGGGGGGCAGTGACGCCGGCGTCATGCGCGAACTCCGGCAGCGAGAACTCGTCCTGCGCGTGCGCGAGCGCAGGGACGACGAGCACGAGAGCGACGAGCGGGGGAAGGCGCACCGGGAAGCCGCAGCCTGCCCCAGCCCAACGGCCTCCGCGAGCGAGTCGAAGTAACGCAGGCCCTCACCTCGTCAACCCTGCCCGGCTCGCCTTGACACCCCGAGAAGCTGTCTCACCTTTCGCTCGTTCCGAGGCCACCCTCGAGCAACCCAAGGAGAACGACAATGACCCTGACCCGAATGACCCGTTTCCCCTCGCTGTGGACCGACTTCGACGAGCTGTTTCGCGACTTCGCTCCCGCGAAGACCACCCCCACCGCGCGGGCGCTGATGCCCGCCACCGACGTCGTCGAGACCGAGAAGGCGATCGAGCTCAAGCTCGACATGCCCGGCGTCACGCCCGAGGCCATCGAAGTGAAGCTCGACGGCGACGTGCTCACCGTCACCGCAGAGCGCAAGCAGGAGACCCGCGAAGAGAAGGACGGCTGGATTCGCCAGGAGCGCAGCTGGGGCCAGTTCGCCCGTTCCTTCGTGCTCCCTGACACCGTCGAAGGCACCGCGCCGATCGCCGCCTACAAGCACGGCGTGCTCACCGTCACCCTTCCCAAGAAGGAAGTCGCGCAGCCCAAGACGTTCAAGGTGAAGGTCGAGGCCTGATCAGGCTCGGCGCCGCGTGAGGCGGGAAGTTCGTCTGACGGCTGGTGCAGACCCGACGCGGTGGACCTTGGGGTTCGCCGCGTCGTTCATCGTCGATACTTTCGTTATCTCGATGTGTCGGTGATTGTTTTTCGATTTTTCAGAACAGCGATGGTGCTTATTCAGGAAGCCATTCGCGCATGACCCCCGCCCCATCTTCCCTTCAATCAGAGTGGGCCCTCGAGCTGATCCTCCGCGCCTGCGGACACGCGCTCGATCCAGAGGCCCTGATCGACGTGCTTCGCCACCCCGTCCCCGGCGAAGAGCCGATCGCCCATTTCGAGCGGGCCGCGCAGTCGCAGCGGCTCGTCGTCACCCGACGCACGGTGCTCCTGTCCGACCTCGGGGCTCAGGCCCTCCCTTTCGTCACCTTCGACGGTGAGGTCCCGATCGTCGTGCTCGAGCGGCGCGGCGGGTCCCTGAAGATCCAACGCGGCCCTGACGCGGAGGAGTGGGTCGACCCGCGCGCCCTGGGGAAGGAGTCGCTCGTCGTGCTCCACTGCGCTCCGGCGACGCCCGCGGAGGCCTTCGCCTCCCACGACCATCACCTCTCTCCCTGGCAACGGCTCTGGGCCTGGGCCCGGCTCGAGCGCGACGATCTCTTCGTCGTCTGATCTACGCCGCGGTGGCCGGCGTGCTCTCGCTCGCGACGCCGATCGCCGTGCAGTCGCTCGTCGGCACGGTGGCGTTCGGAACGCTGCTCCAGCCGATCGTCGTCCTGGCGCTCCTCTTCTTCTTCGCGCTCGCGTTCCAGGCGACGCTCAAGGCGCTCAAGACCTGGGTGATCGAAGCGCTCCAGGCCCGGCTCTTCGCCCGGGTGAGCCTGGACCTCGCCTACCGCCTGCCGCGCGCACGAAGCGCCGAGACGACGCCGGAGCTGATGAACCGGTTCTTCGACGTCGTCACCGCGCAGAAGACCCTCGCGCATCTGCTCACCGATGGCCTCTCGTCGGTGATGCAGATCACCGTCGGGTGTCTCGTGCTCGCGTTCTACCACCCGGCCCTGCTCGCCCTCGATCTGGTGCTCTTGCTCGGCACGCTGGCGTTCGTCTTCCTCCCGTTCCGGAGAGGCGTCGACTCGGCGCTCACCGAGAGCAGCGCGAAGTACGAACTCGCGGCCTGGCTCGAGGAGCTCGTCCGCGTGCCCTCGGTCTTTCGGAGCTCGAGAGGCGCGACCCTCGCCCTCACCCGTGCCGAGGCGCTGACTCGACGGTACCTCTCGGCCCGCCGCACTCACTTCACCGTCGTCTTCTCGCAGACGGTGAGCGCGCTCGTCGTGCAGGTGCTCACCAGCGCGGTGCTCCTCGGCTTCGGTGGCTACCTGGTGGTCCGAGGCTCGCTCACGCTCGGCCAGCTGATCGCCGCGGAGTTCATCGTCGCGACCGTCACCGCGCGCATCACCAACTTCGGGAAGCTCCTCGAGTCGGCCTACGACCTCCTCGTCGGCTTCACCAAGGTCGGCCACCTGCTCGATCTCGAGCTCGAGAAGCCCTCCACCGATGCGGCACCGGCGACCGGTCCAGCCACGCTGACGCTCACCGGAGTCGAGGGAGCCAACGGACCGCTCGACCTCACCGTCACGGCGGGTTCGAAGACCGTGCTCCAAGGCACCCGGGGATCGCTGCTCGCTCCGTGGCTGACCGGGGCGCGCGAGCTCGAGGCCGGGCGGATCGAGGTCGATGGCGTCGACGTGAGGCAGCTCGAGCCGCTCACGCTCCGAGACTCGATCGCGATCGTCGATCTCACCCCTGCCTTCGCCGGAACCGTCGCCGACAACCTCGGGTTCGATCGCGCCTCACAGGAAGGACGGGCCGTGATCGAGCAGCTCGGGCTCGCGCCGGTGCTGCGTTCGCTCCCTGACGGCTTCCAGACCGAGTTGGACGCGCGAGGTGCGCCGCTCACCGTGACCCAGCAGCTCCAGCTCTCGATCGCCCGCGCCATCGCGCAACGGCCGCGGCTCATCGTCGTCGAAGACGTGCTCGAGCTGCTCGACGAGAAGGAGCGGCGACTCGCGGTCCAGGCGCTCACCAACCCCTCTGCCCCGTGGACGCTGGTGGTGCTCGGTGGAGACGGCCACTCGATGCTCTCGCGTGCGTGCAGGACGCCGGCGCCGCGAATGGAGGCTGCGTCATGAAGTCCGCCGAGCTCGCACCGGTGCCCTTCGTCGAAGGCGCCGTCACCCATCTCGTTCGAACGCCGCGCGCCGCCAAGGTGCTCGCGCGCGTCACCCTCCTCGCCGCCGTCGTCTTCGTTCTCTCGCTGGCGATCGTGCCCTGGCAGCAGTCGATCACCGGCAAGGGACGTGTGGTGGCGTTCGCGCCGGCCGAGCGGCAACAGGAGGTCACCGCGCCCATCGAAGGCAACGTCACCGAGTGGTTCGTTCGCGAAGGCACGGTGGTGAAGAAGGGGCAACCGCTCTTCAAGATCACCGACAACGACCCAGCGATCATCGATCGCCTGCTGGAGGAACGGCGCGCGCTGGTGGCTCGGCGAGAAGCCGCGGCAGCCCGGGTGGCGTCGTTGGCTTCGAGGCAGAAGGCGCTCGATTCGTCGAGGAGCGCGGCGGTAAAGGCCGCTGGCACGCGCGTGCAGATGTCGAAGCAACGCACCGCGGCCGCGACGCGCGCGAAGGAAGCAGCAGAAGAGGCCGAACGGATCGCGCAGCTGAACGTCACCCGCCAGAAGCAGCTCAAGGCGCAGGGCCTCGCTTCGGATCGAACCGTCGAGCTCGCGGAGTTCGAGGCCGTTCGAGCGGCGACCGAGGTGCAGCGCGCGATCGCAGGGCTCCAAGCCGCGCTCGGCGAGGAGCTGGCGCTCGAGCAGGATCAGGTGCGGGTGATGAACGACGTGAGCGCTTCGATCGACGACGCTCGCGCGGCGGAGGCTTCGGCGCGCGCGGAGGAAGCCAACACCTCGGCCGAGCTCGCCCGCCTCGACGTTCGCCTCGCCCGGCAGTCGACGATGGACGTGAAGGCGGCGATCGACGGCACCGTGCTCCGGGTGCTCCAGGGCCAGGGCAACGTCTTCGTGAAGAGCGGCCAGCCCCTGCTCGTGCTGGTGCCCGACGCCGAGACCCGCGCGGTCGAGCTGTGGGTCGACGGGAACGACATGCCGCTGGTGAGCGACGGCCGGAAGGTGCGGCTCCAGTTCGAGGGCTGGCCGGCGGTGCAGTTCACGGGCTGGCCGTCGGTGGCGGTGGGCACCTTTCCGGGGGTGGTGGCCTTGGTCGACGCTGCTGACGACGGCACCGGCAAGTTTCGGCTGCTGATCACACCCGACCCGGCCGACGAAGACCGAGACGGCCGCCCCGATCACCCGTGGCCGCGTTCGGTGCAGCTCCGGCAAGGGGTTCGCGCGAACGGCTGGGTGTTGCTCGATCAGGTGCGCCTGGGCTTCGAGCTGTGGCGACAGCTCAATGCGTTCCCACCGACGGTGAGCCCGCCGAAGGAACAGGCGACGGGCGGAGGAGCCAAGAAGTGAGCTCGGTCCTGGTGCTCCTCGCCGCGCTGCCCTCGGGTGCGGAGCCGATCCTCGTCCCTTCGTCGCTGCCAGCGAGCTCCGAGCTGTCGCTCGAAGAGGTGCTGTCGGCCGCCGACCAGTGGCACCCCTGGATCCTCGGCGCGAACGCCGATCGGTCCGCCGCCGACGCGGAAGCCCTGGCCGCGCGCGGAGGTTTCGACCCAGTGGTGAAGGCCCGCGGCGCGCTCATTCCCGACCGGTGGGGCCCATACCCGCAGGTGCGCCTCGACACCGTCGCCGAAGGCGTCATTCCCGAGACGGGGGTGACGGTCTTCGGTGGCTATCGCCTCGGTCAGCCGCTCTCGACGACCGGCATTCAGCCCTACTACCGCGAGCGGGAGACGTACCCGGCCGGCGAGCTCCGAGCAGGGGTCGTCGCGCCGCTCGCGCGAAACCTCCTCGTCGATCGTCGGCGAACCACGGTGGCGAGGAGCGAGCTCGGCAAGGACGGGGCGGGGTTCAGCGTCGAGCAGCAACGCGTCGAGCTCTCGAGACTCGCGGCCACTCGCTACTGGGAGTGGGTCGCCGCGGGAGCGCGCCGGCGCGTCGCCGAGGAGTTGTTGGAGATCGCGGTGAAGCGCGACGCTCAGCTCTCGACCCGCGTTCAGGCGGGCGACGCACCGGCGATCGATCGGCAGGACAACGAGCGGGCGATCGCCCAGCGCCGGGCCTTCGTCGCGCAGACGCAGCGTGGCGTCGAACAGGCGGCCCTCGAGCTCTCGCTCTTCCTCCGCGACGACCGCGGGCAGCCCGTGGTGCCGAGGCCGGGGCAGCTCCCCGCGAAGGTGGAGCGCCGAGCCGAGCAGCCCCGCGACGAGTCGCTCGAGGAGGCCCTGGCGCGGCGGCCAGACGTCGCGCGCCTCACCATCCAGCGGCGGCAGCAGACGCTCGAGGTCGATCTCGCCCGCAACCAGCTCTGGCCGACGCTCGACCTCGGCCTCACCTTCTCGCAGGACGTGGGTACGAACCCGGGCACCGCCGACCCGAAGCTCGGCACTCCAGAGGTCGAGCTCTCGGCGCTGCTCGAGGTGCCCCTGCTCTACCGCCAGCCACTGGGCCGGCTCCGAGCAGCAGAGGCGGCGCTCGCGAAGGTCGAGGCGACGCTCCAGCTGGCGCGCGAGCGAGTCAGTCAGGAGCTCTCGGACGCACGCTCTGCGAGCGCCGCGGCGCAGGCCCGCATCGCGTTCAGCGCCCAGGAGGTCGGCGTCGCCCTCGCGCTCGAGAAAGGCGAGCGAACGAAGTTCGAGCTGGGTGACTCGACGTTGCTCTTCGTGAACCTGCGCGAGCAGCAGACCGCCGAAGCGCGGCTGCGGGAAATCGACGCGCTGCTCGATGCGCAGCGGGCTCACGCGCAGCTGCGGGCGGCGCTCGGGCTGCGTGGGTCGTGAGCGTCGCGGGGCTCGGCGTTCTCTCGAACACAGCGCAGCCTTGGTCGCGTGATTCACCCGGTCGACGGGCTCGGCGAGCCGCACCTCGCTCGCGCGCCGCGCTCGCTCACGGAGACCGGCGATCTTCGCGGCGCTCCCGGCGATCTTCCCGGAGCTCGCGGCGATCTTCACCCTGCTCGACCTTCGTGCGGACGAGATCGGTCCGAGCGAGGTTCGCGACCTCCGCGTAGAGCACCCGCTTCTTCGTGGTCGCCGCGGGATCGACGAGGCCGTTGAGCGGCGCGAGCTCGGCACGAATGAGCGCCAACCGATTCCGGGCCGCGCGCTCCTTCGCCGCGTCGCTCTTGTCGTCAGCCACGTTGACCTTGTCGCGACCGAGATCGCGAGCATCGTCGGCAACGGCACCAACCCGCTTTCCAGTCACCACGTCCTTCGTCAGCTCGCGCCGATCACCTCGCACCTCACGCCGGTCTTCGCGAACCTCTTGCTGTGCCTGCTGGACCTCGACCTTCGCCTCGACCGCCTCACGCGCGAGGTAGCGGGAAAAGCCCTCGTCGGCCGCCTTGATGCCCGCAGCGTCCTTCTTCGCGACCGCCGCATCGAACTGGGCGAGGAGCGCGTTCACGTCCGCCAGGTCGTTGGAGTCGTTGACGAGCTGGCGCCGATCCTGCCGGAGATCCTGCTTGTCTTTCCGACGCTCGATTTCGTTCCTGACGGGCTGCGCAACGGCGCTCAGGGACAACGAGGCGACCAGCAAGTGGGTGATTCGCTTCATGTGTGTGCTCCTCCTCCAGAGTGAACCCGGCTCGAGTTGGAAAGTTGCGCCCGAGCCGGTCGGCACACAAGCACGTCGCAGGCGCGTCGATTATTCAGGGTCGAACGAGCGCTCGACGCCCTCTTCGAAGAAGACCTCCTCGTCGCTTTCCCCTGGGAGGACCGGCTCCCACCGCGCGAGCATTCGTTCCATCGACGAAGCGGGCACCTTGGCGGCGCGCTGGCGATTCCGCCGTCGTTGAAGCTCCGCCGAGACCTCGATCGACACGAGCCTGACGCGAGCGCCACATGCCCGGAACCGCGTCACCAGCGCCCGGCGTTCGCGCTCTCGGAGCAGCGTCGAGTTCCACACGAAGGGCCGCCGTTCGCGAAGGAACGCCGCCACGCGAGCCGACGCTGCCTGCTCGAGCCGGTCGTCCGAGGCCCCTGCCGGCAGGCGCAGCTCGTCGCGGAGATCGTCGAGGGAGACGACGGGTCGATCGGGATGGCGCTCACGCGCGAACCAGTCCTTCCCGGCCGCGGGCAAGCCGGAGAGCACGACGACTTCGAAGCCACCGCCAGCACCTCGGGGGACGAACGGCGAACTCCACGCGTTGGACGCTCTCGCACGCGAACGGGAAGCCTCATCGAGCGGCCTCACCGCGTCGATCGCTCTCGCCGGAACGGCGCGCACCGCCAGCGGCCACTCGAAGGCTCTCGCGAAGCGAACGAGCTCGAGCGTCTTCTCACGATGGAGGAAGGGAACCCCCGCACGCCAGAGTGCGACTCGCAACGCCAGCACCTCGCCGGAGCTCCGAGCCGCCTCGACGCTCGGCGCAATCTCGAGGATCCGCCGTGCGGTGGTGATGGCCCACGCCTCGCTGCCGAGCGCGCTCCAGTCGGGGAGCGGTGGCAACGCAGACCTTGACGATGCGCGGCTCATGGCCTGACCGCCGAGAGCAGGTTGGGAACGAAGGGGCGCGAGGCCCAGTGTGTCTTCGAGTCGGCGATCGTCTGCCGGAACCCGGGCCGAACGTACTTGCAGCGCCCGACGAACCGGCCTGCCCGCTCGAGCCGAACCACGACGCCCTCCATCGAGCCCGTCAGCTCGGTCTGGGCCCGCTCGATCGGCAGCGACAGCCCGCGCTCGCGCACGAGATCGTCGAAGCGTGCCGAGAGGTTCGGGGAGACGAAGGCGCTCCGTCCGACGAGAGAGCTCACCTCCGGCAGCCGCTCACCACGCCCTCGCCACACCAGCGGAGGGCCACTCAGGCCGAGCCGCTCCAGCAGCGCCTTGTGCGCGTCAGCCCCGAAGAACTCCCCGCGCTCGAGATCGAACGCGTCGAAGACGATCCAGTAGGCCGGGAGCGCGTCATAGAACACGGTGTGTCTCGGCAGGAGCCACTCGCCGTAGAGCACGACCCCGCTCCCGAGGAGCTCGAACCACTGAGCCGCCGAGGCCGCGACCTGCGCCTTCAAGCGATCGAACCAGACCTCGTTTCCGAGGAGGTGCGAACGGCTGAAGAGCCACGGGCGCCCCGTCGGGTCGAAGCGAAGCCCGACGTTCGCGCCGTCGAGCTTCTCGGTGACGACGACCTCGGTGCCCGCGAGCTGCGCCTCGTCGAAGAGGGGCTGATCGTCGTCACCGGGCTGGAGCGCGGAGCCCTCGACGTGCGGGGTGCGCGGGAACTTCACGACGTCGATCGGCGCACTCATGCTTCCCTCGCAGGCCGTTCAGAATGACCGAGCTGCTAGCGTCTGCGGCCCCGCCATGGCGTCAGACTCCGACAGACGCCCGTTTCCTGACGGGCCGACGGTCTACCACCAGCTCCGGTGGGACCCGCGCTTCGACGCCAGCGCGTGCGAGATCGTGCTGACCGACCGGCCGGCGGGCACCAAGACGATCGCCTTCCGCGAGTTCGTGCCGAACGGGCCGATCCCCTGGCACCGCATCGTGGCGTTCCGCTACCGCGGCGAGGTGTTGTGGGATCGCACCGAGCGCATCGATCGACGCGCGACGGTGCTCCAGGGCAGCGCGAAGGGCTCGACGGCTCCCGTCACCCTGCCGGAGCTGGAGGAACGCGCAGCGACGGTCGAGCCTGGCGAGCGCGTGCTCGAGCGCATTCCCACCGAGTGGTCGCTGCTCACCTGGAACGTGATGCACGACGGGTGGGAGGGCGCGCTCGTCGATCATCACGCCCGGTGGCGACGGTTGATCGACGACGTCTTCGAGCACGCCCCGACGTTCGTCGTCTTCACCGAGGCGCGCGACGGCTTCCTCGAGATCCTCCGCGCGGACGGACGGCTGCGAGCCGACTACTCGACGTTCCACACCAGCTCGAGCGACGTCGTGATCCTGTCGAGGGTCGCCCCATCGCGGAGCTCGGCGGTGCAGCTGGCGCCGGGACGAAGCGCACTCGTCGTTTGGTTCGAGACCGTCACCATCGCCGGGCTCCATCTGCTCGGAGATCGCGAGGCGAGCCGTCGTGCCGAGCGGGAACGCGATCTCGATCGACTCCACCACGCCACGCTCGGGGCCGCGCCCGTCGTCCTCGCCGGTGACTTCAACGCGTCCGATTCCGAGCTCGATGGTTTTCTCACCCGGTTCCATGGCATCGACGGCTGGAGCGCGGTTCGGCCAGGAGAGCTGGGCTCGACCTACGACGTGGTGAAGAACCCGCTCGCCGCAGCGCTGACGAACCGGGGGCGCTCGTCACGGCTCGATCGGGTGGTGCTCCTCGGAGAAGGGCTGGAGCCTGCGACCGCCGAGCTGGTCGGCACCCATCAGGTTCAGACCTCGGATCATTTCGGGCTGGTGGTTGGCGTTCGGCCGCGCTCGAACGTCGTCTCGAAGCAGACGGCCGTGGTGGTGACGCCCCCACTCGAGCTGTGGGGTCCGCTCCAGCGGCTCCGCGCGCGCCACGACGATCGGATCGATCGCTGGCCACCGCACCTCACGCTCCTCTTTGGGTTCGTCGAACCGGCCGTGCTCGAGCCCGCGCTCCGGAAGCTCGCCACCGCCATCACGCCGAGCTCGCCGTTCCAACTGCGCCTCGATCGGGTGGTGCTCTTCGAGCACGAGACGTCGGTGACGGTCGGCCTCGCGCCCTCCGAGGAGGCCCCTCTTCGCGCGCTCCAACAGCGGCTGGTGACCGCGTTTCCACACTGCGTGGAGCAGAACCGAGGGCCCGACGGTCGCTTCACGCCGCACCTCACCGTCGCGCGGCTCCCGCGGTCCGACGTGGCCACCCTCACCGGGCTCCGGCGAGAGCTCGCGGAGCTGACGCTCGAATGGACGGTCGGTGGAATCGACGTGCTCGAGCGGGGCGACGACGCGTTCGAGCGACGCGCGACGATTGCGCTGTCGACCGGCACGATCTCGGCACCGGTCGAGGCACCAGCACCACCGCTCGGCCACCTCCGTGAGTCGATCAGCGAGGCGCTCACGATGCTCGGGCTGCACGGCACCATCGAGCCTTTTGGCTCGCGCGTCTGGGGGCCCTCGCTCGAGTCGAGCGACGTCGACCTGTTCGTGAAGCTCGAGCGGGGCGCCAGCTCGTTCCTCGACGTCCTCGCGCAGCACCACCCCGAGGCTCGGCGCACTGGTCGCTCGGTGCTTCGAGGGGACGACTTCGACGTCGTCGCGCTCGATGCCGACGCCGAAGACGAAGACGCTCGCCGGCTCGCGTTCGGCCCACTCGATGCGCGAGTCCTGAGGCGGCGCCTCGATCGGCACGGGCGCGCGGAGGCCTTCGACACGGCGATTCCTCTCGTTCGATCCTGGGCGCGCTCACGGGGGCTCGAAGGAAACGCCTTCGGCTACTTCGGCGGGCTGGGCTGGGCGGTGCTCCTCGCCGCGCCGCTGATCGACGATGCCAGGCTCTGTGCGGTCTCGCCGAAGCGCGCGTTCGAGGCCTGGTGCGCCTGGGCGAGCAGCCTCGGGGAGCGCTCGGCCATCGCCATCGGTCGCCAGCTCGTCGCAGACGAGTTCACGATTCTCGCCCCCGCCGAGCCGCCGAGGCCGATCACCCGAGCGATGATCGGCTCGACGCGCAAGGTGCTGCTCGACGAGCTTCGTCACCTCGCCGAGGGCCGTGCGCCGCTCGCGCCGGAGGTGGAGCTGCTCGTACGAGGGCCACGCGCGAGGGCGGGCGAATGGCTTCGCTGCTGCCTCACCGTGTTCTCGGCGGCTGAGCGCGAGCTGGGCCCGGTGCTTCGGCCCTTCGGAGCGCCCCTCGACTCGAACGAGCCGCAGTTCTCCACTCGCGTCGGGCTCTTCGGTGCAGAGGTCTCCCGCGCGCGTCAGTGCTTCGCGCACCACCTCGCCCGCCTCGGCTTGTCCGACGTCGGGGTCTTCGTCCGGCCCGTGGAACCGAGCGCGACGTGACGTCGTTTAGGGGCCGCACCGCCGCACGCAGGCGTTGTTGACGCAGCGCATGGGCGCCTGACTCCCGTTCGGGCACGACAGCGGCGGCGGAGGTGGCGCTCCCGCGGGACAGTCGGAGTCGTCGACGCACGCGCCGAGCTTCGTGCAGCGCATGCCGAGATCGCTGTCGCACTGCGGGCAGGCGTCGCGACAATAGGTGCCACTCCCGCAGCCCGGGCCGCGGGTGGAGCAGAGCAAGCCCTCGTCGGGCAGGCACTCTCCGACGTGAATGAGCCGCGCCGCTGCGTTGCCTGCCTCACAGGCGTTCCCGAAGGTGCGCGCGTCGCCGATGCCGAGCTGCGCGCACACCGGGGCGTAGACGAAGGGGCAGATCCCCGACGGAACGCAGCGCACGTCAGACGCGCAGCCAGTGAAGGGATCGGGCGTGGGCGGACTCGGGGCGGTGTTGGCGGTGCAGAGCGGTGGCGACATCACCGGGCAGCTCGTGCAGCAGCCCCCAGTCGAGCAGGTGGTCGTCCCGATCGAGCAGTCATGCAGAGACGAACACGCCGGGAGTGGGCCACAGAGCGCTGCACATTGCGGATCGGCGCCATCGATGAGGCCATCGCAGTTGTCGTCCTTGCCGTTGAAGCAGTTCTCCGGTGCGCGGGGGTGAATCGACGGATCGAGCGGCGCACAGTCGCCCCCGGGGAGCCCGCCGCAAGTGCGCCCTTGCACGAAGCCGTCGCCATCGACGTCCGAGCACATCGGCGCCTCGCAGCGTGAGGTGGGGCACGGGCAGCGCAGACACTGGACGGTGATGGGAACGCAGACGGTGCCGGTCGGACACACCTTCGCGCTGGAGCAGCCCGACGCGCACTCCTTGTAGGTGCCGCAGTCGTAGCAGAGCTCGCCCGCGCCGCATTGGCCGTGGGTCGTGCACTGTCCGACGCCACCGGCGCTCCCTCCACCAACGACGCCGCCGCTCGTGCCTCCCGCGCTGCCGCCGCCCATCACCGATCCGCCAGCCGAGCTTCCTCCAGCGACCGAGCCGCCTCCAGCCGACCCGCCAGCGGTCGAACCCCCAGCCGTCGAACCGCCAGCGGTTCCTCCGTCACGCCCCTCCTCGACCGACGAGAAACAGCCAGAGAGGACGAGCACGAAAACCGCGATGACGGAGCGCATGTAGGGCGCGAGAGCACTCCTCGTGCCGTGGTCTCGGCTCCTCGCCACGCGCGGTTGCGTCCGACCGCACGCTGAAACCTCAAATTTCTGAGCCGTGCTATTGGCCCCGTCGCCATGACTCTGCTGCGCGCGGCCGACGTCACCGTCACCTTCGGGAGCCGCACCCTGTTCGATCGTGTCGAGCTGGTGATCGAGGAGGGTGAGCGGGTCGGCCTGGTCGGGCTCAACGGCAGTGGCAAGTCGACGTTGATGAAGGTGATCGCGCAGGTGATCACGCCCGATTCGGTGACGCTCCAGGTGCAGCGGGGCGCCCGGATCGAGTGGCTGCCACAGGAGCCGAGCTTCCCGACGGGCGCGACGGTGGAGAGCGAGCTCGAGGTCGCCCAGGCGCCGCTCAAGGCCGCGCTCGACGAGCACACCCGCCTCTCGGCCGCGCTCGCGAACGGCAGCGGAGACGAGGGCACCCTCGCGCGCCTCTCCACGCTCTCCGAGGCCATCGAACGCCACGGCGGCTGGGACACCTCGTTCCAAGCCAAGAAGCTGCTCGACCGCCTCGGCGTGAAGGACTGGAAGCGGCCGATCGCCGAGCTGTCGGGCGGGCTCCGCAAACGGGTCGCGATCGCGCGGGCGCTGCTCGCCCAACCCGATCTCCTCATGCTCGACGAGCCCACCAACCACCTCGACGCCGACACGGTGGCCTGGGTCGAAGAGGAGCTCGATCAGTTCGCCGGCTCGCTCCTCCTGGTGACGCACGATCGCTACTTCCTCGACGGGCTCGTCGATCGCATCGTCGAGGTCAACGCGCCGGGGACGGCCGACGCGGGCCTCTTGAGCTACCCCGGCAACTACGAGACCTACCTCGAGCAGAAGATGGTGAAGCTCGACGACGCCCAGCTCGCCGAGCACAAGCGCCAACGGTGGATCGCGCAGGAGGTGGCCTGGCTCCGCAAAGGGGTCGAGGCGCGGCGCACCAAGTCGAAGGCGCGCATCGAGCGGGCACAGAAGCTCCTCAAGGAGCGTGGCTTCGTTCGCCCCAAGGTGCCCGAGCTGCAGGTCGCCCAGGCGCCGCGGCTCTCGCAGACCGTCATCGAGGCGAAGAAGCTCACCAAGCGCTTCGGCGAGCGCACCATCTTCAAGGACGTCGATCTCATCGTGCAGCCCGGCGAGCGCATCGGCCTGGTCGGGCCCAACGGCGTCGGGAAGACGACCTTCCTCCGCACGCTCCTCGGCGAGCTCGCCCACGACGGCGGCGCGCTCACCATCGGCCCGAGAACGAAGGTCGCCTACTACGATCAGCAGCGCGCGAAGCTCGACGACGAGCTCACCGTCGCCGAGGCGGTGTGGAGCGACGACTGGATCACCCTCGGCGGCCAGAAGCTCCGGCTGTCGGACTACCTCGACGATCTCGGCTTTCCGGTGCCGTCTCAGAAGCAGAAGGTGCGAGCGCTGTCGGGCGGAGAGCGGAACCGGCTGCTCCTCGCGCGGGTGTTCCTCGAGGGCGCCAACGTGCTCGTGCTCGACGAGCCGACCAACGATCTCGATCTCCAGACCCTCAACGTGCTCGAGGGGCTCTTGCGTCAGTTCGAGGGCGTGGTGCTCCTGGTGACGCACGATCGCTATTTCCTCGACAAGGTGGCGACCTCGATTCTCGCCTTCGAAGGCGACGGCCGGGTGACCCGCTACGAGGGCAACTGGTCGATGTACCAGCGGCTGCGGCCACCCATCGGCCAGCCCGTCAGCGAGGAGCGAAAGGCCGCTCCCGCCCCCAAGGAACCGACGGCGCCCAAGAAGCTCACCAAGCTCAGCTACAAGGATCAGCGCGAGCTCGACGGCATGGAGGCCGCGATCGCCTCGGCCGAGGAGAAGAAGGCGACCCTCGAGCGAAGCCTCGCCGACCCCGGGGTGGTGTCGAACGCCGCCGAGCTGACGCGGCTGTCGATCGAGCTCGAGTCGGCGACCAAGGCCGTCGATCGCCTGTACGAACGGTGGGAACAGCTGAGCTCACTGGTCGGCTGACCGCTTTCCGTTGACCAACGAAGACGGGGTGGCCATGAACACCCCTCCATGGCGTTCCTCTCCACCGAAGCCCTCGCCGCCCTCGTCTCGCTCACCGCGATGGAGGTCGTCCTCGGCATCGACAACATCGTCTTCATCTCCATCATCGCGGTGAAGCTCCCCGTCTCGGAGCGGCAGCGAATCGTGCGGCTGGGCGTGCTCGCCGCGCTCGTGCTCCGCGTCGGCCTGCTCTCGACCCTCAACTGGCTGATGCAGCTCACCCAGCCGCTCTTCACCATCTTGGGCAACGAGCTGTCGGGGCGCGATCTCATCCTCCTCGCGGGCGGCCTCTTCCTCATCTTCAAGGCGACCCGAGAGCTCTACGCGAAGGTCGAAGGCAACGAAGAGGAAGACGCCGCAGCCGCGAAGGAAGTGGGCGACGATGCCCAGAAGAAGAAGAAGGGCGGCTTCTCGGTCATCCTCCAGATCCTCGCGATCGATCTCATCTTCTCGCTCGACTCGATCATCACCGCCGTGGGCATGGCGCAGGCGCTCTGGGTGATGATCACCGCCATGGTGATCGCGGTGCTCTCGATGATGCTGTTCGCCAACTCGGTCGGCACCTTCGTCGAGCGGCACCCGTCGGTGAAGGTGCTCGCCCTCTCGTTCCTCCTGATGATCGGCACCATGCTCGTCGCCGACGGGCTGGGCACGCACGTGCCCAAGGGCTACGTCTACTTCGCGATGGCCTTCTCGCTCTCGGTCGAGCTGCTCAACCTGAGGCGAACGGCGAAGGCCAAGCAGCAGGAAGCCCAGACGCACGGGCCCTGAAACTCAAGGGTGGAAAGGCCGAGGGCCTTCGGGTAGAGGCCGCCAATCGGCGCGTTGAGCGTCGAAGCCCGGAGGACGGAGTGCGGGAAAAATTGCTGGCGCTGGCGGCCCTTCAAAAGGTCGATGTCGAAGTGGCGGCGCTCAAGAAGAACGCCGAGGCCTACCCGAAGGAGATCGGCGAGTTCGAGAAGCAGCTCGCCGCCGCGAAGGCCGCGGTCGACGCAGAGCGCACCAAGCTCGAAGAGCTCGAGCGACAACGCGTCACCCTCGAGCACACCGTCGTCGAAGAGAAGGACAAGGTGAAGAAGTGGGAAGCGCGGCTCACCGAGCAGCGTTCGACCCGCGAGTACTCCGCCCTCGCCCGCGAGATCGACATCGCCAAGAAGGGCCAGCAGACGATGAGCGAGGAGATCACCGAGCTCGGTCGCCAGGCCACCATCCAGCGTGAAGTCGTGCGCACCAAGGACGGCGAGTTCCAGGACAAGTCGAAGGGCTTGCTCGAGAAGATCGGCGCCCTCAAGGAGAAGCTCGCCGCGGCCGAAGCGTCGGTGCGCGCCCTCGACGGGAGCCGGGAAGCCGCCGCCAAGAGCGTCGATGGCTCACTCCTCAAGCGCTACGACGTGGTGCGCAAGAAGCGAATGCCGGCGCTCGCCGCCCTCGTGCCGCCCGGCGTCTGCAAGGGCTGCGGCATGAACGTGCGCGCGCAGCTCTACAACACCCTCGTCGCTTCGAAGGGCTTCGACACCTGCCCCTCGTGCTCGCGCATCGTCTACGCGCAAGAAGTCCTCGAAGAGCCGGCGACGAAGTGATCGTCCAACGCTGGATCAGCACTCGCGCGCGCGAGTAACCTCGTTCATCACGCATGACGGCGAAGTCGAAAACGTTGAGCGGACGTGCGCTCTCGAGTGCCGTGCTGCGCTTCCTCGCGCGCGAAGAGCCGCTCGTGGCCACCTTGGGCGCGTTTCCCCAGCTCGATCGAGCCCGGCTCCAGCGAATCCTCGAGAAGGCCGCGGCGTCGCTCGAGGGCAACGGGGAAGAGGCTCCGAGCGAACCGGCCGTCTCTCGGGTGAGGCTCTATTCCGATGGCGCGGCGCGCGGGAACCCAGGGCTCGCTGGCGCAGGCGCGGTGCTCGTCGAACCGTCGGGGCAGGTCGTCGACCGCATCGGCAAGTTCCTCGGCACCCAGACGAACAACTACGCCGAGTACATGGGCCTGCTCCTGGGCCTGCGACGCGCGCGGGAGCTGTCGGTGCGGGAGGTCGAGGTCTTCGCCGACTCCGAGCTCATGCTGCGGCAGTTGGGCGGGCGCTATCAGGTGAAGAGCACCTCGCTGCGGCCGCTCTACGAAGAGGCGCTCAGCCTGCTCAACGACTTCGAACGGGTGAAGCTGGTGCACGTGCCGCGTGAGATGAACCGCGCCGCCGACGAGATGTCGAACCGCGCCATCGACGAGCGGCTCTGAGCGGCTGACCACTGTCGAGGTTTTGTGTTGGCCCTCCTCACCCTCCGAACCTAGGGTGCCCGCGTCTTTCTCCCCAGGAGGGTCTCATGGCACGCGCGTTTCACTTCTTCCGCGCCGGCGGCTTCGATCAGGTTCGTTTCGACAACGGCGCCGATCTGCTGGCGATCGGTGAGCTCGATCAGAAGCTGTGGGTCGCCCTCGCCTGCCCCACCAAGGGCCTCGCCTTCGACAGCCGCACCCTCGAGCTCATCGACATCGACAAGGACGGCCGCATTCGCGCCCCCGAGCTGATCGAAGCCGTGAAGTGGACTGGTGGCCTCATCAAGAACCCCGACGATCTGATGAAGGGCGCGCCCGAACTCCCGCTCGCCGCCATCAACGACTCGAAGGACGAGGGGAAGAAGATCGTCGCGGCCGCCAAGACGGTGCTCGGCGGCTTGGGCAAGGGCTCGGCGACCAGCATCTCGGTCTCCGACGCGGCCGACGCCACCAAGACCTTCGACGCGCTCGCCTTCAACGGCGACGGGGTGCTCCCGCCCGAGTCGGCCAAGGACGACGCGACCAAGAAGCTGATCGCCGACGTCATCGCCTGCCACGGCGCAGTGAAGGATCGCTCCGGCAAGGACGGAGTGAACGCCGACAAGGTGAACGCCTTCTTCAAGGACGTCGCCGATCACGTGGGCTGGTTCGCCAAGGCCGAGAGCCAGGCGGGCCTCATGGTGCTCAAGGGCGACACCGGCGCCGCCTTCGACGCCCTCAAGGCGGTTCGCGTCAAGGTGGACGACTACTTCGCCCGCTGCCGGCTCGCGGCCTTCGACGCTCGCGCGATCGCCGCCTTGAACCGTGAAGAGAAGGAGTACCTCGCCGTCGCTGCGAAGGACCTCTCGATCACCGCCGACGAAGTGATGGGCTTCCCGCTCGCGCGCATCGAGGCCAACCGGCCGCTCCCGCTCGCCGAGGCCGTCAACCCCGCCTGGGCCGGCGCGCTCGCCACCTTCGCGGCGAAGACGGTCAAGCCGCTGCTCGGCGAGAAGAAGGTGCTCACCGAGGCCGAGTGGACCGAGCTGCGCGGAAAGTTCGACGCCTACGAAGGCTGGCAGAAGGACAAGGCTGGCGCCGCCGTCGAGAAGCTCGGCATCGACCGCTTGAAGGCCCTCGCCGCCGCCGCCGCCCGCAAGCCGCTCGACGCCCTCTTCGACGAGGAGAAGGCGCAGGAAGGCACGGCCGCCACCCTCGCCTCGGTCGAGAAGCTCGTCCGGCTGCACCGCGATCTCCACCGGCTCGCCAACAACTTCGTCAGCTTCAAGGACTTCTACGAGCGCAAGGACAAGGCGATCTTCCAGGCCGGCACGCTGTACCTCGATCAGCGCGCCTGCGAGCTCTGCATTCGCGTGGAGGACGCCGGCAAGCACGGCACCATGGCGCCGCTCTCCCGCGCGTACCTCGCCTACGTCGACTGTGCTCGACCCGCTTCGGGCGAGAAGATGACGGTGGCGTGCGCGTTCACCGCTGGCGACTCCGACAACCTGATGGTCGGTCGCAACGGCATCTTCTACGACCGCGACGGCAAGGACTGGGACGCGACGATCACCAAGATCGTCGACAACCCCATCTCCATCCGCCAGGCGTTCTGGGCGCCGTACAAGAAGCTCATTCGCTTCGTCGAGGAGCAGGTCGCCAAGCGCGCCCAGGCCGCCGACGCCGACGCCACCGACAAGCTCACCAGCAGCGCCGCGGCCGTCGGCACTTCCGCCGACGCCGGCAAGGCCAAGCCTCCTGAGAAGAAGTTCGACGTCGGGGTGGTGGCAGCCTTGGGCGTCGCGGTCGGAGGCATCACTGCCGCCTTGGGCGCGCTCCTCCAAGCCTTCTTCGGCCTCGGCTGGCTCATGCCGCTCGGCGTCGTCGGGCTGATGCTGCTCATCTCGGGCCCCTCGATGCTGATCGCCTGGCTCAAGCTGCGGCAGCGCAACATCGGCCCGCTGCTCGACGCGAACGGGTGGGCGGTGAACGCCAACGCCCGCTTGAACGTTCCCTTCGGTGGCTCGCTCACCCGCACCGCGGTGCTCCCAGCCGGCTCGCGCCTCGACACCGTCGACCCCTTCGCCGAGAAGCGACGCCCCTGGGGCTTGTACGCCTTCGTCGCGGTGGTGCTGCTGGCAGCGGCCCTCTGGGTCTTCGGCAAGCTCGATCAGTTCCTCCCGCCCGCGGCGCGGAGCACGGCCGTGTTGGGCAACGCGGCCCCGGCGACTCCGACCGAGCCCGCCAAGCCGGAGGCGGCCAAGCCCGCCGAGCCCGCGCCAGCGAAGTGACGAAGGCCCTCTGGGCTTGGTGAGCTGAAGCGACGCGCTGCTCGAGTGATCGGGCGGCGCGTTTCGTTTTGGGCGCCTTTTCTGATCCACGACCCAGCGCGCCACCACGCCGGGTCAAGGTTCGCCCTCACCCAAGCGGTAGCGCAGGACCCACCGCACGATCCCTCGATCCGCCCGGTTCGGTGCTGGCCCTCTTCTCGCAACGTGCGCCTTCCGTCGGCAGCTCAAGCCGAACGCGAAACGCGTCGAAGACGAGGAAGACCCAAACCGTGAAGAGGGGAACATGAAGAATCGAACGTCAGTGTTGTGGAGTGCGGTGGGCGTACTCGCCGTCGTCGGCGTGTGGGCCTGTGGACATGAGACCAACGGCGGCCAGACGGACCCGACGCCGAGCGATCGGGCCAAGCCCGGGAGCTTCCCTGGCATCGACGAAGTCGCCGGCAACCTGGCCCAGCTCGCCTCGGCCTGCTCGTTCACGTCGGACGGCGGGCTGATGACGGTCGCGCTCGCCTCGGGTGAGTACGCGCTCATCTCGCGCGGCTCGCTCAACGACGGCGGCGCGTCGCTCACCGTGAACGGGACGCCGTGCGGCAGCGCGACGCCCACCGCGGTCACCCGCATCAGCGTGAGCGGCCACACCACCGGCAGCGAGACGGTGATCATCGACTACCTCGGCGGCACGTTCGCGCTCGGGAGCTCGTCGGTGATCGGCGTCAACGTCGATCTGAAGGGCGGCTCGAGCGACTCGCTCCGCATTCGTGGCTCGTCTGGCGTCGACAACGTGCTGCTCGCCACTGCGGTCGCCGACGCCGGCTCGAACGGCATCTACTCGATCGCGGTCGGCATCAACGGCACCACCAACCCGGGCACGAAGGCGATCAGCTTCACTGGCGTCGAGTCGTTGGTCGTCAGCACCGGCCCGGGCGCCGACGTGGTGCGCACCGCTGGCCAGGCTGACGCGGGCGTGGGCGGCACCCCGTTCGGCCGCACCCTGTCGGGCAGCGGCCCGGCGCTCGTCTTCTACGCGGGCGACGACGCCGACACGCTGAACGCGGGCGCGACGAAGGTCGGCAGCGCGGTCACCTACAACGGCGGCGCTGGCAGCGACACGGCCGACTACTCGAGCCGCACCAACGACATCAGCTGCACCATCGGCGGCGGCGCGGTCTGCGGCGAGTCGAGCGAGGCCACCACCATCGCGACCGACGTCGAGGTCTTCAGCTCCGGCTCGGGCGCCGACACCCTCGTCTGCGCGGCGGCAGCGGCCTGCACCGTCAACGGCAACGCGGGCGACGACGCCATCACCGGCGGCGCGCAGGACGACAGCCTCAACGGCGGCGCTGGCAACGACACGATCATCCCCGGCTTGGGCAGCGACACGGTGGTGGGCGGCAGCGAGACGGACACGGTCTCGTACTCCGATCGCAGCGCGGCGGTGACGGTGGCCTTCGGCACCGGCGGCGCGGCGTCGACCAGCAACGGCGACGGCTCGGACCCGGGCGACGGCGGCATCACCGAGGACGACTCGATCGCCTCGTGCGAGAACGTCGTCGGCGGCACGGGCGGCGATACCCTGACCGGCAACGACTTCGACAACGTCATCACCGGCGGCGCGGGCGCCGACACGATGAGCGGCGGCACCGGCAACGACACCTTCATGGCGGGCGCCTCGAGCGACGGCACCGACACCATCAACGGCCAGGGCGGTGAAGACACGGTGAACTACTCGGCCCGCAGCGCCGACCTCACCTTCACCCTCAACACCTCGACCCCGACGACCTCGAACGGCGCAGCGAGCGAGAACGACAGCATCGTGAACGTCGAGAACCTGATCTGCGGCAGCGGCGCCGACACGGTGACGGGCGACTCGGCGAACAACCTGATCGAAGGCGGCGGTGGCAACGACACCATCGACTCGGCGGCTGGTGACGACATCATCGACCCCGGCGCGGGCACCAACGCGGTCACCTGCGGCGGTGGCAACGACATCCTCCTGCCGGGTGGCACCACCACCAACTCGGCGCTGGACTGCGAAGGCTGAGTCGGAACCTGTCGTGATGATACCGGCGCAGGTCGCGTCCACCCGGATCGACCTGCGCCGTCGTCTTTTCGGAATCTGGAGGGGAACGATGCGACCGACCGCGCTCGTCCTGGTGCTCTGCTGTTCCTGCGGCACGACGGACTCGACCCCGTCACCCATCGTCAAGATGCCGCGCTCCGAGCGCCTGCCGCTCGCCCAGCCCTGCGCGATCACCAACGGCGTCGTCTCGGTGGTGTTGAACGCGAACGAGACCGCCACCCTCACCCTCGACGGCACCAACCGACTCACGGTGAACGGCGCCGTCTGCAGCACCGCGACGGCCTCCAACGTCACCAGGATCAACGTCACCGTCTTCGACCCGGGCACCGCGAGCGACGAGACGGTGATCGTCGACCTGTCCAGCGGCAGCTTCTCTCCCGGCAGCTCGAGTGGCGGTGGCATCACGGTCGCGCTTGGAGCGGGCCCCGGCGATCAGCTCCAGGTGCTCGGGGGCAGCGGCGCCGACGCGCTCATCGCCGGCCGCTCGTCGTCCGACAGCTGGGTGAGCGTGAACCACGATCTCTTCAAGGACTTCAGCTTCACCGGTGTCGAGACGCTCTCGCTCCAGGGCGCCGGCGGCGACGACGTTCTCAGCGGTTCCGGGCTCCACCCGGTGTGGACTCGCTCGAGCTACTTCACGACCGGGCTCGCGCTCCAGCTCACCCTCTCGGCGGCCGGCGGAGCGGGCAACGACGTGCTGATCGGCGGTGACGGCGACGACGTGCTCCATGGCGACGACGACGACGACCAGCTCGCGGGTGGGTTGGGCGACGACGTGCTCTGGGGTGATCTCGGCGCCGACACCTTCGACGAAGGCACCACCTCGAACGGCGGAGATCTCTTCAACGGCGGCGATGGGACCGACGTCGTGAGCTACTCGAGCCGCGTCGTCCCGCTCACCGTCACCGTCGGTTCTCAGAAGAACGATGGAGAAGCGGCTGAAGCCGACGACGTTCGTGCCGATGTAGAGGGTGTGACGGGAGGAACCGCCAACGACGTGCTCACCTGCTCGGTCTCGACCGGGTGTGTGGTGCGAGGTGGGGCGGGAGACGACGTGCTCACCGGTGGCGCGGGCAACGACACGATCGACGGCGAGGCGGGCGACGATCTCGTCAGGGCAGGAACGGGTGACGACACTCTCGTCGGTGGGGCGGGCCTCGACGTGCTCACCTACTCCGAGCGGAGCAGCGCCGTGACCGTCTCCCTCGGGGAACCAGGCGTCGCGGCGACCGGCAATGGCGTGAGCGGTGAGAACGACTCGGTCGAGGGCTTCGAGCAGCTCGTCGGCGGCACTGGAAACGACGCGCTCACCGGCAACTCACTCGACAACCGGCTCACCGGAGGCCTCGGCAACGACACCCTCACCGGCGGCGGGGGCGACGACGTGTTCGACGAAGGCGCGGCGGCGAGCGGACAGGACACGTTCATCGGTGGCGCTGGAGTGGATCGCGTCGACTACGGCACCCGAAGCACCGCCCTCACCATCACCATCGACGGCGCAGCGAACGACGGCGCGGCCTCGGAGCAAGACGACGTGCACACCGACGTCGAGGCGATCACCGGAGGGAGTGGAAACGACTCCATCACCGGCAGCGGCGGCGCCGAGCTCTTCGACGGCATGGCGGGCGACGACAGCCTGAGTGGCCTCGGAGGGAACGACGTGCTGAGCGGCGGGGCCGGCAACGACACCCTGCTCGGTGGTGACGGTGACGACGTGCTCGAAGACATCGCCGACGGCGGGAGCTGCGACTGCGGCCCGGGCTTCGACATCGCCATCTGCTCGTCCCCTCCGGCGACCTGTGAGGTGCGGTGATGGGGTTGCTGCTCGCCCTCGTCGTCGCCCAACCCTTCGTTCGCACCATGGCGAATGGCGGCGAGAACGCGGCCTGTCTCTGGTGGCCCATCAGCGGCATCGAGTTTCGGCAGAGCACTCAGGGCAACCCCGCCACCGGCACCGCCTCGCTCACCGCCGTCGCGAACGCCTTCATCACCTGGAACGACGCGATGAAGTGCTCGACGTTGCAGTTGGCCGAAGGCGCGAAGGTCGCGACCCGTCGCACCGGCGCCACTCCGCAAGGCCCGAACGTGAACCTGGTGCTCTTCCGCACGCGCTCGTGCACGAAGGTCGTCGCGGCCACCCACGCATGTTGGAAAGACGGGTCGTGCGGCAACACCTTCGACTGCTGGGATCAGTCGTCAGCCCTGCTCGCCACCACCATCGTCTCGTTCGACTCGGTGACCGGGCAGATCTTCGACGCCGACATCGAGTTCAACGCGGCCGATCACGTCTTCACCGCCGTCGACACGCCCACCTGCATCGACGGCGCGGTGAGCCAGCGCTGCGTGGCGACCGACATCCAGAACACGGCGACGCACGAGGTCGGTCACTTTCTGGGGCTCGGCCACACCGCGGCGCACGGCTCGACGATGAACGACACCTCGACGATGGGCGAGCGCTCGAAGCGGAGCCTCGACGAAGGCACCCGTTCCTTCCTCTGCGAGGTCTATTCACCCGAACTCGGGCCCGACGACTGCGTGCTTCCTCCAGTGAGCGAGACGCTCGGCGCCACCCCGACGAAGGGCTGCGCGACGAGCCCGTCCTGGCCAATCCTACTCCTCGCCTTGCCGCTCCTCTTCCGCCGACGATGGGCGCTCGCCGCCGGGTTGTCGTTCGCGACGGTGAGCCAGGCTGCGACCGTCGAGGCCTTGGAGCTCCCCGAGCTCGCTCGCCGCGCGGATCGCATCGCCTGGGCGAAGGTGGAGTCGCTCGACGCCCGCTGGACGAGTGATGGCGCGCGCATCGTCACCGACGTGAGCCTGCGCGTCACCGAGACCTGGAAGGGACGGCAAGACGAGCGGATCGACGTGCTGGTGCCTGGCGGCGTCGTGGGACGAGTCGGTCAGCGCATGGCAGGCGCTCCAGAGCTCCACGTGGGGCAGGAACTCGTCGTCTTCCTGGAGGCGAGCGGCGATCGCTCGATCGTACTGGGGCTCTCACGCGGGCTCTTCATGGTCGACCGCTCACGAGGCGCAGCAGTGGTGAGTCAACCGTCGTCGTCCGTCCGCAGCATCGACGAACGAACTGGCAAGGAACACCCGCTCGTCTTCGCGCCGATGGAGCTCGCGGCGTTCCGCGCGCAGATCCTCTCGCAGGTTCAGGGCGCCGACTCGAAGCGCGCCTTGCCGACCGCGCTCCCGACGCAGATCAGCCGGTAGCCCTGGGCCTTCTCCGCGTCCGACAAGCAGGCGTCGTCGGGGATCTTGATGTCACCTTCGATCAGCTTCACCCGGCACGCTCCGCACGCGCCCATCTCGCAGCCCGAGGGCAGGTCGTAGCCGGCACGCCGCGCCGCCGCGAGAATGTGTTCCCCGGACTTCACTGAGAACGCCTTCACCTTGCCGTCTTGGAGCAGCTCGAGATCGACCGACGGGCCCGCGCCGATCACCTCGGTCGAGGCCGAGAACTTCTCCTCGAGCACGGTGACGCCGGGGAACTTCGCGCTCACCACCTCGCGCGCGTTGTTCATCATCGGCTCCGGCCCGCAGAGCGCGACGAAGGACGGCGCCTCGAGGGTCGAGATCAACGAGGTGAGGAGCTCCTTGGTGAGCGGCCCCTGGGCGTCGTCGGTGACGTGCACACAGGTGAGCTTGCCGTTCGACCGCTGCTGGAGCGCGTCGACTTCGGCCTTGAGGAGCTGCTCGGCCGGCGAGCGGTTGCCGGTCACCAAGGTGATGGGGAACGGCCAGCCCCGGCCGTCGAGCGCGTAGAGCCAGGAGAGGAACGGCGTCACGCCGCTGCCACCGGCGATGAAGAGCGCGCGGGTGACGATCGCCGGAAGCAGGAACTGGCCGAACGGCCCCTTCACCTCGAGGCGATCGCCGGGCGAGAGGGACGAGGTGAGGTGCGTCGACACCTTGCCGTTCTCGACCCGCTTGACGGTGAGCCGAAGCGGTTGGCCCGGCGCGCGGCTGAAGGAGTACGCACGCCACGGGAGCGAGGCGTTCGGCCGAACGAGCACGAACTGACCGGGCTGGAAGTCCATCGTGCCGTCGACGCCGAAGCTCACCGACGACGGCGTCTCCTTCTTCACCTCGGTGACGGTCCAGGTGACGGCCGGCAAGGCCGTGCCCGAGCCCGAGCCTCCCTGCGCCTTCCGCGACGCGACGAGGGCAGCGACGATGATGATGACGACGACGATGGCGATGACGACGACCGGCGACATGGCGCGTCTATCGCTCCTCCGGCGGGAGCCGTCGAGGAATTCCCGACTCGATGAACGGCGAGGCTGGATTCAGATCAGCCGCCGTCGGCCACCCCTGCGTCGACTCCGCCGTCGAGCACCGGGCACCGCACCACCGCTTCGACCTGCATCGGGTTGGCGAGCGCCAGGCTGCACGAGGCGCCGACGAGCGCCACTTCACCATTCCCACGATCTTGCCAGCGCCAGCCGTCGAGGCCGTCGTCGCCCGCTGAGGGAATGGAGACGCCGCTCACGCTGACGTCGAAGCCGCCGTCGCCGATGGTGGGCACCGAGTCGGTGAGGAACAGGCAGCCGCCGACTTGATCTCGAATGGTGGTGAAGGCCTGCTCGAGTTCAGGCGCGGAGGTGGCCGAGTAGTACTTCTGGCTCCCGGCGCGCGGGCGTCCGCCGGCCTCCGCCATGCGGTTGAGCACACCGGTGAGCGTGGTGTTGGTGGAGTCTTGAATGCCGATGACGAAGGTGGGGATCGAGGACCGGAGCGCCGCCGAGATGCGATCGAGGGTGCGCACGTCGTCGAGGCAGCGGGTGGCGGCGCAGGTCGTTCCGGAGATGCAGGTGCACGTGCTGGGGAGCGACGCGTTGCAGTCGGGCGCTCCATCGGTCGCCAGCACGACGGCACGAGCGGTCCCGGCAGTGCGGCGCGAGAGGAGCCCGTTGACCGCCGACTCGAGGCTGAGCGCGGTGGGCGTCGACCCTTGGGGCGACGAGGTGTTCACGAGCGAGACGATTCGGGTCACCGTGCCCCGCGCGGGCGGAATGTCGAAGAACGCCGGCGCACCACAGGAGTTGCCGGACGCGGGGTAGAGCATCACGCCGAGCTCCATCGATTGATCGACCGAGGGCAAGGTGCGCGTGACTGCGGTACGCACGGCGCCCCACCGAGTGGTGGTGCCAAAGCTGGTGTTCATCGAGGTGGAGCGATCGAGCACGAGCGCGACGACCGGCCGTGCGTGAACCAGCGTGAAGCGACCGTCTTTGCAGTCCACCACGCGCATCTCGGTGCCAGCGTCGAACCGGAAGCCCGCGTCGACGACCCCGCTGTCCTCAGTCCCAAAACCGTCGTAGCGCAACACGTCGGTTCGCCCACAGGCGAGCAGCAGCATGAAGAGGACTCGAAAGGGACGCACGGGTCAGGTGTATCGATCGAGGCGAAAGTGATCACCACTTCGCAGAATCAGGCGCGATCGCAGGCGGTTAGGCGATCGCAAAGAGCACCTTCCCGTCGGTGGCGGTCCCGCGAGCGAGGGTGAGGGCCTCGAGGTGGGCCGACAGCGGGAGGCGCGCGCGCACCGTCGACTGCAGGTCATCACCGAGCCGCTGCTGTGCCGCTCGCACCATCAGGAACTGCCCGAGGAGCGAGGTGCGCTTCACCCACTCGTACATGGTGAACCCGCGCACCGAGATGCCGCGAAAGACGACGTCGCCCGCGTCGAGCTGCAGTGGCTGGCCACTCAGCATGCCGTACACCAACACCTCTCCGCCGTCGCCCAACGCCCGAGCGAGCTGGCGCGTCGCCTCGCCTCCCACCGCGTCGAACGCGAAGCGCACTCCGAGGGAGCGGCAGACCCCGGCGAGCGTGGCCTCGGCGTCGGGCTCGGAGGAGACGATCACCTGTTTGGCGCCGAGCGCTTCGAGTTCCTTCGCCTGTTCGGTGCGCCGCACCACGTTCACGAGCGAGAGGCCGCGGCGAAGGCATGAGCGCACGAGCATCTTTCCGAGCGCACCAGCCGCCGCGTTCTGGACGAAGGCTCGGTGCCCCGAAGCGAGCGCGGTCTCGAGCAGCACCTGCGCGGTCATCGGGTTGGTGAGGAGCATCGCGCCTTGCTCGACGTCGACGCCCGAGTCGAGCGGCACGCACCGCATCGCCGGCGCGACGACGTACTCGGCCCAGGTGCCGTCTTCACCCGCGACGTTGCAGGCCACCGT
Source organism: Myxococcota bacterium (assembly GCA_052034585.1). Taxonomy (GTDB): domain Bacteria; phylum Myxococcota; class Myxococcia; order Myxococcales; family Myxococcaceae; genus Xiheimicrobium. The sequence goes on from JBPOIJ010000017.1 coordinate 44,969, forward strand.
GCGTCCCAACATCCAGCCGGCGGCGAGGCCACCGCCGCTTCCCACCACCCGGCCCGCCCCCTCGAAGCCAGCGATCGAGCCGCGGGCACGCTTCACCTCGTAGCGCTCGTCGATCGACATCAGATCGTTCGGGTTGATGGGCGCGGCGCGCATCGCGATCAGCACCTCCCCAGCGCGAGGGCGGGGAACCGGGCGCTCCACCAACTCGACCGCGCCCTTTGCGAGCGCGAGGGCCTTCATCGTCGCAGGGAGGGTGACGCCAGAAACGAGTTTCATCGGCCGAGCCTCATCTCGAGTGGGAACGGAGCACGCCGAGGTTCGACTCGGACCAGGGCGTGCGACGCGTCGTGGCGTAGTACTGGCGAAGGGCGACGTCGACCGAGGTGGGCTCTCGCCCAAGAAGCCGGCGCGCCGCCGAGGGATCGCAGTGGTAGCCCTCGTCGCGGAGCATCTCGAAGAAGAGCATCGCCTCGTAGCCGCCGAAGCCGCGCCGCTCGGCGAAGCGTTTGGTCGCGCCGGTGACCCACGCGGGAAGCGGCACCACCCGAACGCGCTTCGCCAGCAGTGCTCCGATTCGACGGGCGCCCTCGCCGAGCGTGATCGCCTCTGGTCCGCCGAGCTCGAAGGCGCCGCTCACCTCGCTCACCGCCGCCTCGACCACGCACGCCGCGACGTCTTCGAGGGTGATGAAGGAGATCGGCCGACTGTCGGGCGCGGGGACGAAGGCGAGGCCCCACCGCTCGGTCGACGGGCCGACGGCGCCGACGAGGCTGCTGGCTCCGGTCGTGAAGGTCGACGGGCGAAGAATGGCGCTGCTCATCGACGAAGCCTGCAGCGCGTGCTCGGCGTGACGTTTCGCGCCCATGAGGTACGGCGCCAACGACCGATCGGCCCACAACGCCGAGAGGAGGACGAAGCGGCGAACCTGGGCGCGCTCGGCGACGCGGATCAGCCGCTCGTTGCCGAGCGCGTCGATCTCCCAGAGGTGCTCCTTCGAGCGCGCGAAGTGGCGGCCCACGAGCGAGGCGACCGTCTGCACACCCGAGCACGCACGAACGAGTGAGGCTTCGTCGGTGACGTCTCCCACGACGGCCTCGGCACCAGCCGTTCGGAATCTCGTCGCCTGATCCTCCGACCGCACCAGCACGCGAGTGGGAATCTCGCGCGCGATCAGCTCACGAACCGCGAGCTGACCTGGACCGCTCGATGCGCCCGCGACGAGGATCACGCGCGGGAGCATAACCGCGAGTGGGTCGAGCGCTCGCCCCGAGACGAGGAGCGAGGGTGGTCAGTTCACTCGGCGCGGCTCGGTGACCTGCCGAACGGTGATCGCGCCAAGCTCGCCCGCCGCGGGAACGACCTCCGCCTCGACGACGTAGCCCACCGAGAAGACCTGCTGCCCATCGGTGATCACAGCCGCTGCGGGATCATCGGCCTTCGCAACCGCGGTGTAGATGACCTTCCCGTTCACGACCTCGAGCTTCGCCGCGGCGCCAGCCTGGGGATCGAACCGCGCCGGCAGCAACTCCTCGCCCGCCGTCGGCTTCGCCTGGCTGAGCGATCGAACGAGGCCTCGAACGGTGACGCCGCGCTCGACGTACTTCTCGATCACCATCGAGTGGAATCGCTCCCGCGCCGCCTCTTCTGCCGCTTGCGTGCGCGCTTCGAGCGAGATGGTCACTGCTTTGGCTGGGCTCGCTGGCGGCGTCGACACGGGCTCACGACCGCAGGCAACCAGGGAGAACGTCAGGGCGAGGGAGGCTCGAAGCATGGCGCGGCCCATGAGCACGTGCAGTGCCACTGGCAGGGCCTGTCATCCTCGGGAGTTGGATGTGCGACCTGTCTGAACTCGAGACAACTGGACGACGGACGCGCCGCAATGCGAAGGATCTTGTTGTTGAAGATCAATCTCTTACGAGCGCGGCGACTCCGCACCCCGCGATCGGCCACATCACTCGACGCGCTGGAATTCTTCACTGTCGCCGGCGAACCGGCGGTTGGTGAGGTGGAGCAAGAAGCCGTTGGGGACGGCGACGAAGAAGGCGTCGTAGTCGATGGGCTCAGCGCCTTCCGGGCGCAACCCGAGCGACCACCCGTCATTGGTCCAGCTCCCGGACACGACCCGCTTCTCGTACACGCCGTGAACCAACGCGCTCGACTCGCGCTGGAACGAGCCGCTCCCGTCGAGCTGCATGTCAGTCGAAGCTGCGATGCCCTCGACGCCCATGAAGTTCCCACTGCCTGCCGCGTAGCGCTCGGCCGCGCCCGAAAACCCCGACTTCCAGCGCCCCGCCACGCTCGCGCACCCGAGGGAGAAATGGTTGAGGGCCCCGAGCGCCGACAAGCTCTCATCGGTGGGGAACGAGCGGAGCATGGCTTCGTCGGGCACGATCACCGCCACCGGGTACGCAGTGCCGCTCTTCGAGCCCGTCGTGAAGGCCACGTAGACCGTGCGCCCGCTCGAGAGTTCGGTCGCGGGACCAGCGAGGCGGTGCTCTCCGAAGGAGCCCCTCTCGGTGAAGGCCTGCGCTCGATACCGATCGCCCAGCACCGCGGCCCAGAGGTTCGGCTCGAGCTCGCCGGTCCGGTGCGCGTCGGTGATCTGAAACGGCCAGGCGAGCTCGGCCGTCACGCCGCCCTTCGCGAGCACCAAGCCATCCCGAGTGGTCGTTTGCGTCCACCCGTCGACGGAGTTTGGACACTCCGAGGTCCCGAGCGCGCTGGGGCCTCCGCTCGCCGCGTCGTCGCCCGCCAGGAGGGCGAGGAGGAGCGTGCCACCCGAGCAGGCGACGCAAGCGCCACCAACCGCCAAGGCGACGACGAGCCACTTGTTCATCGAGCGAACTTACTTCTTCTTGAACTCGACCCGGCGGTTGGCCGCCCAGGCGTCTTCGTTCGCACCCGAGACGGCCGGCTTGTTCTCACCGTAGCCGACGGTGTCGAGCGCTCCGCCAGCGACACCGAGATCGACGAGGTACTTCCGCACCGAGGCCGCGCGCTTCTGCGAGAGCACCATGTTGTATTCCTCGGTGCCGCGCTCGTCGGCGTGGCCTTCCAAGGTGAAGCGCATCGCGCCCTTCTTGATGCAGTCGGCGTACTGGCTCAGCGTCGACTGCACGTTGGAGGTGAGGTTGTACTCGTTGAAGTCGAAGCGAACGGCATCGAAGGAGCAGGTCGCGCTCGCGTTGCTCACCGAGGTGCAGCGGCCGCCCTTGCACTCCTGGCCCGAGGGGCAGTCTTCGTTCGCCGAGCAGGTGCCTTCCGCCTTGTAGTTCGGGTCGGTGACGCACTTGCCCTGCGAGCACTTCTTGCCGGTGCCGCAGGAGCCCGTCGCGCCCGGCCCGCACTCCGGCTTGGGCACGCACTTGTTGGTGTCGCAGACGAAGCCGGCCTTGCAGTTGTCGTCGGTCGCGCACTCGCGGCACTGGCCCTGAACGCAGACCTCACCCTTCTCGGCGCAGGTCTCGTCGCTCTTGCAGTTGGGGTAGGTCGGAGGGCACGCGCTCAACGCAGCGAGCGCCGACGCGAACACCAGTCCGCGAATCGTTCCGGAAACTCCAGTGAGGTTACGCATGGCGTCATCTCCTGAGTGCGAGGGGCCCTTTGAAGGGAGCCGCTTTCGCACTTGGCCGAACGAGTTTCAACCCTTTGTTCTTCCCGGAATGTTCACTCTTGTGTGCAGGTCACCGCAGGAGTCGGGTCGATCGGCAGCCACGTTGCACAGGGGACAGGTGAGCCGCTCGAAAGCGCGGCAGAATGGCCGCACCCGATTCCTGGAGCCCGCACCGATGACCGCCACCGTCCTCATCGTCGATGACGAGAAGAACATCCTCCTCACCCTGAACCAGGCGCTGCAGCTCGAGGGGTACAAGACCGAGCTCGCCGGAGGTGGGCAGCTCGCGCTCGAGGTGGTGGCGAACAAGCCGGTCGACGTGGTGCTCATGGACGTGAAGATGCCCGATCTCGATGGGCTCGCCGCGCTGGAGAAGATCCAGGCGATTCGCCCCGAGCTGCCGGTGATCATGATGAGCGGCCACGGGACGATCGAGACCGCGGTGAAGGCGACGCACCTGGGCGCGCGCGACTTTCTGGAGAAGCCGATCAGCCGCGATCGGTTGTTGCTCGCCTTGCGCAATGCGCTCGAGCTCTCGCGAGTCGTCGAGGAGCTCAAGGAGCTCAAGGCCGAGGGCGGGCGCTTCGACATGCTCGGGCAGTCGGCGGCGATGCAGCGGATCTATGCGGTCATCGCGCGCGCGGCGCCGTCGGAGGGCCGGGTGCTGATCACCGGAGAGAACGGCTCGGGCAAGGAGCTGATCGCGCGGGCGATTCACCAGCAGTCGAAGCGCAAGGCGAAGCCGTTCGTGAAGCTGAACTGCGCCGCGGTGCCGCACGAGCTGATCGAGTCGGAGTTGTTCGGCCACGAGAAGGGCGCCTTCACCGGCGCGCTGGCGGCCCGGCGAGGGAAGTTCGAGCTCGCGCACGAGGGCACGCTCTTCCTCGACGAGGTGGGCGACATGCCGGCGGCGATGCAGGCGAAGCTCTTGCGGGTGCTCCAGGAAGGCGAGCTGGAGCGGGTTGGTGGCAGCGAGACGATCAAGGTCGACGTGCGGGTGATCGCCGCGACGAACAAGGATCTCGAGAGGGAGATCTCGCTCGGCAAGTTCCGCGAGGACCTCTACTTCCGACTCAACGTGGTCCAGCTCAACTCCCCTGCCCTGCGCGAGCGGAAGGACGACTTGCCGGTGTTGATCGACGCCTTCCTCGACGAGTCGTGCCGGAAGAACGGGCGCAAGGTGCTGCGGGTGGCGCCGGACGCGATGCAGCGAATGATGGAGCACGACTACCCAGGCAACGTCCGCGAGCTCCGGAACCTGGTCGAGCGGCTGGCGATTCTCTGTGAAGGGCCGCTGGTGTCGCTCGGCGACGTCGAGGCGATGTGGCCGCGGCGGAGGGTCGCGCCGGTTCAGGTGCCGGTGGAGAACGGAGCGCCGATGCAGATCTCCACGCCGGTGGTGACGTCCGCGCCGATGAACATCGCGGTGCCGGTGAGCGTGCCCGTGACGGCGGCTCCGGCGCGCTTCCGTCCCGACAAGCCGTTCCGGGATCAGGTTGAAGAGGCCGAGCGGGAGATCATCTTGGGCGCGCTCTCGTTCACGCGGGACAACGCGACCGAAGCCGCGCGGATCCTCGATCTCGAGCGTGGGCACTTCTACAAGAAGATGAAGTCGCTCGGGCTGCGGCGCGCCGGCGGCGAGACGACCACGGCTGACACGGTTGGTGATGCGCCCAGGAGTTGAGCGAAGCTCGGAGCGATGCGAGTCGCGTGGGTGATCCTCCTGAGCGGGTGCGTGGCGACGCGCGTGAGCCAGGTACGGAACGCGCACCTCGTGTTGAGTCCGTTCGGTCTGCACCTCGCACTCGAGGAGTGTGCCCGGCTCGACGAAGCGGTCGTCACCATGAATGGGCGGCCGCTCGAGCAAATCGTGCCAGGTGGTCCGGGAAACACTCGAGACCTCGTTCGGCTCGGACGGTTCCCCGAAGTGTTCGCGTGCATGGGTGGTGTGTGGAGGGGAGCGCTCGGACCCGACGAGGCCATGGACCTTCGCATCTCGGACTCCTCCGGCACCATTTCCTGGAGCGCTCGAAGCGACTTCTTCGATCGTCGCCGGCTCGTCATTCGCCGAAAATCGGGTGAGGAGATCCCGCGCGGTTCGGTGTTGAGCTGGGCACCAGAGGGCGAGACGTTCGACGTCGAGTGGAGTCACCCGACCGACACGTTGCTTGGCTCGGAGCTCTGGGTTGGCGGTCGGCCGATGCGCGAGGCGATCACCTTTCACGGAAACCGCGCGCAGCTGCGTCTGTCCGGCCCACGCGCTCTCGTTCATGTGACTGTCGAGTTCGTCCCCTGGATGCGATGCGAAGGCCCCGGCCAGCCGGTCTGCAAGAGCCTTCCCCTTCACTGCTTCGACTGCTCGCGCGAGCGCGGGAGCTGGTCGGTCAATCATGAGCTGATGGAGAGCACGGCGCCTGCTGCCGAGTGACGAGCGTCTAAGCGCTGCGTCGTGTTCGAAGGCGCACGCCCACTGACGTGGCATGGTCCGCCCATGCTCACGGCCCTCCTCTCGCTCGCCGTCGCCGCGCCCGGACCCACCGTCGTCTCGACCAAGTTCACTCGCGACGAGCGCGGCGGAGCGTTCGCGGCGGAGCTCCGAGTTCCCGGCTTCCTCGTCGGCTACGACCGCATCGCCGCGGTCTCGAAAGACGACCGAACCTTCCTCCTCTATTCCCTGTACGACGACGGGCGCGAACGCGATCGCCCGACGGTCGAGCAGCTCGAACAGGAGATCTCCGCGCTCGAGGCCCAACAGGAAGCCTCGAAATCCGACCTCGCGAACTTCGAGAAGGCGCTCACCGCGGCGAAGGCAAAGAAGGCGAAGACGTTCACCGTTCGCCTGCGCTGGGGTGACGAGCCCGTCGCCGTGGCGCGGGCAGCCGACGCACGGAACAACCTGATCGAGGTGCAGAAGGACCTCGCGGCTCGGCTCAGAGACGTTCGCAAGAGCCTCGACCAGGCGCGCGCCGAAGAGACCGCGGGCTCGACCGTTCTCGTCACTGGGCGCTTCACCGACACCGGGCCCGCGAAGATCGACGTGCTCGAAGGGCCCGCGCGCGGCGCCTGGGTACCCAAGCTGATCACCACCCTCACCCTCGAGCTGCCCAAGGAAGCGAAGGCCCCCGAGGCGCTCGGCATGTGGGCGACCGCTCAATCGACCGCGCTCGCCGGGGCGAGCCTCCGTGCGCCGAGAGGTGCTGCGTTCGCCCGCTACCTGGCCGAGATCGCGCCGGAGGTGTGGGGCGCGGAGCGAATGGGCTTCGACGGTCCCGGTCGCGGCCGAGAGCCCGACCTCTACGGAATGATGACCGGCCTCGCCGCAGTTCAGGAAGCGCTCCAGCTCGACGCCTGGCGCGAGCACTCCGAGCGCGCCGGACCGCCCGTGAAGCTCACGACGCTCTCAGGCCCGCACGTCGCCTCGCACGACTATGACGCGCTCCGGAAGGGAGCCACGCCCAAGCTGTTCGACGCCGCGAGCGCGATGCCAGCCGATGCGTTCTCGCTCCACTTCACCTCGACCGACGCGCTCTTCACCATCGTCGATCTCCTCGACGCCTGGGGCACCGACCTCGCGCACGCGCTCGAGGGCTACGCGCGCGATCGCGGCACCAAGGAGCGCCTCTTCACTCAGCTCGCGCTCCCTCGAGACGACTTCAGCCGGCTGTATGCGTCGCGCGCAGTCGAGGCCGTCTCCATCGTCGGGCACGATCCGTTCGTCCGTGAGGGCACCGATCTCACCGTGATCCTCACCGTGAAGGACGCAGCCGTGGTGAAGCTGGCGGCGAACGCGGCGCGCGGCCAGGCGAAATCGAAGCGGCCCGATGCAGCCGAGACGACCGAGACCTACCAGGGCGTCGAACTGCGGACGCTGAGGACGGCCGATCGCGCGATCTCCTCGACGATGGCCGAGAGCGGCCGCTTCGTCTTCGTCGGCAACTCTCCCGCCGGAGTGAAGGCCGCCCTCGACGCGCTCGCTGGCCGCACGCCCTCCTTGGCGAACGCGTCGGACTTCAAATACCTCCGCACGCTCTTCGCGGATCAGGAAGACGCCTTCGTCTTCCTCAGCGATGCCTTCGTGCGATCGGTCGTGGGCCCGCGCTGGAAGATCGGCGCCCGGCGTCGAATGGAGTGCGCGTCGAATCTGCAGCTGATCGAATACGCGCGGCTGGCGGCGCAGCGAGAACGAGCCGGAGCCACCACGATCGCGGCGCTCACCGAACGTGGGCTCCTGCCGAAGACGCTTCGCTGCCCTCACGGAGGCACCTATTCACTCGGTGCCGACGGCGCGACCTGCTCGGCCCACGGCCGTCTCTCGTTCCTCACCCCCCTCGTCGAACTGCCCTTCTCGGAGGCGACCGCGACCGAGGCCGACGAGTACAAGGACTTCGCCGAGTCGTACCGGCAGTACTGGCGCACCTTCATCGATCCGGTCGGCGTGCGGGTGAAGCTCGGGCCGCCGATCGACGTCGAGACGATCATCCTCCCGCTCGTCGACAACACCATCTACAGCCAGCTCAAGGAGTTCTACCCGGGTGGCCCCGCGACGCTCCAACGCCAGGGCGACTCGGCGAAGGCGATCGCCGCCGTCTCGACGACCTTCTCTCCCTCGAAGCGAGTGCAGGGCGAGGTGAAGGAGTTCATGCGCGAGGCGCGCGTGCAGGGCCAGGATCCGTGGCGGTGGCTCGGCGATCAGGTGAGCTTCGTCATCTACGACGGCGATCCGTTGCTCACGATCGGCGGTGATCTCCCGATGGGCTTCCTCGGCCGAAGAGACGCAGACTTCGCGGCCGTCGCGTCGATTCTGCTCACCTCGCTCACGCTCCCCACGGCGGTGGTGGTGAAGGTGAAGGACCCGCCCGCAGCGCGCGCGGCAGTGGAGCGGCTCGTCGACTCGCTCAGCCAGAGCGCAGCCGGGAAGCGTGGCCGTGACGCGACCGCCGTCACCGGCTACCGCATCGCCGACGCGTCGAAGAACGACCCGATCGGCGTGGTGGCGATGTCGATCTTCGGTGTCACCCTTCGACTCTATTGGGCCGTCATCGGCGATCAGCTCTACGTCGCGACGCGCCGGTGGCTCGCGGAGGATGTCGTCACGCGCGGCTTCGTGGTGCCGAAGGACGCGCCGACCGAGCCCGCCCACCTGAGACTCCGGCTCGATCATGCCCGGCTCAAGAGCGCGCTCGTCGCGATCCAGGCCGGCTTCGGTGAGGACATGCGCGACGCCTGTTTCGCGAACCTCACCGATCTCGAGCTCGTCTCCCAAGCCAGCCGAACCACCGACGCGCCGGCTGCCGTTCAGCGCGCGCTCGGGTACACGCCGTATTGTCCGGCAGGCGGGGCCTACTCCTTCACCGGACTCGGCGAAGCGGCGTGCTCCGCCCACGGCAACCAACGAAGCCCGAAGCAGCCACGGGAGCTCGCTGACTCGACGTCGACCGCGAAGTGGCTCGGCCGGCTCGACGCGCTCGAGCTCTCGCTGATCTTCACGCCCGAAGGCCTTCGCACACACGTGATCTTGGCCCCCAAGCGGTGAACGGCCCGCGCCTTCGCGACCTCCCAGCGGCGTGGAGCCCGTTCAGAAGCGACAGGCGTTCAGGTCCGACGAGCTGCGCAGGACGTCGCCCACCAGCGCTCGGTCGAAGAGGAGATCGCGCTCGGCGGGCAGGCCATCACCGTGCCGGCCTCCAGTCTGGGTCAGTGCCGGTCGCGAGCGCCTTCGACGTCTTCCCGTCACCGCTCACCACCATCAGCTTGCAGCCCACGCCGAACTGGCAGCTCTGGAAGGCGACCGCGCTCTTGTCCGCGTTCAAGGTGGCCTCGCCGACTCCGTCACCGTCGGCGAGCGGGCGCATGGAGAAGAGCTCGGTCTTCGTGTCGACGCGAAAGAGGATCTGCTTGCCCTTGCCCCGACGGACCTCGAGCTCGGGTGAGCGCACGTCACGGCTCACCAGGTCGGGCACACCGTCGATCGGGTGCGCATCGGAGCCGTCGGGGCTCATCGACCAGCGCGCCCAGGCGCCGTTCTTCATCGCCACGAACTCGATGCGCGCGCCGTCGGCCGTCCACCGTGGGTGGAGGCAGTTCGGGTTCGACGCGTCGGCGTTGCGAAAGACCTTCTTCGGCGTGCCTCCGAGCGAAGCGACCATGATCACGTTCACGTCGCGTTCGCGCTGGAGGAACACCACCTCGCCTCGCTCCGGGAGCGCCATCAGCCCCCAGAGCGCGAGGGCACCGATCACTGCACTTCGCTCGCGTCGACCGCGGTGGCGACGACCTTGACGCTGACGAAGCGGTTCGAGTCGACCAGCCCGTTGACGACGCGGTTGGTGATCGCTGGAGGCGAGTAGTACTCGGTCTTGCCCGGGTCGGAGACCATCGTGCCGCGCGCGGCGGTGAGCTCGTCTTGAATGTTCTTTCGCATCCACCCCGTCGCGTAGTCGTTGCGCTTCTCGGGGGTGAGTCCACCGACCTTCGACATCAGCGCCAGGCCGTTCGGCACCTTGCCCATGAGCTCCTTGGCGAGGCCCATCAGCTGCGGGTTGACGGTGCCGCCCGGCGCGAAGTCCTCCACCTTGCCGCCCACCGCGACGTAGAGCGCGCCTGTGGTCTTCTGGGTCCACTCGGGGATCTTCGAGGCGTCGGCTGGAGCGCGCGCGATCGCTTCGGCCGCCATGATCTCCTGGAGCAGCGGGGTGGCGAGCTTCATGAAGCTCGCGTCGTCGAGCCCCATGCGCTGCTGCACCACCGGCTTGAACGCGAGGATCGAGGCCGCGCTCACCACGCCGCCCACCTCTTTGAAGGGCGCGTAGGTCTCGGCGAAGTTCTTCACGAGATCGGCGGTCGTCTCGGGCTTCCACGCCAGCGCCTTGCCGACGGGGAGCGGCTCGTAGCCATGGTACGCGCCCGACTTGAGCGTGCCGTCGAAGCGGGCCGCCTGGTAGGCGTCGTACTCGGCTTTGCTCGGCGGCCGAATCTGGTCGGCCTTGAGGCCTTCCTTCTTCCACAGCGGCTCGAAGTGCGTCTCGTCGGCGGCGGTGAACTCACGCCCGTTGGCCGCCTTGAACTTCTCCTTGAAGGTGCCCCAGAGCTTGCCGCCCTCGGCGTCGCCGAAGATCTCTTTGAACGAGGCCTCGTTGTGCGGAACGTTGAGCCCGACGTTGGTGACGATCGTCTTGTGCTCGGCGCAGTACGTCTTCCAGCTGTTGTCGTCCTTCAGGTACGGCTCGCCCTTGAGCCAGTCGCGGTAGAACATCAGCGTGGTGTTGACGTCGACGGTGCGGAACGGGTCGTTCTGGTAGTCGCTGGGGAACTGCACGCCCGCGTTGAGCACCGAGTCGGCGGCGACGAGGTTTCGGTTGAGCGTTCCCTGGGGCACGCCCGCCATCGAGATGATCTGCACGTTCGTCGGGTAGCCGTGCACTTCCCACGACTTGTTGTGGTACCCCTCGGGCGAGTTCGAGGTCACCGCGTTGCCGAGGTACGCCCCCATGTGGGTGTTGCCCATCTCGGTCTTGAGCATCGAGTCGCCGAGATCCTTGATCGAGCCGGTGTGCTTCTCCGGGTGCACGTAGGCGAGCAGCGCGTAGATCGGCTCGTCAGCCGAGAGCCCCATCTTCTTCCGGAGCAGATCGTCCATCTGCTTCGAGCCGGCGGCGTCGTGATCCTTCACCGGGACGAGGTTCATCCCCACCTTGCCGTTGCCGAGGTCGTACTGCATGTCCTTGACGACGAACTCCTTGCCACCCGGCAGCTTCACCGTGGTGCTGCCGAACTTCTCGGCCGAGACGCCGCCGAACGAGCCCGCGAGCGCAGCGTCGGAGAGCTTCGCGCCCTCGAACGTCGACGGCCCCTTCGCGAAGATGGGCGCCGACTTGGGAACCTGAACGTGGTTCGTCATCGGGTTGGCGGGCGGCCGCGGGCGAGCAGGCGCTGCGGGGCTCCACCCAGGCGCAGTCGGGCCGGTGGTCGGCGTGGGCGTGGTGACGGGCGTCGTGGTGTTGGTGGTCGTCGACGTGGTGGAGGTGACCGACGGCGGCACGACGGGGTTGTTGCGAATTGGACCGGGCATTCGAACCTCGAGAGCAGGGAAACCGCGAAGACGACAGAGGCGTTCGTCATACACCGGAGCCGCCGTCGCTGCGCAAAGTCGCCCCGAAATCGCCGCGCGACGTCCGCCATGTCGTGACCGAACGGTCGCGGTGTCGCAGGCGCGTTTTCGATGTGCGTCACCCGGCGGCTGTGCTGTTGATCGGCCCATGCGCCCCACCTGGAGCCGCCGTGACTTCCTCACAGCCACCGGAGTGACCGCCGCGTCGGTGATCGCCGGCCGATCAGGCCTCGCCGAGGCGCGCGGCCTGGTGCTGGAGCCCGTCTTGTTGGGTGTCATCGACGCCGCGCTGTCGACCGCGAAGGCCAAGGGCGCGAGCTACGCGGACGTGCGGGTGCACCGCCGACGAGAGGAGGACGTCTCGGTGCGTGACGATCACCCCTCCGGCACCTCGAGCGGCGAGCGCTACGGCGTCGGCGTTCGGGTGCTCAAGGACGGCGCCTGGGGCTTCGCCAGCACCTCGCGGGTGGAGCCGGCGGAGGTCAAACGAGTCACCCAGATCGCGCTCGAGATCGCGACGGCCAACGCGGCGCTGAGAGCGGCGCCCATCACGCTCGCGCCTGCTCGCGCCTTCGTCGACGTCTGGCAGACGCCGATGGAGAAGGACCCGTTCAAGATCCCGGTCGCCGACAAGCTCGAGCTGCTGGTCGGGATCTCCCAGGTGCTTCGCAAGCAGAAGGTGCAGGCGTTCTCCGAGTGCAGCCTCTCGACGCAGCTGGAGTGGAAGCTCTTCGCGAGCACCGACGGCGCGCTGATCGAGCAGGCGATCACCCGCATCGGCCCGGCCTACTCGGTGACGCTGGTGCAGGACGGCGACTTCGTCAGCCGAGGCTGGGACGGCCAGGCGCATCAGGCCGGCTGGGAGTTCCTCGAGCGCTCGCGGTTCGTCGAGGACGCCGAGCAGGTCGCCGAAGACGCCCGAGAGAAGTTGGCGGCAGCGCCCGTCGAGCCCGGCAAGCGCGATCTCGTCCTCTCGCCCGAGAACCTCTGGCTCACGATCCACGAGTCGGTGGGGCACCCGACCGAGCTCGATCGCGCGTTGGGAGACGAGGCGAACTTCGCGGGCACCAGCTTCGCGACGCCCGAGAAGCTGAAGAAGCTCCAGTACGCCTCGCCCATCGTCACCCTCTACGCCGACAAGACGACGCCCGGCGGGCTGGCGACCTGCGGCTACGACGACGACGGGGTGAAGACCGGCCGCTGGAACCTGATCGAGAAGGGGCGCTTCGTCGGCTACCAGACGACTCGCGAGCAGGCGTCGTGGATCGGCGAGACCGACTCTCGAGGCTGCGCCTACGCACAAGATCATGCCTCGGTGCCGTTCCAGCGAATGCCGAACGTCTCGCTCGAGCCAGGCGCGAAGGACCTGGGCGTGAAGGATCTGATCGCCGCGACCGACGACGGCGTCTACGTGGTGGGTGACGGGAGCTGGTCGATCGATCACCAGCGCTACAACTTCCAGTTCACCGGGCAGATGTTCTACGAGATCAAGAAGGGCAAGGTGACGCGCGCGCTCCGCGACGTCGGCTACCAATCGAACACCCTCGAGTTCTGGAACGCGTGCGATCTGCTCGGCGGGCCTTCGGAGTTCCGCATGGGCTCGGCCTTCCACGACGGCAAGGGCGAGCCCGGTCAATCGAATGCGGTGAGCCACGGCTGCCCACCGACGCGCTTCAAGAAGATCTCGGTCATCAACACTCGCGCCAAGAAGGGAGCCTGAGCGATGCCGCTCCCGGAGAAGCAGGTCACCGCGGTGATGCAGCGGGTGCTCGCGGCGGTGAAGAAGAGCCAACCGAAGGCCGAGGCGTTGGTGAGTGCGTCGAGCCGGAGGATCGCGCACGTGCGCTTCTCTCGCAACACGGTGGCGACGAGTGGAGAGGTGGACGAGACCTCGCTCAGGCTCACCCTCAAGCTGGGCCAGCGGGTCGCGAGCGCGGCGACGAACCAGGCCGACGACGCCTCTCTCGCAGCGCTCGTCGAGCGGACGAGCCACGCGGTGACGGTCGCTCCCGAGGATCCCGAGGCGATGCCGGTGCTCGGCGCACAGCCCTTCGTGCGCAACCCGAACGTGTTCGACGCGAAGCTCGACGCGCTGGGAGCGACCGGCCGGGCAGCGCTGGTGAAGCAAGCGATCGAACCGGGGAAGGCGCGGGGCCTGCGGGTCGCCGGCTTCTTCCAACAGGTGAACGGGGTCTTCTGCATCGCGAGCTCGGCGGGGCTGCAGGCGCTCCACCCGGCGACCAGCGTCGAGCTGACGATCACCGCACGCACGCCCTCGGGCACCGGCTCGGGGCGTGGGCACTTCCATTCGCGTTCGCTCGCGGGCCTCGACGCCGCGGCGGTGGCGACGAAGGCGTGCGACGGCGCCAGCCGCTCGGAGAACCCACGCAAGCTCGAGCCGGGCCGCTACTCGGTGATCCTCGAGCCGCACGCCACCGCGATCCTCCTTCGTTCGCTGGTGAGCACGATGGACCAACGCAGCGCCGACGAAGGCCGCTCGTACTTCTCGAAGAAGAAGGTCGGAGAGCGCGTCGCGTCACCGCTGGTGACGATCGCCTCCGATCCACGCAGCCCGCTCACGCCGATGCTGCCCTTCGACGACCAGGGACGGAGCCTCGAGGCGCAGCGGTGGATCACCGGAGGCACGCTCGAGGCGCTCTCGATGTCGCGCTACTGGGCAGCGAAGACGAACCGGCAGCCGATCGGCGGCCACCCCGGCATGGCGCTCGCGGCGGGCTCGACCCCTCGTTCCACGCTGACTCAGGGCATCAAGCGCGGCGTCCTCATCAGCCGCTTCTGGTACACGAACTGGGTCGACGGGCCGACGCTGTTGCTCACCGGGCTCACTCGAGACGGCACCTACCTGATCGAAGACGGGCAGCTCGTCGCCCCGGTGAACAACTTCCGGTTCAACCAGTCGGTCGCCGACGCCTTTGGGGCCTGTGACGCGCTGTCGAGCGAAGTCGAGAACGCGTCGGATCCGGAGACGTCGACGCCCGCGATGCGAACGCACGACTTTCTGTTGGCGTCGGTGTCCGAGGCGGTCTGAGCGCGCACTCGATCGTCGATGCGACTCGTCGGGGGCCGGCGGCTCCCGTTGGCATGCGCTTCGCTCTCGCGACGATCGTGTCCCTCTTCTCCTGGAACGCCTTCGCAGGCGACGTGCTCGTGGATCGCGCCCAACGCTTCCAGTTCATTCAAGGCTGGGGCGGGGCGACGCCGGACGACGCCGCGGTGCCCAACGAGCTGACCCAGCGCATGCTGGAAGTCGCGGTGAACGATCTCGGCATCAACATCAACCGGGCCAGTGTCGGCCTGCCCGAGGGCTTCCTCAACGACGACGGGAACCCCTTCGTGGTGAACGCGAGCAGGGCCCTCGACTTCACCCGCCTCGACGACGAGGTGCGCTTCAACCTCGCGCCGACCCGCGCCCTCGTTCGCGCCCGCGGCGACCCGTACTTCTTCTGGGCGAGCATCGGGTTCTACGACAACGGGCTCGCCGGAGCGGCGCCGCTGTGGCTGCTGATGAGCGAAGGGGAATACGCCGAGTTCATGTTCACGGTGCTCGATCGGTTCCGCACCGTGCACCAGCTCGAGCCCGACACCTGGGTGATCTGCAACGAAGCGATGACGGGCAACGGGTTCAGCGCGACCGAGGCGAGCCGCACCGCGAGGTATCTGGGCCCACGCCTCCTCGCCTCGCCCTCCGCGACGCGGCTGCAGTACCCCGAGACGAGCCGCACCGATCTCGCCTGGCAGTACTTCGTGCAGCCGATGGCGAACGATCACACCCTCTGGCCGTACGTGGGCAAGTTCGCGTACCACCTCTACGGCTCGACCGACTTCGTCCCGATGGCGAACTTCGCCAACTCCCTCGGGCTCCCCACCGCGCAGACGGAGTTCCTGTCGGCGAGCGTGCAGAACCTCATCGACGACCTCACCATCGCCAACGTCGTGCACTGGGAGAAGTACGCGCTGTGGGGCCGAGGCCTGAACCCTGGGCCGAACACCTTCTTCAATCATTGGGACGGCCAGTTCGTGCACAGCCTCGCGTTCTGGAAGTTCCGCCAGTTCTTCGACTACGTGCGCCCCGGAGCGCAGCGGATCGCCGCGACCGCTGGCGACCCGAACATTCACCCGGTCGCGTTCGAGGGGAGCGCGGGCGTGGTGCTGGTGATTCACGCCGACGGCTCGGTGGTCTCGACGAACGTCACGGTCCGCGGGCTGCCTCCGGGCCTCTATGGCGTGGCGGCCACCGCGAGCGCAGGCCCGTTCACCGAAGGCGCGCTTCGTACCGTCACCTCGGCGGGGACGCTCACGCTCACCTTGACCGCGGACTCGGTGACGACGATCTATGCGCGCAGGGTGGGTGAGAATCGGCGCCCGATCATCACCTCATCGGGCATGCCCTCGCCGCACTTCCTCACCCAGCCGGCGACCCAGACCACGCTGTCGGCCACCGCGGTCGATCCCGAGAGCGCCGCGCTCGCCTGGACATGGACCGTCGCCAGCGCGCCAGGTGGATCGGCGCCCGTGCTCGCCACTCCGTCGGCAAGCACCACGACGGTGACGGGCCTCTCGGTCGCGGGCCGCTACGACTTCCAGATCGCCGTCAGCGATGGAGCCAACGTCAGCCGACGCACCTTCACGGTGAACGTCTACCCGGGGAACACGCCACCGCGAATCTACGAACTCAACAACCGCGCGCCGAAGGACGTGGCGCTCCCGGCGACCAGTACGACGCTCAGCGCGTTCGCGACCGATCTCGAGACGCCGGCCAACCAGTTGGTGACGCTGTGGACACTGGTGCAGTCGCCGCCCGGCGCGACGGTGACGTTTGGAACGCCGACGACGGGAACGACGACGCTCTCTGGCCTGACCGTCGCGGGGAACTACGTGGTGAACGTGAGGATCTCCGACGCGCAGGGCGCCTCGACGAACGCGAACTACACCGTCACCGTCTACCCACCAGACGTGATCCCGAACGTGAGTCCGATCACCGCGACGCCTGCGACGGTGGTTCAACCTGCGACCGCCGTCACCCTGAGCGCGACGACCTCGAACGGCAACGTCGGGCCGCTCACCCATTGGTGGAACGTGCTCTCCGCGCCCAAGGGCAGCAACCCGACCTTCGTCTCGCGAGCGAGCCCGGCGACTCAGGTGACGGGGCTGACGGCCTTGGGCACGTACCAGTTCCAGCTCACCGCGATCTCGCGTGATCGACTCTTCCAGCGTCCGGTCTCCGTCACGGTGAGCGGGACGACGGCGAACGCCCCACCCGTCGTGAACGCGGGCCCCGATCAGACCGTCACCTGGCCCCGGCTCGCGATCCTCGCGGGGACGGTGGCGGACGATGGGAAGCCGGCGCCGATCGCGCTCACTCAGCAGTGGACGACGGTGAGTGGGCCTGGGACGGCGACCTTCAACTTCGCGACCGCTCCCATCTCCAACGCAGCGTTCCCGTCGCCGGGTGTCTACACGGTTCGGTTGACCGCGAACGACGGTGCGCTGGCGGCGAGCGACGACGTGGTGGTGACGGTCCTCGCCCAAGTCAGCACAGGCGGCGGAAGTGCGGGAGGCTCAGTCGGCGGAGGCTCAGTCGGCGGTGGTTCATCCGGTGGCGGCTCCGTCGGCGGAGGCTCCGTCGGCGGTGGTTCATCCGGCGGTGGTTCATCCGGCGGTGGCTCATCCGGCGGTGGTTCATCCGGCGGTGGTTCATCCGGTGGCGGCTCAGTCGGCGGAGGCTCAGTCGGCGGCGGCTCAGTCGGCGGCGGCTCGGTCGGCGGCGGCTCCGTCGGTGGCGGCTCCGTCGGCGGCGGCTCCGTCGGTGGCGGCTCCGTCGGCGGTGGCTCATCCGGTGGCGACTCAATCGGCGGAGGCTCGAGCGGCGGCGGTGGTTCCGCCAAGTGGCCTCCGTGCGGCTGTCAGGGAGGAGGCACCGAGCTCTTCATCGGTCTCGCCCTTCTCACGATCCTCGCCCGGAGGCGCCAGCCCGTCGCGCAACCACGATCGCTCCAACTCCGAGCGCGAGCTGGGCGCCGTTGAGCGCATGGAGGATCATTCCTCCGGTCGCCTCACTCGCGAAGGCAGCGCGGCCCAGTGCGGAGGCGCCGATGCTCAACACGATCTGCACCACGCCCAAGCTCACCAGATGCGTCGTGCGATCGGAGAGCAACCGTCGAACGGTGATCCACCCGGCGATCACTCGAACCACCGTGGTGATCACGAGCGCGATCACCGCGGCCACGAGCCATCCGCTCCCGACGCGACCGACGGCTTCCAGCTCCATGGCCTCGAGCCTCCTGCGAGGCCGCCCGTCCGTCCATCACCGAGCGACCGCAGTGTGCGCCGGCCGATCGACCTTCTCGTCGAGCCATTCCTCGATGCGCTCCCACGCCTCGTCGTGAACCAAGACGTCGATGTGCCCCACCCCTTCGAGCCAGACGAGCTCGGTGCGCGGCGCGGCAGCGTGAATGCGACGAGCATGATCGGGGTGAATGAACGGATCCTTGGTGCCGTGAAGCAGCAGCACCGGCACCGTCACCGTCGCGGCGTCCCTCGCCGGGTTGATCGCCTCGAGCCGAAACCCGTTCTCCTGCTCGGCGAGTGAGCGCGCATCAGCGAAGACCGGGTCGGAGAAGAAGAACGGCCGATGCTCGGCGACGATGGCGGGCAGGTCGCTGAACGATGCGCCCGCTACGACTCCGACCACGCGCGGATCCCGGGCTCCCGTCTGAAGCGCGACCGCCGCCCCGAGTGACTCCCCAATGAGCACCACCCGCGAGCACCCGAGCGCGTCGAGCCCACGGCGAAGATCGTCCACCTCGTGAAAGCCGAAGGTCGTCCGCGTGCCCTCCGAGGCGCCGTGGGCCCGCTGATCGAACGCGAGCACCTGATACCCGCGAGAGGTGAAGCGCCCGGCTTCTCCGCTGAAGTGCTGCCGGTTGATGTCCTTGCCGTGAACGAGCACGACCACCCCCTTCGCCGGCCCACTCGGCTCGAACAACCAGCCCTTCAAGGTGAGCCCATCGGCGGTCTTCCACGACACGTCGCGATGTGGCTGCGAGGGAGCGCCGATGATCGGCACCCGCATCGGCTGGGTGAGCGCCCGCGCCCCCAAGGTCGCGCACGACGACGCCGCCAGAGCAGTCATCACGAAGAGAGTCCGCATCGGCCAGCACTTCAGCAAACCTCGAGCCACCGAGAACCCCGAGCATCGCCCAGACTCGTTGCGCAGGCCCGTGCGCACCCGAGCCCTCGATCAGCTCACCTCGACGGGGTCCGTTCTCGGCATCACGAGGATCAAGATCGCCAGCGCCACCTGACTTCCCGCACAGACCAGCGCGATTCCCACCGGGAGCCTCGCGAGGCGCCGCTCATCGAGCGCCGCGATCGCCATCGGCACGAACGCCGCGGGGATCGCCGCCAGATGGTAGACGAGGCCGATGCACCGGGCCCGAACCCTCGCGGGGAACAGGGAGGTCAGCAGCATCGGCGTCACCCCCGAGGTGCCGGCGCCGAAGACGCCTCCCAGAAACGCGCCCACCCAGAGCCATTCCGGAACGAAGCCGACGTAGAGCGGAACCACGAGCGCCATCACCACCGCCGGGACGAGCACCGCGACTCGGACCCCCATGCGCATCGCTGCCAGCCCACACACGACTGCGCCCACGAGCATGCCCACGTTGAACACCGTCACCTGACGCGCGACGCCCGCCATGTCGTGGCCGAGGTGATCGAGCAGGAGCACCGAGCTGTTCCCCACGAGCGCGTAGTAGCCGCCGAAGCCCGCCGCCAGCATGAGGGTCGCCCAGAGCAGTCGAAGCGGAACGTGGGGCGTCGACACGATCTCTCGCCACGACACCTGCGTCTTCGTCCGGAGCGCCGCTCGACTCGCCTGCCACTCCGCGCTCTCGGGCACCAGGAACCGAATGGGGATCGCGAGCACCGCCGGCGCCGCCGCGAGGAAGAAGAGCGCCCGCCAGCCGTAGGTCGGCACCACCCAGCCGGCCGCCAGCCCCGCCAGGAGGAACCCGATCGCCCAGCTGCCCTGGAGCACGCCCGAGGCGACTCCCCGAGCGCGGGCGGGCCAGTTCTCCATCGCGAGCGTCGACCCTGCCGTCCACTCGGCGCCCATGCCGAGGCCGAACACCGCCCGCAGCAGGAGCACCCGCTCGAACGAGGGCGCGAGCGAGACCAAGCCATCGCAGATCGCGAACCAGACGATCGAGATCATCAACGGCAGCTTGCGACCCCAACGATCGGCGGCCCAACCGGCGAGCACCCCGCCGACGAGCCGCATCAGGAGTGTGAGCGCGATCGAGCTCGCCGTGGTGGTGAGCGTGGTGCCGAACTCCGCCGCGATCTGCTTCATCACCAGGAGGAAGACGGTGAAGTCGAACGCGTCGAGCACCCAGCCGAGCCAGGCCGCGCCGAAGCTCGCCCACTGGCGCCACGACAGCTCCCGCCACCACCCGATCGAGCTCGGTGACACGTCAGGGGGCGTGCGCCGCGAGCACGCGCTTGTAGACGAGCCGGCCGCGCTGCACCTCGGCGAGCGCGAGCACCTTGCCCGCCGGGTCGGTCACCCGCACGAGCTCACAGTCGGGCCGCGCGAGCTCGACGAGCCCACCGTGGAGCACCCGCTCCGCCTCGGCCGCGGTCGTTCGCACTTCGGGCAGAAAGGTGAGCGCCTCGTCGATTCCGGCGAGCTGGCCCGCCACCGCCTCGGCGCCGCGATCGACGATCGCCTGGAGAGGAATCGCGCGCGCGATCGAGAACGGCCCGCTCTTCGTCCGCCGCAGGGCCGTGAGGTGCGCGCCACAGCCGAGCGCTTCACCGAGGTCGGCCGCGAGCGTGCGCACGAAGAACCCCTTCGAGCAGGCGACCGACAACTTGAGCTCGTCGGCCGAGAAGTCGTTGAGGGTGAGCGCGTGGACGGTGACGGTGCGGGCTTCGCGCTCGACCTCCTCGCCGGCGCGCGCGAGCTCGTACAGCCGCTTCCCGTCCTTCTTGATCGCCGAGTACATCGGCGGCGTCTGCTGCTGCGTGCCACGGAACTTCGCGAACACCGCCTCGAGAGACTCGGCGGTCAACGGCGGCACCGCGCGCGTCTCGAGCACCTTGCCCTCGGCGTCGAGCGTGTCCGTCGTGACGCCGAGCTTGAGGGTCGCGTCGTAGGCCTTGTCGCCGTCGGTCAACACCTGGGCGATCCGGGTCGCGTCACCGAGGCAGATGGCCAGCACGCCCGTCGCCATCGGGTCCAGCGTGCCGGTGTGGCCCGCCTTCTTCACCTTGAGCGCGCGACGCACGACCTGCACCACGTCGGACGACGTCGGGCCTTTCGGTTTGTCGACCACCAAGACGCCGTTCATGTTTCTCGTCGCTCCGCTGCAAGCCCCACTTCGCCTTGCGGCTACGGGGCCGCTCCGCTCGGGTTTCTGGTCGCTCCGCTGCAAGCCCCACTTCGCCTTGCGGCTACGGGGCCGCTCCGCTCACCACCCCTCCTTCGCCTTCACTTCCTTGAGGAGCCGCTCGATCTTGTCGCCCTCCTCGAGCGAGCCGTCGAAGGTGAAGAACACCTCGGGCGAGACCCGGAGCTTCACCTTGCTCGTCACTTCACGCCGCACGTAGCCCTTGGCCGCGTCGAGCCCTTCCTGGGTGCGCGCCTTCTCTTCCTCGGTGCCGATCATCGAGTCGTAGATGCGGGCGACGCGGAGATCGGGCGACACCTTCACCCCGGTGATCGTGATGTACCCGATCCGCGGATCGTGAATGTCGCCGCGGGTCAGCATCTCGGCGACCGCGGCCTGAATCTCCTGGCCCACCCGCTCTGGCCTGACCTTCGAGCTCATCGTCACTCCATTCCCGCAGCCTGCAGCCGCGCTCGACACCTACTGCACGACGCTCGACTCGACCGAGGTCAGCGTTCGTCGTCGTCCGGCCGTTCCCAATCACGCCGGTTCCGCAGCCCACGCGCCCTCGCCCTCGCCTCTTCGAGCGTCAAGTTGGGAGGCGCCGACGGCCTCGGCCCGGACGGCCGCGGGCCCTGCTTCCGCGGAGCAGACGGTGAGGGCATCGGCGGCTGACGCACGTGCCGATCTTCCCAATCACCCAGCCCCTCGGCCTCGGCCAGCGATCGTTCCCCGCGCGGAATGCTCAGGTTGTTCAGATCGAAGTCGTCGTCACCCCGCGCGAAGAGCTGATCGCCGAACGCGAGGATCTCGATCTCCCGGTGCGCGACCGGCGCGACGTACATGTCCTCGATGTACTGGAGGATCTTGTCCATCATCTCGTTCACGTGGCGGCGATCGTTGCCCACCACCGCGAGCGCGATGACCCCGCGTGTGTAGACGTCGTTGTCGTCCACCTCGGCGACGGCGACGTTGAACTTGGCCTTCACTCGATCGGTCACCCGCCGGAGCACCTGCCGCTTGCCCTTCAGCGAACCCGCCGCGGGGATGTCGATCGTCACTCTGGCGACGCAGACGAACATGACTCCAGCACTCCGAGCACCGCGTGGAACGGCCAGGACGAGCGCGGTCTTCCCCGCTCGTCACCCACCTCAGTTGAGGCTCGGCCGCGTCTCCTCGATCTCGAAGGCCTCGATGACGTCACCCGGCTGCAGCTCGTTGAAGCCGTCGATGCCGATACCGCACTCGAAGCCGCTGGCGACCTCCTTCACGTCGTCCTTGAAGCGACGGAGGCTCGCCACCTTGCCCTGGTAGATCTGCTTGTTCGCGCGGAACAGCCGCAGGAACGCGTTGCGCTTGATGACGCCGTCGAGCACCGCCGAGCCGGCGATGGTGCCCAGCTTCGGCACGTTGAAGAGGTTGCGCACCTCCGCCTTGCCGAGCTTCTTCTCGGTGCGAATGGGCTCGAGCAGGTCTTCCATGTTGCGGGTGACCGCGTCGAGGAGCTCGTAGATGATCCCGTACGTCTCCCACTTCACCTCGAGCTGCTTGGCTGCCGCCTCCGCGCCCGACTCGGGCCGGGAGTTGAAGCCGACCACCATCGCGCCGAACGCCGCCGCGTTGTTGATGTCGGTCTCGGTCATCATGCCGACGCCCTTCTGCACGATGGTGACCTTCACCTTCTTGGTCGACAGCTTGTTGACCGCGTCGGCGCAGGCCTCGAGCGAACCCGAGACGTCGGCCTTGAGCACGATCTTGAGCTCCTTCTGCTCGGCGACCTTC
This sequence comes from Myxococcota bacterium, assembly GCA_052034585.1. GTDB lineage: Bacteria > Myxococcota > Myxococcia > Myxococcales > Myxococcaceae > Xiheimicrobium. The sequence goes on from JBPOIJ010000017.1 coordinate 67,884, forward strand.
TGCTTGGCGAGCAGGTCGTCCAGGGTCTCGCGCGACGTCTTCCCGGCCTCGGCCTGGCGCGCCTTCAAGATGCGGTGATCGGCGATCTGCTTGGCGGCCTTCTCGTCGGCGACGATGTTGAAGACGTCTCCGGCGATGGGCACGCCCGACAGGCCGATGACCTCGGCGGAGAAGCCGGGCTTCACCTCGTCGATCTGCTGACCGCGGTCGTTCACCATCATGCGCACCCGGCCGAAGTGGGTGCCGCTCACCACGGCGTCGCCCTTTCGCAGGGTACCTTCCTGGACGAGCACGGTGGCGATCGGGCCGCGGCCCTTCTCGAGCCGCGCCTCCAGCACGATGCCCTGCGCTGGCCGGCCAGCGTTGGCCTTGAGCTCGAGCACCTCGGCCTGGAGCGAGATGTTCTCGAGCAGCAGATCGAGGCCCATCTTCGTCTTGGCCGAGACGGGCACCATGATGACCTCGCCACCCCAGTCTTCGGCGAGCAGGCCGTTGTCGGCGAGATCCTTCTTCACCCGATCGGTGTTGGCGCCGGGGAGATCCATCTTGTTGATGGCCACCACGATCGGCACCTCGGCCTTCTGCGCGTGCTGAATGGCCTCCTTCGTCTGAGGCATCACGCCGTCGTCACCAGCGACGACGAGCACCACCACGTCGGTGACGTTGGCGCCGCGGGCGCGCATGGCCGAGAACGCCTCGTGGCCCGGGGTGTCGAGGAAGGTGATGTCGCCCTGCGACGACTTCACGGTGTAGGCGCCGACGTGCTGGGTGATGCCGCCCGTCTCGCCGGCCGCCACGTTCGCCTGGCGGATCGCGTCGAGGAGCGACGTCTTTCCGTGGTCGACGTGGCCCATCACGGTGACGACGGGCGGGCGCTCGGTGAAGTCTTCGGGCTTCTCGTCCACCTTCGGGAGGAAGTCCTCGACCTCGAAGCCGACCTTCTTCACCTGCCAGCCGAAGTCGGCCGAGATGATGCCAGCCGTCTCGGGGTCGACCATCTGGTTCGCGGTGGCCATCTTCCCGCCGGCCATCAGCTTCTTGATGATCTCGGTCGTCTTGACGCCCATGCGCTGGGAGAGATCGCTCACCGAGATGCCGTCCTGCACCTTGATGACCTTCTTCTCCTCGGCCATCTGGGTGATGAGCGTCTTCTGGCCCTTCTTGGTGGGCTTCTTCTTCTTGCCGCGCACGGGGATCGCCGTGCGGCCGAAGATGATCTCGCGAATGTCGGTGGTGCTGGTGGTCTCCTTGTCCTTCTCGCGACGGCCAGTGCCGCGGCCCTGGCGTTCCTTCTCGCGGGAGGCCGCGTCCTTCGCGCCGGGGGCGCCGAACTGGTTGGGGACGACGCGGAAGACCTTCTCGTCACCGGCGGTCACCTTGCGGCCAGGCGCCATCGGGTAGCGGCTGGCGCTGGGCTGGGTCGGGGTGACACGCTTGACGGCGATGAGGGGCCGGCTGACGACGACGGCTTGGGTCGCGGTCGGCACCTGGGGACGCGGCGGCGCGGCGGGGGTGATCGGGCCCGTCGCGGTCGCTCCAGCGGGCACGGCCGGCCGCACGGTGACACCTGGGCGGGGCGCCGATGCACGCGGGGTGATCGCGACGCCGGGGCGCGCGGGCGCGACGACGGCTGGAGGCAGCTTGGCGGGCTCGCGCGGAGCCGACGCTCGTGGCGCGGAGGCACGCGGCGCCGCGGGAGCCGCGGTGCCGGTCGCGGCGAGGGGTGCGGTTGCGGGTGCGGGTGCCGCTGCGCTCGCCACTGGCGCCGCGACGGGAGCCTGCTCGACTGGGGGCGGTGGCAGCTGGGCGACGACCGCGGCGACGGGCGTGTGGGAATCGGGAGGGAGCTCGACGACGGGCGGCGGCGCCTGGACGACGGGCGCGGGCAGCGGCGCCGGGCTCTCGGCCACGGCGGCAGCCATCACCGCCGGCGGCGGCGCGACGGGCGCGGAGGGCGCGTGCATGGCGACGGCAGCGGCAGCCGGCGCCTCTCCTCCGATTCGGCGGCGCACCACGACGCCCTTGGGCGCGACGGGCGCGGGCGGGGCCTTGGGCTTGAGCTTGTCGACGACCTTCTTCACCGCCTCGACCGCCTGATCTTCGTCGAGCGACGAGGAATGAGACTTCACGTCGTACCCGAGGGACGTGAGGGTGGTGACCATGGCCTTGTTGTCCAGCTCGATGCCGTGGTTGTCCTTCAACTCTTTGGCGATTTCGTGAACGCGCTTCTTCGACATGTGGCGGCCCCCGTACTTCAGAACACTGGTGGATGAAAGGGATTGAACCCTTCCGGAAATTGGTTGGTTGGAACTTCGGGCTGACCTGCTTCACGCGCTCCCAAAGGAGCCCGCGGTGCTCACTGCGAACGTGACGGCCGACTGCTGGCCGGTCTCTTGACGATCTGCTGCTTGGCACTGCCGTTCGTCACGCTTCGGTCCGCAGGGCTTCCTCCAGGTCATTCAGGTTGAGCTCCACCGCCTGCTTGAAGGCCCGGTGGAAGGCCTTTCGCTTCACGGCTGCCGCAAGGCAACCCGGACCGCAGAGGTATGCCCCCCTGCCAGGGGCAGTCTGCGCCGCATCACGCACTGGCTGGTGCTTCTCGTTCAGCACCAGTCGATGGAGCAGCCCCTTCGGCTGCTTCTTTCCGCACCCGAGGCAGGTTCGAACCGGCCCCGGCCTTTCTTCCTTCGTGGGATCCAGCCCCTTGGCTGGACCCGAGGTGGACTTCAAGCTCATTCCTTCACGCGCAGGCCACCTCCAAACGGACGGCGGCCTCCTCCAGTCGGGCAGCCCGGCGTCATCAGGCGCTGGCGGGGGCCCCTTCGGCGGGCTTGCCCTTGAGGGCGTCGAGCTCGGCGCGCTTCTTGGCCTCTTCCTGCAGGTAGCGCTCGGCGGCGCTCTTCACCTGACGGGCCTTCTTGATCCCGATGCCGGCCACGTTGCCCAGCCGGGTGAGATCGGCCTCCTTCACCACGTCTTCGACCGTGCTGTAGCCAGACAGCTTGAACGCGTTGAGGTTGGAGCTGCCGATGCCGGTGACGCGAATGAGCCGCTCGTCCTGGGTGAGATCGTCCGGGTGCTTGCGCTGCTCTTCGAGCCGGCGGGCCTCGCGCTCCTTCTCGAGCTGCTCGAGCTCGATGGAGTCGGTCACCATGCGCGACTTGGCGGCCTCCTGCATCGCGGGGATACGAGCGGCGTCGACGCCGGGGATCTGGGAGAGCACCTCGGGGTTGGCGTCGGAGATGTCCTTCGCCATGCGGAAGCCGTGGGCGTAGAGCGACTCGACGAGCATCTCGGACACGCCGGGGAGCGAGCCGAGCGAGCGGCTGGCGAACTCGCGCATCTCCTTCACGCGGCTCTCGGAGTTGATGTCGAGCTTCCACCCGGTGAGCTGCCAGGCCAGGCGCACGTTCTGGCCCGAGCGGCCGATGGCGAGCGAGAGCTGATCGTCGGGGACGATGATCTCCATCGCGTGGTTGGCCTCGTCGATGATGACGCGGCTGACCTCGGCGGGCGCCAGCGCCGCGCAGACGAAGCGGGCTGGATCCTCGTCGAACTCGACGATGTCGATCTTCTCGCCGCGGAGCTCCTGCACGACGGCCTGAACGCGGCTGCCCTTGATGCCGACGCAGGCGCCGACGGGGTCGACGTCACCATCTCGGCTCGAGACCGCGATCTTCGAGCGGCGGCCAGGCTCACGCGCGGCGGCCTCGATCACCACGATGCCTTCGGCGATCTCGGGCACTTCCATCTCGAAGAGCTTGGTGAGGAGGTTCACCGATGCGCGGGAGAGGATGATCTGCGGGCCCTTCGCCTCGCGGAGCACGTCGAGCACGAAGGCCTGCACGCGATCGCCCGGGCGGTAGACCTCGCGGGGCACCTGCTCGCGAACCGGCAGCACGGCCTCGGCGCGACCCAGGTCGACGATCAGGTTTCCACGCTCGAGGCGGCGCGCGATGCCGGTGACGATCTCGCCCTTGCGATCCTTGTACTCGTTGAAGACGTTCTCGCGCTCGACGTCGCGGGTGCGCTGGAGGAGCACCTGCTTGGCGGTCTGCGCGGCGATGCGGCCGAAGCCGCGGCGGAAGGTCTTGAGCCCCAAGATGTCGCCGTACTGCTCGTCCTGCGCCTTGGCGAGCTGCCGGTTCTCGTCGGTGTCGTCGCGGTAGTAGATGGTGAAGTCGAGCACGTCGCCCACGACGACGTTGGCGAGGTCGCCGCCCTTGATCTGCGCGGCCTCGAGGGTGAGCTGGTTCACCGCCTGGATCGGGTCTTCCACCTTCTCGACGACCGTGATCGTCTGGGTGAGCTCGACCGTGCCGCCGTCGAGGTCCGGGTTGTACTTGGCGGTGATCGCGCGATCCTGGCCGAAGTGCTTCAAGGCAGCGGTCTTCATCGCGTCCTCGAGGGTGGCGACGAGGACCGACTTGTCGATGCCCTTGTCCTTGGCGACCTGGGTGAGCACGTCATCGAGGCGGAGCGAACCAGCGGGAGTCATGGGTACCTTCTCTTTCTGTTCCACGGCCTGGGAGCGCCAGGCCTGTATGTGCACGGCGAACGACGGCGACTGCGACGGCTTACGAGAACTCGAACTCCAGGTTGGCCTTGGCGATGTCCTTCAGCGGAATGCTGAACGGCCCGGCGCCCTCGACCTCGACGACGACCGCGCCCTCGGCGGAGCCCTTGAGCACCCCCAAGAAGTTCTTTCGAGGAGGCTCACCGATCGGCCCGAAGGTCTTGATGCGCACCTTCTGACCCAGCACCTTGGCGAAGTGCTCGGGCTTCTTGAGCGGGCGGTTGACGCCGGGGCTCGAGACCTCGAGCGAGTAGGCCTGGGTGATGAAGTCTTCGACGTCGAGCGCGGTGTCGACCGCCGAGCTCGCCTTCTGGCACTCGTCGACGCCCACCTGGCCGCCCGGGTTGTCGATGAAGAGGCGCAGGATCCAGTCGTTGTGCTCGCGCACGAACTCCACGTCGAGCAGCTCGAGGCCCTCGGCGGCGATCAGCGGCTCACAGACCGCTCGCGCCTTCTCTTCGATGCTGTGGCTGTTCTGGCCCACTGCGACGCTCCATGCTCCAGAAACGAAAAATGGGCCGACTGGCCCACTTTGGAGGACTGCCCAAAAGTGACGGCCGCCCTCTACGACACCTGGTGGGGGCATGTAAACCCAGCTGCCGACGAGGCGAGGTGAACCGCCGGCGCGAGGCTGGTAAGTGGCTGACATGACTCTGATCGCAGCCGTGCAGATGACGAGTGGCGCGAACAAGGCGGAGAACCTCGAGCGTGCGACGGGCTTGCTCCAACGGGCGGCGCAGCGCGGGGCGAGCTTCATCGGGCTTCCGGAGAACTTCTCGTGGATGGGTCCCGAGCCCGAGCGGGATCAGAACGCCGAGCGGCTCGACGGCAAGACGCTGACGGCGATGGCCACCATGGCGCGGGAGCTGCGAGTCACCCTGCTCGCCGGCTCGATCCTCGAAGAGGGCGCGCCGGGTGGGCGGCTCTACAACACCTCGGTGCTCTTCGGGCCCGACGGGGCGCGGCTCGCGGTCTACCGCAAGATGCACCTCTTCGACGTCGAGGTCGGTGACGGGCAGACCTACCGGGAATCGGCCGCCGTCGCGCCAGGCACCGAGGTGGTGGTCGCCGAGGCACCGCTGGGCAAGGTGGGCTTGTCGGTCTGTTACGACCTCCGCTTCCCCGAGCTGTACCGCAAGCAGTCCGAGCAGGGCGCGATGCTCCTCACCGTGCCGGCGGCCTTCACCCTCGCGACCGGGAAGGATCATTGGGAAGTGCTGCTCCGTGCGCGGGCGATCGAGAACCAGGCGTACGTGATCGCGCCCGCCCAACAGGGCAAACACCCGAAGGACCGCCTGACGTGGGGCCACGCGATGATCGTCGACCCCTGGGGGTTGGTGACGGCGCGGGCGAGCGAAGGAGAAGGCCTCGCGCTCGCCGAGCTCGATCGAGCGCTGATCGATCGAGTGCGGCGCACGCTCCCCGCGCTCCAGCATCGCCGGCTCTGACCCGACGTTCTCACGGCTCCGTTGTAGGCTCTCGGCGTGAGCATTCGGCTCCTCTGGGTGGTGTGGGTCTGGGCCCTGCCCGCCATTGGTCAGGTCGTCGGGGGGCCGTTCCTTCAGCGCCCCGCTCCATCGGTCTCTCCACCCCCCTTCGGCCAGGACTTCGTGCACGCGGCCTTCGATGGGGTCGGGACCCGGGCGATCTGGCTCGACTTCCGCCGCGACACCCGCCGCGCCGACGTGCTCGGCCGCCAGTTCTCCGCCACTGGCACTCCAGGCCCCGAGGTGACGATCGCCAGCTCACCGTGGAACGAGTCGGAGGCCACCATCGGCTGCCTCCCCAACGGGACCTGCGCAGTCGCGTGGGTCGAGAACGGAGAGCGCAGTCGGGCGAGGGTGCGCCTGTGGTCCTCCTTGGGGCTCGGGGCGGTGCACGAGCTCGATGGATCCCAGGGAACGGGAGCGCGCTCTCCAACCATCGCGGTGAGGCAGGCCGATTTTCGGCTGGGCTGGCAGGTGCTGGGGTTCGGGCTCAGCACGACGCTCCTCGACGTGACTGACCGCTTCTCCTCGCCCACCACGGTGCCGATCGGCTCGCCCGAGATCCTCTCGTTGTCGATCGCGTCGCGCGGCACCGAAGAGTGGGCGGCGTGGTGGAGCAACAACACCTACTCGGCCGTCAGCGGCGGGGGACGGAGCCTCCAGGTCGGCAACGTGCGCTTCTGGCCGGACATCACCGTGCAGCTCGCCGACGACGCCTTCGCCTTCACCTATTCGATCCAAGACCCGTCGGGCACCTCGCGAGAGCTCTATGGGCACCACGTCGAGCTCGACGGTGGTCTCCGCGAGCCAGTCCCAGTGCTGCTCGCCACCCACCCCGGCGATCAGTTCCCTCACACCATCACCACCATGAGCGACGATCGCCTCACGGTGACCTGGGTGAACGCGGGCTACCATCTCCAGACGCTCTCGCTCACCAGCACCTTCGCCGACGCCGGGAGCCTCGATCTGGGGCCGGTCATCGCGACCTCGGTGACGCTGAGCCCCAGCACCCCGCCCCTCGCCCTCTGGACCTCGCAGCTCGCTGGCCTCGAATACACCCTGGTTCCTGGCGACGGCGGCCGGAGTTCCTTCACCGGTCAGCCCACCCAGATGGCGCCGGCGCTCGCGACGCACGGCGATGGCGGACTGGCGGTGTGGTTCGAAGACGAAGGTGAGACGGGGTCGCTGAAGGTGGCGGTGCTCGGGCCCGAGGGGCGGCCGGGCCCGGCGAGCCGGCTCAACCAGATCGGGCTGACCTCACCGCGGTCGGCGAGCGTCGCCTTCGACGGAGAACGGTACGTCGTGCTCTGGGCAGACGATCGCGGGCAAGGCGCCTCGACCCGCCTGGTGTCGACCGAGGGCGTGCCGCTGGGCAATGAGCGCTCGCTCGACACCGAGGGCATCTGGTCGTCGGTCGCGGCTGCCGAGCTGGGCGGCGTCACGTACCTCCTCTACAGCCCGCTCGTCTCCTCGGACTACGACGTGAGACTGCGGCGCATCGCCCGCGATGGAGGGTTCCTCGAACCGAACCCGATCCGCTTCGCCCTGCCGGGGAACCAAGGCATCGTCGCGGCCTGCGCGCTGGGGGCTCAGCTCGCGGTGGTGTGGGTCGAAGACGGGTCGTCTTCAGTGCAGTCGACGGTGAAGCTCGGCAAGCTCGAGCTGCCGGCCCTCACCAGCCTCACCTCCGAGGTCCTCACCCTGCGCAACCTGTCGGTCGCCTGCTCGGCCTCGACCCTCGTGCTCGCCTGGCACGACACCTCCAGCGTTCCCGAGCGGGTGAAGGTGAAGCGCTTCGACGACGCGCTGCGCCCGATCGACCCAAGCCCGCTGGTGCTCGGCGCCGGCATTCTCGACGACCGCTCCGAGGATCAACCTCGTCCAGCGATCGCGTTCGACGGGCAGCGCTTCGTGATCGGCTGGGAGACCACGAGTGACGGAGGCGAGCCCGATCTCTCGCTCGCGTTCCTCGAGGAACGCGATGCTGGCGTCTCCAGGCCCGCCTTCGCGAGCGCCACCGGCACCGAAGAGCACCCTGCCTTCGCCGCCCTCACGCCTGGCCGAGTGCTCTACACCTACTCGCGGGAAGCGCCTGGCGGGCTCCTCCTCGCGAGCGGAGCGATCGGCGCCGAGGTCCCCGCTGGTGCTTCGTGTCAGGCCACTGGGGAGTGTCGAGGTGGGCTCACCTGCCTTGCGGGGGCCTGCGCGAGCGTGGGCGGCGGTGCCGCGGGCGGTGGAGAGAGCGGCGGGGCTGGCGGTGGGACCGCTGGAGCGAGCGCTGGCGGGTCGGCCTCGGCGGGCGGCGAGGCGATGGCGGTGCGCCAGCAGTTTCGGGTGTCGAGCTGCGACGCCGCGCCTGGCTTGCTCCTCCTCGGGCTGGCCGCGCTGGTGCTCCAGCTCACCCGCGCGACGAGACGTTCCTGACTCGAGTCGTCAGCAGCGATCGGTGCACTGCTCGAACACCTGGAAGCAGGCGGTGTCGCACGCCGCGCAGCTGGCCCAGTCGGTGGTGGGACAACCCAGGCTGCACCCGCGGAGCTGCCGAGCGCAGTCGTCCTGACACGCGAGGAACACCCGCTCTGGAGCCGTCGACTGGGCCGTCGGCGGCCGCGCACGCGCGCAGGACGTGACGAGCGCCTCGAGCCCCGCTTGGTCGACGGTACCGTCGGCGCCGCGACACTCGCTCGAGCGGGCCGCCATGCAGGCGATGAAGGCGCCCTGCCCTTGCGCCGAGCAGGCGTTCACCGCCTCGGTGGTCCAGGAGAACGAGGCCGGCGGCTCCAGGTGAGCGTTCACGCAGGCGGTGAAGGAGGGCCCCGCGACCACGACTCGACAGTCGTCGATCACCTTCTGCACGTCGGGAGCGCGGCATGGCGCCCCTCGACAGCCCAGCAGCGACACGATCACCAAGGCACCCCAGGTGCGAACCATCGTCTTCTCTCCTCTTTCGTCGAGCCGACCGGCCTGGTCTTCGACCTCGAGCCCGCGGCGGCGAGCGCGTTTCAAGGACCTGAGTGTCGCGAGGCGAGACTTCCCGTGACGCCTTCTCAGCGAGCGCGCCACCGCATCGCGAAGCGAGGCAGGCGGAAGGGCGACAGCTCGGAGACGATCGGCCCCAACCGCTCGGCCTCGAGGCCCAGCTCGCGGAAGAGCGCCGCTTGCAGCTCGGCTTCTCCCTCCCCTTGGTTGACGACGAAGAGGACGCCGCCCGGCGCCACCCGGCGCGTCAAGTGCTCGAGCAAGGCACGTGGCTCGAGAAACCGCGGGGGGAGCCCCCACGCCCGCAGCGGCGCCTCGCTCAGAAAGGGCAGCCACCAGGTGACGAGCGACCAGGGCCCCTCGAGCGTGCGCACGTCACCCGCGATGAAGCGGCAGTCGGGGAAGGCCGACGCCAACGCCTCCCCATACGCTCTCCGCGTGCTCCCCCACAGATAGCGACGGTGCGCGTCGAGCTCGACCGCGTCGCACCCGCCCGAGGTGAACGTCGCGAGCGCCGGGATCATCGACCCGTTCTTCGCGCCGACCTCCAGGGCCCGGCCGGGCGCGGGCCGTGGAGCGAGGTGCCGCTCGTACACGTCGAGCGCGTAGAGGCTCTCCTTCCACTCCTGCGCCGAGCAGCACCGGCTCCAGCCCGAGAGGTCGAAGGTGTGGTGGAGCGCTTCGGCACGCCGTCGGCCGCCTGGGTCGAGCTCCTCGACGATCGTCTCCCACCGCACCACTCGTTTGAACGCGGGCAGCGACCAGGGCAGCGCGGCGCGCACCCGAAAGCCCAGCTCGTCGAAGACCGCCACTGCCGATCAGCCCTGCGCGGGCCGGAGCGACGAGGGCGAGCTGGTGAACGGAACCGCGAGCCGGCCTTCGAGCGCCTGGGCCTCGTTGCAGGCGGCCGTCCACAGCGCCGCGAGCGCCTCGGCCGATGGCAGATTCTCGGCGGCGCGCTTGAGCTTCTTCGACTGATCCGGCAGCAGCATTCGGCGCACCGAGACGCCGGTCGGCTCGACGTCGAACGGAGAGGTCGTCATCAGCCGCGAGACCCGCACGCAGAACGCCAGGAGCCGCAGCGCGTCCTTCATGATCGCGTCGCGAAATTCTGGAGGGATCTCCCCGTCGTTGCTCACCGCCAGCTTGTGCTCGATGCCGTTGGGGAGGTTGGTGGTCTGGTAGGTGATGAGCCAGGTGAGGAAGAGCTCGTGGCGCAGCTGGGTGTTCTGCTTGCTCGAGACCCCCATGGTGCTCGCGGCGTCGATGCAGCGGAACTGCACGTCGAGGCCCACCCGCGCGAGTTGGGTGAGCTGCTCCGGCGTCAGCTCGGCGCGCTTCTTTGAGCTGAATCGCGAAAACAGGCTCATCTCGGCCCCCAACAGCGTCAACCGTGAAGTGTACACCATGCCCTCGCGCGTCCCCTGAGGGCAAGTCACACGCGCGGTTTTCGATACACGAGATCGCCCGAGAGCTGAACCAGCTCGAATTTGGTGGTGAGGCTGAACAGGTTCTCGGAGTGGCCGAGCAGCAGGTAGCCGCCTTCTCGGAGTCGATCGGCGAAGGTCTGCACCACCCGTCGCCGCGTCTCGAGATCGAAGTAGATGAGCACGTTGCGGCAGAAGATCACGTCCATCGTCGGCAAGAGCCGGGTGCCTTCGGCGTCGAGCAGGTTGAGCCACCCGAAGCGGACGCGCTCCTTCACCTCGGCCTTGATGCGCGACCGGCCGTGATCGATCGCGTCGAAGAAGCGGGCGCGCTGATCGCTGGTGGTCGCGCGAAGGGCCGAGGGGCCGTACTCCCCGTGGCGCGCGGCAGCGAGGGCCTTCTGCGACAGATCGGTGCCGAGAATGTCGAGATCCCACCCGGCGAGGAGCGGGTGTTCCCCCATGAGAATCGACAAGGTGTACGGCTCTTCGCCGCTCGAGCAACCGGCGCTCCACACGTGCAGGGAACGCCCGATGGCGTCTTGCACCAGCCGCGGCACCACCTCGTCGACGAAGGTGGTGAGCTGAGCGGGCTCTCGAAAGAAGTACGTCTCTCGAGGGAGCAGCAGATCGATCGCCACCTCGAGCTCTTCCTTCCCGCGTGGGTCGAAGCGCAGGTACCGCTGGTAGGTGCCGAAGTCGCGCAGGCCCAGGGCCTCGAGGCGCGCCGAGAGCCGTCGTTCGGCGATGAACTTGAGGTCGTCGCGGAGCACGAAGCCACACGCCTGCTGGAAGACGTCGCGCAACAGCCGCAGCTGCTCGGGCGTCATCTCGGCCATGCGCTCACCGAGACTCGAGGGCGGCGAGGGCCTTCACCAGCGCCTCGTACGCGAGCGGGTCGGTCTCGCGATCACGCGCCGTCGCGAGGGGCCCCAGGTGCTCGCGCCCGCCCCCGATGGCCAGCGCCTGCGCGGCGGCCACCCGAACGTCCCAACGCGTGTCCGACAGTGAACGAACCGCGGCCGCCAGCACCGCTGCACTCGAGGCGCCTTCGGCGAGCACCTGCTTCACCACCTCGCCGTCGGGGTGACCCGCGACCCTCGCCAGCGTCGCCTCGTCGGCGCCTCCCAACACCATCAGCGCTTGCACCGCCGCGAGCACGACCGCCGGATCTGGGTGCGAAGTGAGCTCGACCAGCCGAGGAGCCGCCCATGACGCACCGCCCTCCATCGCCGCCGTCGCCGACAAGGACAAGACCGACGGCTCTCGATCGCCGAGCAGCCGCTCGAGCAGCGCCCTGCCCTTCGAAGGCCCGAGCCCCGCGATGCCTCGCGCCACTCCGCGGCGAACGCGCGGCGACTCGTCGACGACGGCCATGCTCGCGAGCGCCGCTGCCTCCGCGGGCGCCACCATCACCACCTGCGCGGCCGCCGCCCGAACCGCCTCGCTCGCGTCATGGAGCGCCCGCCGGAGCACCGGCACTGCGTCGACACCGGCGACGTTCGCCCACGCGCGCACGAGGTGCGGCTCGAGCGCTCCGTTCACCAACCCGGCGAGCGCGCCTCGAACCTCGGCGGGGAACGTCTCGGCCAAGGTGATGAGGGCGCGGCTCGCGGCCGAGGCCAAGCCGTCGGCTCCGAGGGCCTCGAGCAGCGGCGCGATGGCGGCGCTCGAGTGGCTCCGGCCGAGCGCCCGAACGGCGACCTCGGCCAGCTCGGCCTCACCGGCGTCGAGGAGCCGGGTCAGCGCGGGGACGAAGCGCGGGTTGGCGTTCTCCACCACGGCCTCGGCGGCGACCGACCGCGCCTCACGCGACATCTGGAGGAGCGCCGGAGCCTCACCTTCCATCAGCGCCACCAGCCCCGGCGTGCTCAAGGAGAGGAGCACGGAGAGCGCGAGCTCGGCCACCTCGGCACCGTCGGCGGCCTCGGCGACCTTCACCGCGAGCTCGGCGACGTGACCGGCGCGAACGACGTGCAACGCCCCGACGCGCCGCTCGACGTCTTCGGAGGACAGACACTTCGACAACCAGGCGACCGAGTCGTCGACGCCCGCGACGGCGACCGCGAGCTCCGCTTCGACCTCCGCCGCCAGGGGGCGTGAGCTGCCGCCGAGCGCGAGCAGGGCCGCGTCGCGAGTGGCCTTCGAGCGGAGCGCCTGCACCACCATCACCCACGCCGAGCGATGGCGCACCCGCCCGAGCAAGCGCCAGGCGCTCCGGCGGGTGAGCGGGTTGGCGATGAGCGGCACCAGCCTGGGCAGCGCTGGCGGCGCATCGAGCGAGGTGAGGGCCTCGAGCGCGCTCACCTGGAGCAGCGGATCGGGCTCGGCGAGCAAGGCCTCGAGGGCGCCGCGGGCATTGGCCCCACCACACTTGCCGAGCGCCTCGGCCACCGACACGCGCACGTTGGGGTCGAGATCGTGCAGCGCGGCGATCAACGCTGGCGCCGCCTGCGGCCGAGCGAGCTCACCCAAGATGTCGGCGGCGAACTTCCGCTGATCGGGGTCGTCGTGACGGAGCAGCCGGGCGAGCGGCTCGACCGCGAGCACCCCCAGGTGCGCGAGCGCGGTGGCGGCGGCGTTGCGAGCCCCTGGGTGGCCACGCCGGGAGAGGACGTCGAGGAGCGCCTGCACCAACTGCTCCGAGCCCGCCGTGCTCGCGAGCTTCTCGGCCGCCAGCCGACGCACCCGCCAGCTCTCGTCGAAGAGGGCGTCGATGAGCGAGTTGGTGTCGGTGGGCGCGAGCTCGGAGACCGTGCGGTAGCGGGCCTCGGAGGCCGGGTCGAAGTCCATCCACGAGGTGTTCATGCGTCGTCTCCGACCAACGAGAGGACGTCGAGCAACAGCTTGAGCTGCCCAGGCTCGCCCACCACGCCCAGCACGTGTGGACTGCGCCCCGGCGTGGCGGTCAGCGGCGCCGGCTTCAGCTCAGCCACCGGCACTCGGAGCACCCGCGTCACCCCATCGACGAGGAAGCCCACCCGTCGGCGACCGAGCTTGCAGACGATCATTCGCTGCCGGCGCCTGATGCGTTCGTCTGGGGTGGTGACGCTCTTGGACTGCACTCCGAGCCGCTTTCGCACGTCGACGACGGGCACCACCTCTCCGCGCAACTTCACCACGCCCTCGAGGAAGCTCGGCGCACGCGGCACCGGCGTCGGCGTCTGGGCGGGGAGGATCTCCTCGACCCGGCGCAGATCGACCACGTACGACTCGGCGCCGACCTCGAGCACACAGAGCTGCACGTCGTCGCTCATTCGAGGGCCTGCTCCACGTCGAGGAGGATGAAGAGCTCTCCGTCGCGCCGGCCGATGCCCGCGACCGCGCGCCCTTCGGAGCCGAGGGACGGCGCGGGCTCGAGCTTCGACAGCGGCAGCCGCACCACCCCGCGGACCCGATCGACGAGGATCCCCGCGTCACCCTCGGCGTCCTTGAGGAGCACGATGCGGTTCTCGCGCGCCACGTCGGAGGGGCCGGTCACCCGCCTCGGCGCGTCTTCCAGGTGCAGCCGCTGCTTCAGGTCGTAGACGGGCAACATCTCGCCGCGCACGTTCATCACCCCGAGCACGTGATCGGCCACCCGCGGCACCGCGGTGATCGGCGGCACCTTGAGGATCTCGCGCACCGCGCCGATCGGCACCGCGTAGGTCTCGCGCTCGAGCTCGAAGGCGAGGAACTCCTCGGGGAGCTCGTCGATCGCTTCCGCGGCGTCGGAGATCTCCGGGGCGAGCTCGAGCCAGGCGCCCACGTCTTCGTCCGGCGAGTAGAAGAAGCGCTCGAGCAACGCCTGGAAGCGGGTGGAGGCCATGGCCAGCGCTCAGCCTACCGCCGCCACGGGCCGCTTGAACTCTTCGACGAGCGCGCCGATGTCGAGCACCAGCACCGCGCGTCGATCGCCCAGCTCGGTCGCTCCGGCGATGCCCTGCACCGAGCGGAGCCTCCCACCGAGCGGCTTGGTGACGATGTCTTCCTGACCGAGCAGCGCGTCGACCGCCAAGCCGAACCGTTCCTGGGCGTAGCCGATCACCACCACGAAGTGCCGATCGACGGTCGCCTCCCGCAGGCCGAAGAGCCGGGACAGCCGCACGAAGGGCAGGGTCTGCCCGCGGAGATCGACGACCTCCCGCCGCTCGATGGTGCGCAGCTCGCTCGGCTTCACCGAGATGATCTCGGTCACCGAGTTGAGCGGCACTGCGAAGGTCTGCTCTCCGACCGCGACGATCAGCGCGCGAATGATCGCGAGGGTGAGCGGGAGCGTGAGCACGAAGCGGGTGCCGAAGCCGCGGCGGCTGTCGATGTCGATGAGGCCAGACAGGCGCGCGAGGTTGGTCTTCACCACGTCGAGGCCCACTCCGCGGCCCGACAGCTCACTGACGTCGCTTCGGGTGGAGAAGCCCGGCATGAAGACGAGGTTGAGCAGGTCGCGGCGCTCGAGCTCCTCGGTCGCCTCGCGCGTCACCAGCCCTCGCTCGATGGCCACCTGGCGAATGCGCGTCTCGTCCATGCCCGCGCCGTCGTCGCCCACCTCGATCTGCACCTGATTGCCGAGCTGCTGCGCCTTGAGCCGAATGGTGCCGCGCGCGTCTTTCCCCTGCGAGATGCGCCGCTCGGGTTCCTCGACGCCGTGATCGAGCGCGTTGCGCAACAGGTGCATGAGCGGGTCGGACAGCTCCTCGACGATCAGCTTGTCGAGCTCGACGTCGCCGCCAGACACCTCGAAGAGCACGTCCTTGCCGCTCTGCCGAACGAGCCGGCGCATCAGGCGGGCGAGCTTGTCGAAGACCTGCCCGAGCGGCACCATGCGCACGTCGAGCACGCCTTGTTGGAGCGCGTCGAGCTTCCGCTCGAGCGAGCGCGCTTCCTTGAGCAGCTCCTGCGACCAGAGCTTGGGCAACGGCTGCGAGCCGCTCTGGCCAGCGACCTCGGCGAGGCGGTGAATGTTCGCCCGCACGGTGAGGAGCTCGCCGATGGTGTTCATCAGCGAGTCGAGGCGGGCGATGTCGACCCGCACCGTCTGGGCGAGCGAGCGCAGTGAGGGCTCGGCGCCCTGCATGAGACCTGAGGGGCTGGGGCTGTTGGTACCGCCGTAGCCCTGCAGCTCGGGCGAGGAGATCTCCTGGCCGAAGAGCGGTCGCGGTGAGCTCCGCGAAGGCATCGGCGTCGGCTCCGGAGCGCTGCTGCGCACCTCGGTGACGGGCTTCTGGGTGAGCGGCGCCACGGTGGCGATGCCCCGCACCACGTGATCGATCTCTTCCTTCGGGCGTGAGCTGCCGAAGATCAGATCGAAGGCGATCGACGACTCGTCACCTGGCTGCGAGGACGGCAACGTGCTGATCACCTCACCGAGCGGCTTCAAGGTGCCGTTGAGGTTGGCGAGCCGCTGATCGAAGTCGTCGAGGCTGAAGACCGCGCGCACCTTCCAGAGCGAGACGCCCTTGCGCACGTTCTCGCGCAACCGGTGCTCCTCGTATTCGGTGAAGACGTTGCGAATGGCCGGGTCGACGCCCACCTCGTCGAGCACGTCTGCGGCGCCGACCGCCCCACCGCTCGCGAGGCGGGCGAAGCTCTCGGACAACCCCGCCGCGCGGCGTTCGGTGTCGTCGGAGGGCGGGTCGCCCGCGGCTTCCCGCAGCATGAGCGTCAACACGTCGACGCCCTCGAGCAGGGAGTCGATGAGCGAGTCGGTGGCCGGCACCTTCCCCAACCGGAGCGCGTCGAGCACGTCTTCGAGGTGATGCGCGAGCGACGAGATGCGTTCCTGCCCGAACATCGCCGAGAGGCCCTTGAGCGAGTGGGCGGCCCGGAAGATGGCGTTGAGGAGATCGGGCTCGGGTTCCTTCCCGCGCTGGGCGTCGAGCACCGCCACGTCGTGCGCGAGCGTCTCGAGCACCTCGTTGGCTTCGGCCACGAACTCGCTCATCGCGCGCGGTTGAGACATGCGTCGTCAGAGCTTGAGGTAGCGGCGCACCAACGCGGTGAGGAGCTCGGACTGGAAGGGCTTGACCAGGTACTCGCTCGCGCCGAGCTGGAGCCCTCGCGCACGATCCTGATCGCGGCCTTCGGTCGTCACCACGAAGAGCGGCGTGTCGCGATAGTGCGGGTTCTTCTTCACGAAGTTGATGAGCTCGAGCCCGTTGATGTCGGGCATGTTGATGTCGGTGATGATCAAGGCGAAGCGGTGACGCGGGAGCACCTTGAGCGCCTCGAAGCCGCTCATCGCGGTGAAGACCTCGACCCCATCGAGCCCCTCGACGGCCGCAGCCAAGAGCTCTCGCGTCGCACGGGAGTCTTCGACGATGAGCACTTTCCGGCTGTCCACGGGAACGTCGACGCTAGCCCAAAACCCGGGTGTGCAGCGACCGGTGAATGTCACCAATCGGCCACGCGCTCGCGCCCGCGCCTACCCGGGCCGAACGGGGATCGCGTCGCTCGAGCGGGTGCGCACCTCGATGGAGGGATCTCCGAGCACCACGACGCGCCCGTGCGGCCAGCGCGCCACGAAGGTGCGGGTGATCACCGCTCCGATCGCGACCCCGTCGAGCTGCGGCAACGGCGGAATGCAGAGCCCGACGTGCTCGGCGCCGGCCTTCTCGAGCATGCCGACGCAACCAGAGAGCGCGTGCTCGAGGCCCAAGGTGGTGACCGAGGCGGCCGCGCCGAGGCCGAGCGCGAAGATCTTCGGAAAGGGGACGCGGCCCTCGGCCGGCAGCAGGAGCCGGTCTCCCGGCGTGCCGGCGAAGAAGCCCGAGTCGAGCGCACGAGAGAGCGCTCCGCAGAGCCGCCAGTCGAGGTAGCCGGTGCCTGCCGGCAGCGGCCGTTGATCGCCGGGCATCAGGCACACCACCGCGTCGAGATCGTCGAGGGTGTCGATGACGTGGAGCGACGGCTCCTTGACGAGCGAGGGCATGCGTCAGGCCTTGTTCACCGCGATCGCGATGCGATCGAGCACGCCGTTGATGAAGGCCGCCGAGTCTTCGGTGCCGAAGGTCTTCGCGAGCTCCACCGCTTCGTTGATCGTCACCTTGCGGGGAATGTCGGGGCGGTGCTGAAGCTCGAAGACGCCGAGGCGCAGCACGTTGCGATCGACCCGCTGCATTCGATCGATGCGCCAGTTCTGGGAGTGCTGCTCGATCAGCTCGTCGAGCGCGGCCTGGTACTCGCGCACTCCGTTCACCAACTCCGTCGCGAAGGTGTGCGCGGCCTGATCGCGAGGGCCTTGATCGTCGGAGGCGGCCCAGGCGGCTTCGACGGCCTCGTTCGGGGTCGCCTTGTCGTTCTGATCGAGCTGGTAGAGGGCTTGGAGCGCGCGCTCCCGCCCGGTGTGGCGGCTGCCCATCGGCTTACTTCGCTCCCATGCGGGCGTAGAGGTTCACCATCTCGATGCAGGCGACCGCGGCCTCGGCGCCCTTGTTGCCCGCCTTCACTCCCGCGCGATCGACGGCCTGCTCGAGCGAGTCGGTGGTGAGCACCCCGAAGGTGACCGCGGCCTCCGAGTGGAGCGACGCCTGCCCGATGCCCTTGGTGACCTCCGAGGCGACGTACTCGAAGTGGGGCGTGCCGCCGCGAATGACGCAGCCGAGCGCGATGACGCCCGCGTACTGCTTCGAGTCCGCCACGCGGCGGACCAACGCGGCGAGCTCCCAGGTGCCCGGGCAGCGATAGAGATCGATGTCGCCATCGGCCACCCCGTGACGCGTCAGCGAATCGAGGGCGCCTTGGAGCAGCTGCTCGGTGATGAAGCCGTTGAACCGGCTCACGCAGACGGCGAACTTGCCTTTGGGCGAGACGAGAGAGCCTTCGAAGGTGCGCATGGCTCGGCCACCCTAGCAGGTGCCGCAACGCAGGCACGAGAACAGACCTCAGGCGGCCACACCGCTCGGCGCGAACGTCGGTCGCAGCGTCGGCGAGGGGCCCAGGCCGGTGAGCGGCCGGCCCTTCAAGTGGTGATCGAAGAAGCCGACGGTGAGCGCGCGAAGCGTTCGAGCCATCGCGGCACGATCGATCGGCCCCAAGGCCCTCGCCATCGAGGCGCGGTTGTTCATGTCGGTGAAGTTGAGGTGCGCGGCGCCGACGACACAGACGCCGCAGCTGCCCTTCGGCCCGGCCTGCGCGAGCGCGTCGTTCATGCCCTCGTTCACCACCGTCGTCGCGCCCACCGTCGTCGCGTCGGCGTAGACGAAGCAGAAGGGTGCCGCGAGCGCGTAGGGCACGTTCTCGACGGGAAGCTGAGCCCCGTCGAAGTTGATTCCCGCACGCACTCGCGCCTCGCTCATCGCGAGCAGACCCGAGACCATTCCGCCGAGCGAGTGACCGAAGACCCCCACCGCGCCCGGGTCGAGGAGGCCAGCGAGGGGACGAACGTCGAGGGTCGCGAGGGCGCCGATGACGGCGCGGGTGTCGTCGGCCCAGCGCCCCATCACCTCCGGGAGCGGCGCGTAGCCAGGCAGCGCCGCGAGGGCGGTCATCGCGTCTCGCAGCTCGCTCGGCGCTCGGGCGCGCCGACAACGCTCGATCAGCGGCGCGGCCTCACGAACGCTACCTTCGAGGTCCTTCAGGCCAGCCTCGACCGCTCGCCAGGCCGGGAGGTCGCGGCGCCAACGAACGAGCGTGCCGTCGGCGTGCTGCACGACGAGCGACTCCGAGGGGTGGCCGACGCTCAGCGCGACGTAGCCATGGCTCGCCAGCTCTTGCAGGAGCGACGCGCTCTGCTTCTGGAACGAGCCGAGGCCATGGTTGAAGACGACGACCGGGTAGCGCCCCGGAGCAGGGGCCGCGTCACGCACCGCGAACGACTCACCCGGCCGGAGCAGGAGCCGCGGCACCTTCGTCAGCTCCGAGAGCGCGTCACGCAGCGGCTCGTCCAGGGCTGGCTCGCGTGGGGCGCTCGTCGGCGAGGCCGGGTAGTAGGCGATGACGGGCACGAGGCGCGGGTGCTCTCCATCGCGGCGCACGTCGAACGAGCAGATGCCGATCGCCGACGCTCCCGACGGGCCGGGGATCTCGACCTTCCTTCCGAAGAGCCCCATCACGACCTCCGCGAACACGGTAACGCGCGGAGGTCGCCAGTCGAGGCAGCGCGTGCACTGGCGGCGCGCGACGATGAGGGCGGCTGATGGCCGAAATGACGACGAGGCGCGCTCAGCGCCGGACCAACCGAAGCGCTCGCTTCATCACCGGGGCAGCGCTCAGCGACAGCTGCTCGACGACCTCGAGGCCATAGCGCTCGACGCCGACGATCGTGTTCGCCGTGTTGGTGAGGAGCCGCAGCTTGCGCACCCCCAGATCCTGGAGGATCTGCGCACCCACTCCGAACTCCTGCAGCCTGGTGTGCCCCACCTTCCCAGGCACCTGCTGCTCGTTGCTCGCCGGCTTGAGCGCGAGCGCGTCGAGGCCGGAGACGTGCTTCTGGATCACCACGATCACCCCGCGCCCCTCGACCGAGATGCGTCGAAAGGCCTGCTGGAGCGTGCTCTCGCCCGTGCAGGCGTCGATCACGTCGCCCAGCAAGGTGGTGCGGTGAATGCGGGTGACGACCGGTCGCTTGCCCCCGACGTCGCCCTTCACCAGCGCGAGGTGCACGGTGGGATCGACGTCGGTCGAGTAGGCGTACGCGTGGAACTCGCCCCAGGGCTCGCGGGTGACGACGGCCTCTCCGATGCGGCGGACCAGGCGCTCGTGGTGCAAGCGGTAGGAGATCACGTCGGCGACCGAGAGCAACTGCAGCCGGTGCTTCTTGGCGAAGCGCTCGAGATCGCCCCGGCGCGCCATCGTGCCGTCGTCGTTCATCACCTCGCAGATGACCCCCGCGGGCGTGAAGCCGGCGAGCCGCGCGAGATCGACGCTGACCTCGGTGTGCCCGGGGCGAACCAGCACCCCGCCACTGCGCGCTCGAAGCGGGAACACGTGCCCGGGCCGGGAGAGATCGGCGGGCTTCGCGTCGGGCCGAATCGCGGTCTTGATCGTGTGCGCCCGATCGTGCGCCGAGATGCCGCTCGTCACCCCGGTCGCGGCCTCGATGCTGACGGTGAAGGCCGTCTGGAAGGGCGAGGTGTTGTCGGTCGCCATCAACGGCAGGTTGAGCTGGCGCACCTGATCTTCGGTGAGCGAGAGGCAGATGAGCCCGCGGCCTTCGCGCGCCATGAAGGTGATCGCCGAGGGGCTCACCTTCTCGGCGGCCATGACGAGATCGCCTTCGTTCTCGCGGCCCTCGTCGTCCGTCACCACCACCATGCGGCCCTTGCGAATCTCGGCGATGGCTCTCTGGACTCGGGAGACGGCGGCGCTGTCAGGCATGGTCAAGGGAATGTCGAGAATCGGGCTCGACCGCAAGGCGAATTGCGCCCACCCGGGCGGGCCTCAGCGACAGGTCGTGACCGAGGAGATGGGCGCCACCGGCCCGGTGTAGAGGATCTCGCGGTAGGTCGCCGGCGGCTGCGCGCACGATGGCACCGGCGCCTGGAAGCCTGCGTCGGCGAGCGGCAAGGGACAGGGCACCGACCAGCGATTCGCTTCGGCGGTCTGCGTCCAGGCGGCGCCAGTCACGTTGTCGAAGCAGATCGCGGCGACCCGGTTGGTGGATCCACCATCGGTGAGCCCGAACATCAGATCGCCGATGAGATCGAGATCGGTGTCGGCAGTGCTGACCCGCTTGAAGACGAGCCCGGTCGTGCCGTTGCGGGTGAAGTCGTCCTGCCACAGGCGCATGCGAATCGGGTCGGGGCCCGCGGGCGCGATGCGCAGCCCGAAGCGCTGGTTGTTGACGAAGGTCGTGGAGTGAACGAGCCCGTAGCCTCCGTCGAAGCCGACAGGTCCCTGCACGTCGATTCCGCCGCCGGCGTTTCCAGAGACGGTGTGCGCGGTGCGGCTCCCCACGATGGCGTTGAGGGTCACCCGCGCGTTGCTCGTCGTGAGCGGGTCGCCGCTGCCGATCCGAATGCCCGCCCCACCGTTGCTGGTGATCGAGCTCGGCCCGTTGAAGGGCGTCAACGAGAACTCGCCGTTCTGGACGTAGAAGCCGTCGCGCGCGTTGCCGCTGACGATCACCACCGAGAGGCTCACCACGCTCTGGCCGACGTCGAAGAAGCCGCCGTACTCGCCGTTCTGACTGAGCTCGAGGTAGGTGCCTCGCACGACGGTGCGACCGGTGACGAACAAGCCGCTGCGTTGGTTCGAGCTGAAGCGGTTGAGCAGACCGACGAGGCCCGTCCCGGTCAACGCGAGCGTCGCGGTGGCGGTGCTGCTCGCCTCGACACCGTGCCCGGCGTTGTTGGTCGAGGCCGTGTCGGAGATCGTCGCGTAGCCCTGCGCCACGATGCCGCTCGCGGTCGCGCCGCTCACCACGCAGTTCGACACCGACGCTGGCTGTGACTGGTTCCCAGGCTCGATGAGGACGCCAGCGGCGACTGCACCACTCGCGGGCGTGACCGTCACCGCGCGAAGCGAGGAGCCCGCCTGGAGTCGCACGGCGCAGCGAAGGCCCGTCGCACAGGTCCCGTTCGCAGAGAGAATGACCCACGACGCGAGCGCGGTCGACCCTGGGTACTCGCTCGTCACCAACACCCTCGCCTGGACGACGATGGGCGCGGCCTCCGAGTACGTGCGGCCACCGGACTGCCCCTTCAGGTGCACGGTGCGGAGCAAGACCCCCGTCATCGGTGCGGGGAGCGCGAGGGCGTCTGCGACCGTTCGGAAGGGGCACGAGAGCGAGCCATCGCCGCCCGTCGGTGCGAACGAGTCGACGTAGATCTCTTCGCGCATTCCACCGAAGACGATGCCGGGGCAGCCGACACCGGCGTCGTTCACGCTTCCGCCGGCGGTTCCTCCTCCCGTTCCGCCTGCCGAGCCGCCCGCGCTTCCTCCCGATGCGCCGCCGGCCGAGCCGCCCGCACTTCCTCCCGACGCGCCACCGGCCGAGCCGCCCGCACTTCCTCCCGAAGCGCCACCAGCCGAACCGCCACTCGCGCCGCCAGCGCTGCCGCCGGCCGAGCCGCCACCGGGACCTCCTGCCGAGCTGCCTCCAGCCGATCCGCCAGCGTCACCTCCAGCCGATCCACCGGCGTTTGCACCACCACCGAGCCCTCCCGCCGTCCCGCCCGCATCGCCACCGCTTGCGCCGCCCGAAGTCCCGCCGGCTGCGTTGCCTCCCGCCGCCTGGCCTCCGCCCGCGACACCTCCCGAGACGTTCGCGCCGCCACCGGCGCTGCCAGCGTCGTTGGCGCTGGGGCTCGTGCAATCACACCCCGCGACGGCCATCGCCAAGAACCCGGCCAGGAGTCGAAGTCGCATCGCGCGAGAGTACCGCGAAAAAGACATGGAGCCCGCCGAAGCGCCCGGGCCTCGACGAGCTCCATGGGGTCAGACGTCGCTGACCGTCACTGCACCGTGAAGGTGCCGCTCACGCTTCCGCCGCTCGAGAGCGACACCGAGAGGGTTCCGGTGATCGTCGCGCCGACCGCCGTCCACTGAATCGAGGCCGTTCCAGGCACCTGCGCGGTGAGCACGACGCCGTTGGCGAGGGTGGTGGTCTTGAAGAGCTGCGCCGAGAGATTGCTGCTGGTCGACGGTCCACCCGGGCACGCGTTGAGCTCGACGATGACGCCGTCACGCTGGGTGTTCGCGTCGACGATGTAGAGGCCGAGCTGACCCTGATCGTCGTCGAGGGCGGCGAGCCCCTGCGAGATGGAGAGCGGCCCCGAGCCGACCGCCGAGCAGGTGTTGAGCGCCCCGAACGTACCGGAGTAGCCACCGCTGCCCTGCTTCGGCGCGCACGGTCCACCGCTCGGCCCAGGCACGCACGCGCCTGCCTGGCACACCATGCCGGCGCCACACTGGGCGTTCGAGGTGCAGCCCGAGCTCACCACCACGCACTGACCCGACACGCACTGCTCGCCGCGCGCGCACTGGGCGTTCGAGGTGCACCCAGGAGGAGCCGCGAGGCACTGGCCGGCCTGGCAGCGCTCACCCGCCGCACAGTCGGAGTCGACGACACAGGCCGGCGTTCCAGCGTCACTCGCTGGAGCGACCACGCAGACGCCCGCCTGGCAGACCTGGCCTGCTCCACACTGGGCGTTCGAGCTGCAGCCCGACGGCGCGGCGACGCATTGGCCAGCCAGGCACACTTCACCTCGCGAGCAGTCGGCGTCGACCTGGCAGGCGGGCGTGGGCGAGTACGGAACGAAGGCAGCGGCGAGCGAGCCAGTCACTCGCTGGCCGACGCTCGAGCCCGCGGCGGTGAGAGTGACCGAGCCGGTCTGCGCGATGCCCACGACGTCGCCGGAGGTCACGTCGAACACGACCGCCGTCCTTCCGCCGGTGAGCTGGTTGGCGCCGACCGTCCAACCGGAGTCCGAGATGAGGGCCAGGCCGAACCCGCTCGACGCGTTGAAGTCACCGATCATCACGTAGCGATCGGTGCTCTGTGGATCGGAGAAGGCGATGCTCGACGGGCCTCCCGACGCAGCCGGCGAGAGCGCGACGTTGAAGGAGCCCGTGCCAATCGGCGTGCCCTGCCAGGTGTTCACGTCCACCACCGGAGCGTCGAAGGTGGCGGTCGCCGTCACGCTGGCCGTCCCAGTGCCTCCGAGCGCGTTCTGCGCCTTGGGCGCCCGCGGAACCTGGAGCTGCAAGCGAGGCGTCTCCGAGCAACCCGCGAGCAGCCCAATCGCTACGACACACCACGCCATCCCGTGCACCGCGGTTCGCGGACACGCTTCACGCCTCGTCATGTGATCGTCCCTTTGTTCACGACGCGTCAGCGACCGGCCCTCCCCGAAGTAGTGCGCCGGCGTCGTGTTGGCGCGTAGGTGCACGCCACCCACCCGCACATTCACGCTGGAATTACAGTGCGCATTTCATTGACGAGCCGCGTCAGCGCTCGATCAGGGAAGCCGGCTCTTCACGAGCTTCCCCATCGCGTTGCGGGGGAGCTCCTCGACGAGGTGCACCTCTCGCGGGCGCTTGTGTGGAGAGGCGAGGTCGGCCACGTGCTGCTCGAGCGCCTTGGGATCGACGGGCTCACGCACCACCACGAAGGCGACGATGCGCTCGCCGAGATCGGGATCAGGCCGGCCCACGACGGCGGCTTCCTTCACCATCGGGTGCTCGAGGAGCGCGGCCTCGACCTCTCCCGCCCCGACCTTGTAGCCGCCGCACTTGATGAGATCGGTCGCGCGCCGCCCCACGATCCGCAGGTGGCCCGCGGCGTCCATCGTTCCGAGATCGCCGGTGAAGAACCAGCCGCGCTCGTCGAGGACGGCGGCCGTCGCGTCGGGCCGGTTCCAGTAGCCGAGGAAGACGTTGGGCCCGCGCACCGCGACCTCCCCCATCGTTCCAAGCGGTACCGGCTGGCGGGCGTCGTCGACGAGCTGGAGGTCCACCCCCTCGACCGCCTGCCCGACCGACCCCGGCGGGAACGAGGCCCCCGCCCGCACGGCCGTGTTGATGAGCGTCTCGGTGAGCCCATAGCGCTCGAGCACGCGCTGGCCGGTGAGCGACTCCAGCCGTTGCTGATCACGCTGCGCCAGGGCCGCGGAGCCGCTGACCAACACCCTCGCCGCCCGGAGCCCCTCGACGATCGCGCGATCGGTCGACTCGGAGAAGCGGTGGTACATCGTCGGCACCGCGAAGAGCATCGAGCGCCGCGCCGCGAGCGCGTTCGCCACCGCCGCCGGCTCGAACTTGGGAAACCAGTGGAGCGCCCCGCCCGCCCGCACCGAGCCGAACAGGCCCAGCACCAACCCGTGCACGTGGAAGAGCGGCAGCGCGTGCACCACCGTGTCCTCCCTCGTCCACTGCCAGGCGGCGGCGAGCCCATCGAGATCGAAGGCGACGCTCGCGGAGGAGATCACCGCGCCCTTCGGCAAGCCCGTCGTGCCCGAGGTGTAGAGGACCAAGAGCGGCTCGCGATCGAGCTGGCGAAACGCGATGGAGCCCTCCCGCGGCTGCGCCGGCGAGAGCACCGGCACGTTGGCCTTGTCCTTCACCGCGTCGGCATCGGCGGCGCAGGTGACCAGCGGGCGCGCATCGGAGAGGACGTGACCGAGCTCGCGAGGGCCGAGCTTTGGATCGAGCGGAACGGTGACGAAGCCCGCCGCCGCGTTCGCGAGCAACGTCACGCAGGTGTCGATCGACGGCTGGGTCCAGACGCCGACGTGCGCGCCGCGTTCGAGGCCTCGCGCTTCGAGCTCACGAAGCTGACCCACGCACCGAGCCTGCAGCTGCTTCGCGGTGAGGCTCGCCTCGCCCACCCTCAGCACCACGCGATCGTCAGGCGCCTCGAGCAGCGGAAACAGCGCGCTCATCGCTCACCGCCAGCTCGCCGCCATCACCGCGCGACCATGCACGACCGACTCGATCGTCACCTGCGCGCTCTTGCCTCCGAGCGCCTCGACCAACCCCTCGAGCAGACCGGCGAGGAACTCGGGCTGCGCGTCTTCTTCGAGCGAGACCTCGAGCAGCTTCGAGCTGCGCTCCTTCACGTGCAGCGCGACAGGGCTGAACTGCGCGCCCATCTCCGCGCCTTGCTTGAGCGCCCGCCTCGGCCCCATCAGCTTCGCCATCGACAGCCACGGGCCCCTCACCAAGCGGCGTGACTCGAGCGACTCGATCAGGTGTCGGCCCAACCGGCGCAGCCGCGCGTCTGGAGCCGCCTCGGGGAAGAGCGACTCGGCGGTGAGCTCGATCGACTGGCACCACACCGCCTTCGGGTACGCCGGCTGGACGGGGACGGAGAGATCGAGGCCCGCCTTCGCGAGCGCACCGATGAGCTCGGCGGAGAGATCTTGAAACAGCACCCGCTGGAAGACCGCCTTCACGAGCTGTCCAGGAACGTTCTCGAGGCTCACTGGGGCTTGAACTGAAAGTGGAGCGGTTGGTTGCGGCCGAAGACCTCCGACACGCGAGGCGTCGCTTCCCGACCCCAATACACCTCGGCGAGGCCACCACAGGGGCTGCGGAGCGAGAGCGCCCGGGCGCCGTAGGGAATGAGGAGCAGATCGCCAGTGCGCGCCAAGACTGGGCCGGGGAGCACGTCGGCAGCACAGGTCGAGCTCATGAAGACACGCACGTAGAGCCGGCCGTCCTCTCGGAGGGGAATCGGCGCGGGCTCGGTCGGGCGGTAGAAGCCGTCGGCGAGGGCGGTGGTCGGCTCGAAGCGCGGCATCCCCGTCGGGCCTGGTTGGAGCGCCGCGGTCGGTGGCTGCTTCGGGTCGAGCGGCACCGTGAGGGTCGTCCCGGTGGCGAGCGGCCCCGTCGAGGGCGGTGGCTTCGGCGGAGTGACCTGCGCGAGGAGAACACCCGCGTCGAGCCCTCGCTTGGCGTAGGCATCGAGGAGACAGCGTGGCGGAAGCCCGTTGCCGTCGTCGCTCTTCTGGAGCACCTCGAGCTCGTACTGCGACAGCTCGGGGAGCAACGCGCACTGCTTCTGCACCCGGCCCCGCCACGCCGCGAACGCGTTCTGCAGACAGTGCTCACAGGCAATCGCGCGCGGGCTGTCGGTCTCGAGCTGAGTGACACCGTCGCCCGACTCGAGGCGGGTCACCACGCCGGCCGGGCTCGTTCGCTGGCATCGGCAGTCGCGCAGCTCACGGGAAGCGAGGAAGCCCAAGGTGTAGTCGCGATCGAGCTCCATCTTCCCGCGCTGGGCGGCGAGGCCCTTCCACGTCTCGAGGAGCTCGTTCTTCGGAGCGGGGACGTCGCTCGGGAGCGTCGTCGAACCTGTACCGATGGGTGGTGTTCCCGACGCGTTCGTCCCGCTCGGCGACGTTCCGACCGTGCCCGGTCCGATTGGTGGCGTCCCCGAGGGGTTCGTGCCGGTCGGAGTCGTCGTGGTGTTCGCTGCGACGGTCGCCGGACCGATCGGCGGTGTGCCCGAAGGGTTCGCGGTGGGCGTCGTCGTGGTGCCCGAGCCCGTCGAGCCCGGCCCTCCCGCGGAGGCGGTGGCGACCGTCGTTCCAGCGCCGGTTCTTCCTGGGTCGCTCGCGAGCGCACTCCCGCCGCCGACGGGCCGTGCGACGACGACGGCCGCACCTCCGCCTGCGCTCGGCGTTCCCTTGCCGAGGGCTGCACCTCCACCGGCGCCCGCGACGCTCGGCCCCTCGGAGCTCGGCGGCGTCGGCTTCGTTCCAGCCGCTCCGCCACCTGCGCCGCTCTTCGCGACGAGCGCTGCGCCGCCGCCGGCGTTGCTGGGCGAATCGACCGAGACGGCGAGCTTGGTGTTGTCGACCCGCCCGGTGCGCACCTGCTGCCCGCACTCGAGGCCGCGTGCGTAGAGCCACGTCTTGTAGTTCGCGTATTCGTTCTGCACCGACGAGGCGAGCCGGGCGAGATCCATGCGGGCCTGCGCCTGCGCGAAGAGCTCTGGGCGCGTGCGGTCCTTGCAGTTCACCGCCGTCGAGGGCCGCTCGGCGAGACCGCTCCGCTTGGGCACGTACTTCTGACCGCGAAACGGGCGCTCCAGATCGGCGAGCGCATCGGTGAGCGCTTGAACGAGCTCGGGCGTCAGCGAGGCTCTTGCTTCTTCGCACGAGGACAGCGAGCGCGCGCAATCGCCGACCGCCGGCGCGGCAGGATCGACTGGCTTGGGCTTCTTCCCAGCCTCGGGACGCTGCCCACCAGTCCATGCGCCTCCGGAGTCGAAGCACCAGGTCGCGACCGAATCGAGCCCCACCGACAAGGTGCCGCTCTTCTGCGCGAAGGCCTTCAGCGGAGCGACGTCGTGGAGCGGCGGGGCCTCGCACTCCGGAGGAACCGGCAACGCGGCGAGGCAGGACAGGACGGCCCAAAACGTCACGGGGCGAGTTCTACCGCACCCCGCGTCGACCGACAGCCGCTATCGCCAGCCGAACTCGCAGTGACAGGGCGCCTCGTTTCCTGGTTTGGTTCGCTCGTCCTCCTCCGCCGAGGGTCGCGTGGCGTCTTCTGGGCTCGAAAACACCTACATCCCCAAGCACTCGAGCGGAAACCACCAGCCCATCGAAGATCGGTTCTCGATTGGTGACGTCATCGACGGGCGCTACCGCGTCCTCGCCTCGCTCGCCGCCGGCGGCATGGGAGAGGTCTTCAAGGTCGAGCACGTCGCCCTCGGCAAGCAGCTCGCGCTCAAGGTGATGCTCGCCGGGCGCATGACCGACCCGGATCTCGTCGAGCGGTTCAAGCTCGAGGCGATGTCGGCCAGCCGCATCGGCCATCGGAACATCATCGACGTCTCCGATCTCGGGCAGACCGAAGACGGCGTCTTGTACTTCGTGATGGAGCTGATCGAGGGCGAGACCCTGACCGCGGTGACGCTGCGGGAAGGCGCGCTCCCACCCGAACGAGTCATCGCCATCGCGACGCAGATCGCCGAAGCGCTCGCGGCGGCGCACCGGCACGGCATCGTCCACCGCGATCTCAAGCCCGACAACGTGATGCTCACCGAGCAGCCTGGCGGGGGCTTCTCGCTCAAGCTGCTCGACTTCGGCATCGCGCGCGTCAAGCAGCGTTCCCGGAGCAACACCTCGGTCGGCCTCGTGCTCGGAACGCCGGCCTACATGTCTCCCGAGCAGGCGCAGGCGCACGAGATCGACGGGCGCACGGACATCTACTCGCTCGGGGTGATCCTCCACGAGCTGGTCACCGGAAAGCCGGTCTTCGAGGGCGACTCCGCGCACATGGTGATGGTGAAGCAGGTGCGCGAACAACCGCCTGCGCTGCCTGCCTCGGTGCCACGCCCCCTCGCCGAGCTGATCGGCCGAATGCTGAAGAAGGACCCGGCCGAGCGCCCGCAGACGATGGGCGAAGTGCTGGAAGCGTTGGCCAAGGCGAAGAGCGAAGACGCCCCAACCTCGAAGGGGACGATCGTCGGCCTTGCCGCATTCGGAGTCGTGGTCGCCGGAGTGATCGCAGTCGTCCTGTTCGCGACGAGTGAGCCCGACCCGGCAACCGCGCCGCCGCCCCGCCCCACCCCGCTCGCAGCGCCCCTGGTCGCCACGCCCAAGGCCCCGCCGCCGCTGCCACCGGTGGAACAGGCACCGAAGGTCACCGCTCCCTCGCTTTCACCGGACGACGTCTCGAACCTGCTCGAGCGCGCCGAGCAGTGGGTCAGCTACCGCAATTGGGTCGCTGCGAACGAGACCGCCGAAGCCTGCATCACCGCCGACCCGATGAAGGTGGACTGCTACCTGATCGCGGGAGACATGGCGATGCGCCTCGGAGACGCCGAGGGCGGGAAGCAGCGCTACATGAAGTTCCTCGAGCTGGCGCCCAAGGATCACCCCAAACGAAGACATGCGGCCGAGGCCCTCTCGACGTACTTCGGCGCGCAGGGGAAGTGATCAGACGGCCTTGAAGCCGCGATCGAGATCGTCGATCAGATCCTGCGCGTCTTCGATGCCGACCGAGAGCCGAATGAGCCCGTCGGTGATCCCGAGCTTCTCGCGGTTCTCCTTGGGCACCGAGGCGTGGGTCATGATCGCCGGGTGCTCGATGAGCGACTCGACGCCGCCGAGCGACTCGGCGCAGGCGAAGATCTTCACCGTCTTGAGGAAGCGGCGCGCGTTCTCGAGCCCGCCCTTCATGTCGAAGGTCATCATCCCGCCGAAGCCCTTCATCTGCTTCTTGGCGAGCTCGTGCTGCGGGTGGGTGGTGAGGCCCGGGTAGGTCACCTTGGTCACCAGCGGGTGCTTCTGGAGCCACTCGGCCACCTTGAAGGCGTTCTGCTGGTGCCGCTCCATGCGCAAGTGGAGCGTCTTCACCCCGCGCAGCACGAGGAACGAGTCCATCGGCCCGGGGGTGCCGCCGACGGCGTTCTGGTGAAAGCCGATGCGGTCGGCGAGGGCCTTGTCGTTGGTGCAGGTGAAGCCGCCGACGACGTCGCTGTGCCCGTTCAGGTACTTGGTCGTCGAGTGGGTGACGATGTCGAAGCCGAACTCGAGCGGCCGCTGAAAGAACGGCGTCATGAAGGTGTTGTCACAGACGCTGAGCAGCTTGTGCTTCTTGGCGATCTCGGCCGCACGGGCGAGATCGATCAGCTTGAGCATCGGGTTCGTGGGCGTCTCGACCCAGATCATCTTCGTCTTCGGGGTGATCGCCTTCTCGATGTTCTCCACCTTCGTCATGTCGACGAACGAGAACGAGAGGCCCATGCGCTTGAACACCTTGTCGAACTGCCGAAAGGTGCCGCCGTACACGTCGTCGGAGACGACCACGTGATCGCCCGTCTCGAGCAGGTGCATCAGGCAGTCGGTCGCCGCCAGCCCGGACGCGAAGCAGAAGCCGTGTGACGCGCCCTCGAGCGAGGCGAGGCAGCCTTCGAGCGCGGTGCGGGTGGGGTTGCGGGTGCGGGAGTACTCGTAGCCCTTGTGCTCACCCGGGCCGGCCTGCACGTAGGTCGAGGTGAAGTACACCGGCGTCATGATCGCGCCGGTCGTGGGGTCGGGTTCCTGGCCTGCGTGGATGGCGAGCGTGTCGAAGCGCATGCGCGGCGACATAGTTCGCGAGGACTGCGCGATCCACAGAGGAGTCTGGGCAACGAACGGGCAGGTCCGCGACTCGGGTGACGGGCGGTCGTCGACCGCTGCTGTACTGAAGGAGAGAGGTCTTTCATGAATCGTCTCGGACTTGCCCTGAGTTTGATGCCCATCACGTCGGTGGCCCAGGCCGCGCCGCCCACCAGTGCGCCCGCACCGGCCGAGTGGCGCGCCGCCTTCACGCGCTTGGGGATCACCGATCAGCGCGTGCTCGCCGCCGTGCAGTCGGTGTCGCGCGAGGCCTTTCTGCCCGAGGCCCAGCGGCCATTCGCCTGGGAGGATCGACCGCTCCCCATCGGCCACGGGCAGACGACCAGCCAGCCCTCGCTCATCGCGTTCACCCTCCAGGCCGCGAAGCCCGGCCCGACCTGCCGTGCGCTCGAAGTGGGAACGGGCTGCGGCTACCAGACGGCGCTGCTCTCGAAGCTCTGCCGCGACGTCTACAGCCTCGACATCGTCGCGCCGCTCGCGACCGGCGCTGCGAAGACGCTCGCCTCCCTCGGAGTGAAGAACGCCCAGGTGCGTGCAGGTGACGGGTACCTCGGCTGGCCCGAGGCCGCGCCCTTCGACGTCATCATCGTCGCTGCAGGTGCCGCGCGCGTTCCCCAGCCCCTCGTCGATCAACTCGCCGTGGGCGGACGCCTGGTGATCCCCGTCGGCGCCTCGCCCGACGATCTCTCGCTCGACGTGCTGACCAAGCAGGGGGACGGCAGCCTCGTCACCCAGCGGCTCATGCCGGTGCGCTTCGTTCCCCTCACCGGGAGCCACGCCGATCGCGATCGCGCTCGCTGACCCGCCGCACCCGCCTCGTTCCGATCAGCGCACGGCCGAGAGTTCCTTCACGAGCGGCTGGGCTTGCTCGACCTCCTCGAGCAGCCACAGCAGGTAGCGCACGTCGGCGTTCACGTTGCGCGCGATCGCTGGGTTGTAGCCGAAGTCGTTGGCGACGTTCTCCCAGACCCGATCGAAGTTCACTCCGACGAGCTTGCCGCTCCCGTCGATCGTCGGGCTCCCGGAGTTGCCACCCGTGGTGTCGCAGTCGGAGAGGAAATCGACCGGCACGTCCTCGAGCGAGGGATCGACCCAACGCCCGACCTTCTTCGCCGCGACCGCGTCACGCACCTTCGCCGGAACGTCGAAGTCCCCGTCGCCCGTGTGCTTCTCGAGCACCCCCGCGAGCGTCGTCTGCGGCTGCGCGACGAGGCCATCGCGCGGCGCATAGCCCTGCACCTTGCCGAAGGTCACCCGCAGCGTGCTGTTCGCGTCGGGCGCCACCGGCTTTCCTCCCTGGGTGAGCACCGCACGCCGCCACGCCGGCCGCAGCCTCAGGATCGTGCCGCTCCAGCGATCGCGACGATCTTTCAGCTCGCGACGCTCTCCATCGATCGCGAAGCCCAGCTCGAGCAGCGGGTCCTTCCGTGCGCTGAGCTGCTCGGGCGACTCGTCGAACATCTTCATTCGCTCGCCGACCTGGATCGCCTTGGAGAGCGCGATCAGCCTCGTCAGCTCGTTCGCCAGCCCGTCGAGATCGACCGACTTGTCAGGCTTGCGGAACTTCCCGAAGCGCGCCTCGACTGACGGGAGCCGCTGCGGGTCGGGCAAGGCGAGCGCGTGGAGCACCCAGCTGGCGAAGACCCGGAGCTCCACTGCCGGGGAGAAGCGCTTCTGATCACGCTCGAGGCGTTCCTTGAGGCGGGCGAAGTCGCGCTCTTGAAACCCTGGCTCGCGCTCGGCGTCGGGTTTGACGCCTTCGGTCGACTTGCGCACCAGGGTGGCCGGCCACGAGAGGCTCCGCGGGCCCCAGCCGATGGCGTCGAGGAGAAAGTCCCGATCCCAGCTCGCGCGCTTCTGCTCACCCAGCGCGACGAGCCCGTCGTAGGCGTCGAGCGCGGCCTTCTGATCGAGCCGCTTGAGGGCCCAGCTGCGCACCGTCTCTTCGGAGGCTCGCTGCTTCTCGATGAGCTTCCCGCGCGCCATGCCGGCGAGCTGCCCCTCGGCGTTCTTCCGCCGGTTGAGCAGCCCGCGAAGATCGTCGGACACCGCGATCGCCACCTCCGGCTTCTTGCTCCCCTCTTCCTGCATGATGCGAATCCACTCCGCCGCCAGCGCGCGCGCGTGAGGAAAGTAGAGGTCGCGCCGTTCGACCATCTCGTCGGCCAGCCACGATCGATAGCTCACGCCTGGGTAGCCGAGCACCGCCACCGCGTCGCCAGGCTTCACGCCCTTCGTCGACACGGGGAACCAATAGGTGGGCTGGTAGGGCTTGCCGTCCTTGTAGGCACGCACGAGCGAGAAGTCGCCGGTGTGTCGCGGCCAGCTCCAGTTGTCCGTCTCTCCGCCGTAGTTCCCACCTGCTCCGGGGGCGCGTAGACGAGCCGCACGTCGGACAGCTCCTCGAACTCGGTGAGGGTGAAGAAGAGCCCGCCGTCGAAGCCCGCGAAGGTGCAGCGGGTGTTCGGCCTGGCTTCGCACTCGGCGACGAGCGACTTCTGGCTCGCCTCAACCGAACGGAAGCGCGTCAGATCGTCAGCGCCGTCGGGGATCGCCGCGAGCACCCGCTGGGTCACGTCGACGAACCGCCTCGGCACCTGGAGCCGAAACGCCTTCGCCGCCTTCTCGTCCTCCCGGGTTCGCGCGAGGTAGCCGTCCTTCACCAAGTTCGCAGCAGGTGTCGAGTGCTCCTGCAAGATGCCGACGATGCAGTGGTGGTTGGTGATGAGCAGGCCCTCGGCGGAGACGAAGCTGCCCGAGCACCCTGGCAGCTGCACGGCGTTCGCGAGCAGGCCTCCGCCGGCCTTCTCGTCCCACAGCTTCGAGAGCGGGAGCGAGAAGCCCTGCCGTTTCACCCATTGCGGCCCGAGCTCGAGCACCTGCTGCGGCGTCCACTTCCCTTCTGCAGCTGCGGCCGTGTGTGCGATCGCGAGGAGCGCCCAAGACGTTCGAGTCATGCGAGCCGTGTAGCGCTTTCCACCGCCACCTGAATACGGTGAAGTCCGCCCGTGTCCGCCGTCGACGCGCTCGCCAACCGGCTCTCCAAGAATGCCAAGCACCGCCGCGCCTGGGCCAGGCGGGAGACCGTCACCGCCTACCGGCTCTACGATCTCGACATGCCGGAGTGGCCGGTGGCGGTCGATCTCTATGGCGCCCTGGTGCACGTCATCGCGTACCCGCGCAAGAAGCAGCTCCGCGAAGGCACCAGCGCGCTCGTCGAGCAGCTCACCACCGCGTGCAGCCAGGGCCTCGAGGTGGCGCGCTCCGACGTCTTCGTGAAGCTGCACGAGCCGAAGGCCTGGGGCGAAGCGCCGTTCGAGAAGGCCAGCACCTCGTCTCGCCTCGTCACCGTCGAGGAATACGGCCGGCGCTTCGAGTGCAACCTGACCGACTTCCTCGACACCGGGCTGTTCCTCGATCACCGCCTCACCCGTCGGCAGGTCGGCCAGGAAGCGAAGGGGAAGCGCTTCTTGAATCTCTTCGCGTACACCGGCGCGTTCACCGTGCACGCGCTCGCCGGCGGAGCGTCGAGCACCACCACCGTCGACCTGAGCAACACCTACTGCGCCTGGGCCGAGCGCAACTTCGCGCTGAACGGGTTCGCTCCGAGCGCGCAGCACCGGGTGCTTCGCGATGACGTGTTGGCGTGGCTCGAGCACGATCGCGGCAGCTACGATCTGATCGTCGTCGACCCGCCGTCGTTCTCGTCCTCGAAGAAGATGGGCCGTCGCTTCGAGGTGCAGCGCGATCACCCGTGGCTGATCGACCGCTGCCTCGCGCGCCTCGCGCCGTCGGGCACGATCTACTTCTCGAACAACTGCCTCGAGTTCGAGCTCTCGTCCAAGGTGCGTGGCGCGACCGAGATCACCAAGCGACCGGAGGACTTCCGCCGCGCCCTGCATCGGTGCTGGCGCCTCGGTCACTCGGGCGGCGCGAGCGCTTGATAGGCGAGCCACGCGCTCAACCCCATCACCGCCAGGGCGAGCAAGGCCTTCATCACCGGAGAGAGCCCCTCTTCTCCAGGCGTCATCGCCATCGGGAGCGCGTCGCCGATGCCGTAGTACTGCCCTGCATAGCGCGCGATCCGGAGGAACTCGTCGGTGATCGCGCCGGCGTCGGCCTCCAGCACCGTGCGCTGCAGCTGCGGGTCGACGAGCCTGAGCCCGAGCGCGCGCGCGAGTTCGACGGCCGCGGAGAGGACCTGGGTGAGCAACTCGGTGCGCTCCGAGAACGGCACCTTGAGCTCGAGCCCGCGCACGACCTCCGACTCCTTGAGCGGCCAGGTCACCACGTCGCCAGCCGGGAATCGCCAGAGCAGCGCGCCATCGGCACGAGCGACGCCCCCCCGCCCACGGATCGCCTCCTGCACCGGCCCCACGTCGAGCGCGCCGTTCGGCGTCATCGGGTGGAGCACCAGATCGTACGACGTCTGCATGAACGCCGAGTGTAGCGCGCGCCGACGAAGGGTGTGACACTCCGCGCGATGCCCTTCTCCCTCGGGAACCTCACCGTGCACGAGGTACGCGACGGCACCTTCGCCCTCGACGGCGGCGCCATGTTCGGGGTCGTGCCCAGGCCGCTCTGGGAGAAGCAGCTCGTCCCTGACGCGCGCAACCGGGTGAACCTCGCCTTGCGCTGCATGCTGATCGTCGACGGGAAGCGGCGCATTCTGGTCGACGACGGCATCGGCTCGAGGTGGGACGGCCGGCACCGAGATCTCTACGGCGTCTCTCACGATGGGCTGGGCCTCGACGCCGAGCTCGCCAAGGCGGGAATGACTCGCGACGACATCACCGACGTCGTGCTCACCCACCTCCACTTCGATCACGCCGGCGGCACCGTGCGCGACGAAGCCGGCCACCCGAAGCTCGCCTTCCCCAACGCGACCTACCACCTGCAGCGCCGGCACTGGAAATGGGCGCACCAGGCGACCGACAAGGATCGGCACAGCTTCCGGGTCGACGACTTCAAGCCGCTCGAGAACAGCGGCCGGCTCCACCTGCTCGAAGGCGGCACCGAGCTCTATCCCGGGGTCACCCTCTTCGTCTCCGAGGGGCACACCGTCGGGCTCCAGCTGGTCCGGCTCGAGGCGAACGAGCAGACGGTGATCTTCTGTGGAGATCTGATCCCCACCACCGCGCACCTCAAACCCGCGTGGATCGCCGCGTACGATCTCTACCCGCTCACCGTCATCGAGGAGAAGAAGCAGCTCCTCGCCCAGGCCGTCGAAGAAGGCTGGCACCTCTTCCTCGAGCACGATCCCACCGTCGCGATGTGCACCGTCGCCGATGACGGCCACGGCCAGGTCGTCGTCGACAAGGTGATCTCGCTGTGAAGAAGGGCACCGCCTGCATCACCAAGAAGGGCGTCGAGCGGTGGAAGAACGGCCACCCGTGGATCTACGCGGCCGACGTCGAGTCGGTGGGCGACGATGTGCAGGCCGGAGACGTGGTGCGGGTGGAAGACACCCGCGGCTGGTTCCTCGGTCAGGCGCTGTACTCGAAGGCCTCGAAGATCTCGCTCCGCTGGCTCGCGTGGGACGACGCGGCGATCGACGCCGACTTCTTCCGGGCGAGGCTGCAGGCCGCCGACGCGCTCCGTCGCCGAGAGTACCCCGAGGAGCGCGCCTACCGGGTCGTGCACGGAGAGGCCGATCTGCTCCCGGGCCTGGTGGTCGATCGGTTCGGTGACGCCCTCTCGGTGCAGTTCCTCCACGCGGGCACCGAGCGACGCAAGGCGCTCTTCGTCGAGCTGCTCGCCCAGCACTTCAAGCCCAAGGCGATCGTCAACCGCTCCGACGCCAACGTTCGGCACCTCGAGGGCCTCGAACCGGAGAAGGGCCTGCTCTTCGGTGAGCTGCCCCAGGTCACCTCGTACCGCGAAGGGCACGTGCTGCTCGACGTCGATCTGCTCCACGGCCAGAAGACCGGCGCGTTCCTCGATCAGCGCGACAACCACGTGCGCGCCTCCGACTTCGGCACCGGCGAGGCGCTCGACTGCTTCAGCTACACCGGAGGCTTCGCTCTCCAGCTCGCCCTCAAAGCCAAGAAGGTCACCGCGGTCGAGATCTCCGAGGCCGCCTGCGGCCAGATCAAGAAGAACGCTGAACGAAATCAGCTCCCCAACGTCGAGACGGTGTGTGCCAACGCCTTCGACTTCCTCCGCGACGCCCTCGACGAGGGCAGGCGCTTCGACACCATCGTCCTCGACCCGCCCTCCTTCGCGAAGAACAAGGACGCGATCGCAGCCGCCACCCGCGGCTACAAGGAGATCAACCTCAGGGCGATGCAGCTGCTCAACCCAGGCGGCACGCTGATCACCGCGAGCTGCACCCACCACATCGACGAGGCCCGCTTCGAAGAGATGCTCGACTCGGCCGCCGCGGACTCGAAGCGCCGGGTGCAGATCATCGAGAAGCGTGGCGCCGGGAGAGATCACCCGGTGCTGCTCGGGCTGCGAGAGACGCGGTACCTCAAGTGCTTCGTGCTGCGAGTGCTCTGATCATGCGAACTGGCCTGTTGCTGCTCCTCCTCGCCGCGCCCGCGCTCGCTCAGGACGGCGGCGTTTCTCGCGGGGTGAACGGCCCCGTCGCCGGAACGCACTGCACCACCCGCGACGACTGCAAGCTGAGCGGGCCCACCTGCTCGACCGACCAAGGCACCTCCACCTGGCCCACGCCGGAAGAAGGTGGCGCGTGCGGGTGCGTGAAGAACGTCTGCCACTACGTGTGGATCGAGCCGATCGCGTGCTCGCGCGACTCGGACTGCGCCCTGGCGACCGAGCCGGTGGTCCACCCAGTGAGGGCGCCTCCCTCGAAGAAGAAGGCCAAGCCCTTTCGGCCCTGCAAGGACGGAGAGCGCGAGCCGATCTGCGACCCCACCTCGAGGCGCTGCGTCGTCCGCGGGTGGAAGTGCTGATCAGTGCTCCTCGGGGGCGGGCAGCCCCGAGCCGTTGCGCAGGGTGAGGAACACCGCCGCCTGCATCATGAAGATGAAGGCGTAGGCGAGCGGCGCGGCGATGATCACGCCCACGCACAGCGCCATGAAGCCGACGATGATCAGCGCGAAGCCCACCAGGCCGGCGACGAAGGTGTAGCCAAAGATGGTGATTCGGTGGCCATCGCCAAGCATCCACGCGCGGCGGATCGCGTCCATCGCCGAGCAGCCCGAGTAGACGAGCTCGAACTGGGCGAGGCTCAAGGGAATGGTGATGTAGATCGTCGCCACCAAGAACCCGACGAAGGCGAGCAGCAGAATGATGGCGGCCGCGGGGCTCCGAAAGGCCTGCTCGATGCCCTCGCCGCTGAACGAGCCGCCGCCCACCAGCACCGCGAGCGCGAAGGCGAGCCCGAAGATGAGCATCGTCGGAATGGCGAGCCCGAAGGTGAGGGTGAGCTGAATGAGGAGGTACCGGCCGATCTTCTTGAGCTGGGAGAACATGCGCGGGACCTGCACCTTCTTCGCGTGCAGCGAGTCCATCGCCACCCGCACCAGCCCCATCAGGCCGACGCCCTGCGCGACGAAGATCGCCGCGAAGCCGAGGGTGAAGGTGAGGATCATCACGACGACTCCAGCGATGAGGTTCTCCTTCTTGCCCGTCGCGAGCAGCATCTGCCCCGGCACCGAGAAGACCTGGAACACCACCTGACCGATCGCGCTGATGCCGCTGAAGATGAGGCCGCAGACTCCGAGGAGCACCAGGTCGCGCCGCCACGTCTCGAAGACGAGGTTCCACATGCGCGAGAAGTCGTAGTCGTCGCGCTTGAGGGGGAAGGTGCCGAGCGCTTCGCGACAGGCAGGGCACAACATGCCCGAGCGGCGATCGGAGCACGTCGAGCACATGAAGTTCCCACAGCGGCTGCAGACGCTGTCGGCGGCGGCTTCGGGGTGTGCGGCACACATCGCGCCGGCCGGCGCAGGATCTGGAGCGAGCTTCATGGATTTCCTCCCGTCGGCGACGCTACCACACCGCTCGTGTGGGTCGATCGTGCGCTCGGCTCGAGAGCAGTCCGCTCAGCTCGTGACGAGACGAACCCGACGGTGTTTATCGCTTCGCCATGGGCTTCGAACACGACGACGAGAGTGCCGTGCCGGCCGTCGCGAGGAAGCGGGCGCTCGCCGAGACCCGCGACATCCTCCGGCGCGCCTCGGCGCTGTTCGCCAGGTGGTCGTGCCCGTCGACCGCCGAGTGCTGCCAGCTCGCCACCACCGGGCGACCGCCCTGGCTCTGGCCGAGCGAATGGGAAGTCCTCCTCGAGCGGCTACGTCGCGTGCAGCGGCCCCTTCCTCCTCGACGCGTCGACGGTGGCTGCCCCTTCCTCGACGAAGTGGGCCAGCGATGCACGGTGTACGAAGACCGGCCCTTCGGCTGCCGCACGTTCTTCTGTCACCGGGTGCGCGGGCCGACCAGGCAACCGACGGTCGAGACCGACGCGCTGCTCCACCAGCTCGGCGCCGCCAACCTCGAGTGGCAGGACGAAGCCCGGCCCCTCCCGCTCCCCGAATGGCACGCCGCGGCGTCGAGGGATTGAAGCGCGCGCCCCGGCGTGGTCTCACCCGGCCTCCATGCGCTTCTCGTCACCCCTTCTCGCGGTCGCCCTCGTCGGTTGTTCGTCGCAGCAGCCCAAGATGGCGCAGCCGCCTCCGAGGTGGAGCCCCGGCACCGTCTACCCGACCGAGCGCAGCGCGAATGCCCGCGGCTTCCTCGATCGCAAGGGCCTGGTGCACGCGCACTCGATCTACTCGCACGACGCCTGCGACGGCCGCCCGAAGGACGACGCTGGCGTGTACGACCAGGCCTGTCTCTCCGACTTCCGCGCCGATCTCTGCAAGGCCAAGCTCGACTTCGTCTTCTTGAGCGATCACGGCACCTCGTTCGCCGACAACGAGTTTCCCGACGTACTCCTCCACCGCCAGAGCGAGGGTGACGAGCTCGTCCACCATGACGGCGCGCCCACCGCGAACCGCCTCGCCTGCCCGAACTCGGTGCCTGCGCTGGTGATGGCTGGAACCGAGACGGGGACGATGCCCGTCGGCCTCGAGCGTCACGTCGGTACGCCCGCGACGAGGAAGACGATCTACGGCGGGAAGGACGAGGTCTCGATCGCCGAGCTGAAGGACGCTGGCGCGGTCGCGCTCGTCGCCCACACCGAAGACTGGACCGCCGACGAGCTGGGGTCGATGCCGCTCGACGGCTTCGAGATGTACAACCTGCACGCCAACAGCCTGCGCAACATCGGCATCGCGGCTGAGCTGGTGTTCGGCAAGGTGGAGCTGAACGACTTCGACGGGCTGCCCCACCCCGACGCCTTCTTCACCGCCTTCACCCTCGACGACCCGACCTACTTCTCGACCTGGGGAACGGTGCTCGCGCGAGGCCACCGCCGCGTCACCACCATGGGCACCGACTGCCACCGCAACACCTTTCCCCAGAAGCTGCAGGACGGTGAGCGCATCGACAGCTACCGGCGAATGATGATCATGTTCTCCAACCACCTCCTGGTGCGGCCCGACGCCGAGGGCGCCTTCGACGATCGCTCGCTCAAGGAGGCCCTGCGCGCACGACGGCTCTACGGCGTCTTCGACTTCCTCGGCTCACCACAGGGCTTCGACTTCTTCGCCGCCGAGGGCGCGAACACCAAGGAGCAAGGCGACACCGCGAAGCTCTCGGCTGGCGCGGTGCTCGAGGTGAAGACGCCGACGATCCGCGAGCTCGATCCCGCTGCGCCCGCTCCCACCATCACCACCCGGCTCTTCCGCGCGAAGGAAGGCGGCTGGGACGAGGTGGCGTCGACGACCGAGCCGACGCTCCGCCACAGCCCGACCCAACCTGGCGCCTATCGAGTGGAGGTGCGCATCGTGCCCGCGCACCTCAAGCCCTTCATCGGCAAGCGCACCGACTTCATCAAGGCCGAGCGGCCCTGGGTGATGAGCAACGCGATCTGGATCGAGCCCTGATCAGCTCTGCGGCCAGGTGCCCGGCGGAACCATGATGACGCCCGAGTTCCAGCCCCAGTCCTTGAGCGGCCGCTCTTCGATCGCCCGCGTCGAGTTCGGCATCTCGTTCCAGTGGAACTCGTTCACGTTGCCGTTGCGGCCCACGAAGGTGTGCATGCCGCCCTTGGCGAGCCCGAAGAAGAAGGGCACCTTCGAGAGCTTGTCGATGCCCGAGAGATCCTGCTTCGTCTTGTCCGGGTCGGTGGGGCGGTAGTTGATCACCTGCGCGTCGATGTTGACGCCGTAGTACGGCTTGCCGCGCGCCACCTGCGAGGCCGAGAAGCTGTGCTCCTGGTTGCCGTCGTTCGGGTTCTTGGCGTCCGGGTTCCAGTACACCGCCTGCCAGCCGTCCTTCTGGAGTTCCTTCGCGAGGTCGGTGCCCTTGGAGCCCTTCGACGCGACGATGCCCTGAATCTCACGCCAGCGCTCCGACTTGCCCGCGGCAGCGTAGGCGGCGCCCACGTTCTCCATTGCCCAGCCGATGCAGGAGTTCTCCTTGAAGTTCGCGCTCGGGGTGGCGCCCGGCTTCGCGTTCTCGGCCGCCCACTGCTTGCGCTCGTCGGGGGTCATCGTCTTCATCGACGAGTGATCGCCGTAGTAGACCCCGACGCCCGTGCGCTCGATGGAGTCGAGGTGCTGCTTCATTCGCAGCTCGATGGACTGCGCTCCGCCTGCGGCCAGCTTGTTGCCGAAGTCGTTGGTGCGGGTGGTGGTGCCCGTCGCCCGCTGCCCGCCAGTCGCGCCGTTGGTGCCCCAGGCTCCGGGCTGCGGCGTGGTGGGTTGAGTCGGCGCCGCGCCGTTCGCTCCCGGCACGTTGAGCTGCCAGCCGACCTTGATGCTGTTCGGGTTGCTGGCGAGCGAGGGGTACTTCGCCGCGTTCGCGTCGATCAGCGCCTGGGTCGAGACGCCGAGGCGCGAGGCGATCTTCGAGAGCGAGTCACCCGCCTGCACCTGCACGGAGGCAGGCTGCGACGGCGTGGACGGAATGTTCGGGTTGGTGCGGACGGAGTTGATGGAGGGCATGTCGAACCGGGCAAGAGAGGCGTTGACGAGCGTTGACGAACGCTCAAGACACCCGATCCCCGCCTGCTGCGCAAGACCCTCGCATTCTTTCATTGTTTCAGGTGGTTACGGTGGGTCGCCCGGCTCGGGTTCGGCGGACGGCACCAGCACGCGACGCAGCCGCTCGAGCACCTGCCGCTGCGCTTCGGGTGTCAACCCGAGCGGTCCTGGCTGGCACTCGCAGCTCACGCGGCCGTTGCGGAGATCTTGGGCGAAGGCGCAGACGCCGGGGCACTCGGCGAGGGGCGAATCTTCGAACAGGCCCAAGCTGACCTCGTTCGCCGAGGCGAGCATCTGTGCGCAGGGCTTCATCGTCTCGAACAAGCGCGGCCAGGGCACGAGGTGTTGGGTGTTGCGGCCGCGATCACCGGAGTCGAAGGTGAGGCCCACCCGGCACACCGGCGTCACCCCGGGAAAGTCGAGGTAGACGCGCCCGCCCTCTCGCAGGGGGCGCCAGATCGTCGTCGTCACCGAGACCGCGCCGGCGACCTTCGCTCGATGGAGTTCGAAGCAGGCATCTTCGGTGACGGTGTTCCCCGCGCCCGAGCAGCGAAAGCGATCTCCGGCGGCGATGAGGCGAGGGCGGTGCAAGAGGAGCACGCCCGCGCCGAGATCGATCACGCTCGAGAACCGGCCCCAGGTGTCGGCCGCGATCAACCCGGCGACCCCGAGCGGAGGATCGCCGGGCGCGACGGTGAAGGACACGCCCTGCGCACCGACGCCGGGTGCGAGCTCGACCTGATCGACGACCATTCCCTGGAACACGGTGAGCTCGGCGGGCAGCTCGACGTTGGGTGGGAGCTGGAGCTGATCCAACAGATCGCTGGTGGCGCGCAGCTCCGCCGCCTTGGCGAGGCCATCGAAGACCCGGCTCGACCGCTCTCGCGTCGAGAGCATGAAGGTGCCGGTGAGGGTGTGCGGGCCCTGGCTCAAGCGGGCCGCCAGGAGCGGCCAGTCGTGCTGCGGGTCCTTGGTGAGCTCGAGCAGCTGGACCTCTCCGCCGAGCTGCTCGGCGTGGGCGAGCCAGGCCTCTCTGGGTTGGGAGGCGACGAAACGAACGAGGCGACGGGCGGGGTCGATCTCGATCGCGACGCCCTCGAGCCGATCGGTCCCCAAGACGACGGTGCACTGCTGCGACTCGCTGAGCCCTGCTTCGAACGGCACCAACCTCCGGCCGCCCACGCTCAGCCCCACCAGCCGGGTGATCTGAAACACGTCGTCGCTGCCCATCGGGTCGACGACCTTCACCCGCGTCGCGCTCACCATCGGGGAGTCGATGCAGGCCGTGGTGACGACGGTCATCGCCGACGAGAGATCGATCAACACCTCGGCCGCCCGCTCGGCGACCTGCCCGGCGATCGCGATCCGAAGGCCGGGGCCGGGAATGAGCGGCGCCTCGAGGCCGATCAGCGATCGCTCCGCGGGCGGTCCACTCCCGCGAACGCACCCGATCGTCACCAGCACCAACCACCCCAGCCACCGCATGTTCGTGGTGTACCTTGGACGGTCCGAGTCAGTCGATGCGAATGCCGCCGCCGTCCTTCGAATAGACAGGGACGGACGTGCTCGAGCCGGCGCCGTTGAACGAGAGCCCGGCCGGCGCGTTGGGAATGGTGATCGGCGTGGTGATGATGCCGGTGCCGTTGGGGCCGATCTCGAACAACTGGCCGGCGACGGTGAAGCCGTAGACCGAGCCGCCCCAGAAGGCGATGCCGTAGACGTTCGTGTACGGGAGCTGGCCGTAGTTGTGAACGAGCGCCCCGCTCACCGGGTTCACCTGCACGAGGCAGTCGTCGCACGGCGGCAGGAGCGCGCTGTTCTTCACGGTGAGGAACGTGCCTCCGTCCTGCACGGAGACGATGTCGCCCGAGGACTCGA
Source organism: Myxococcota bacterium (assembly GCA_052034585.1). Lineage (GTDB taxonomy): Bacteria > Myxococcota > Myxococcia > Myxococcales > Myxococcaceae > Xiheimicrobium. The sequence goes on from JBPOIJ010000017.1 coordinate 111,783, forward strand.
AGTCGACCGGCAAGCCCGAGCCCACCTGGGTCATCGCGCCGGTGGTGGTGTTGATGCGGTAGTAGAAGCGGCCCGAGTAGGCGACGAGCACCTCGAGGTTGGGATCGAGCGTGCCCTTGGGAACGAAGCTCAAGGAGTTCGGATACGAAGTCGACATGTTGATCGGCGTGCAGTGCGCGTTGCTCAAGTCGAGCCGATAGAAGCCGGTGAAGCCGACGATGAAGGCGTTGCCGTTTCCGTCGATGGCGAGGTCGGTGATGTCGTAGGCACAGTCGAAGCTGCCGATGCGCCGCACCGCCTTGGTCGTCGGGTCCATCGCGTAGAGCACGTCGGCCGAGTGCCCGTAGACGACCGTCGACGCTGCCACCGAGCCGCCCGCGGAGCCGCCGCCCGTCACGATTCCTCCGCCCGAGGCTCCGCCGCTCGTGACGGCGCCTCCAGCCGAGCCGCCCGCCGTTCCACCGCCCGTGACCACGCCGCCAGCCGTGCCCCCCGCCGCGCCTCCCGCCGTCCCACCGGCCGTCACCGATCCACCCGACGCTCCGCCAGCGGTCACCGAGCCGCCCGCCGTCGATCCTCCGCTCGTCGAGGTCCCGCCTGCGGAGCCACCGCCCGTCGCCACGCCGCCACCGACCGAGCCGCCGGCAACACCGCCCGCGACACCTGCATCACGCCGAGGCTCGTTGACGGAGACCCCACCAGGGCCGCAGTTGCACGCAGCCACACCACCAAGCAGCAGGAGGGAAAGCGCTCGCATGGCCGCGCTGTACTCCTCTCGAGCGCCGATGGCATGTCGGCTCGCGGAGGCAGACCGCGCCTCGACTTGGTGCGTCGCGATGAGGTGACGACGTCTTCAGGGCTTCGGGGTCGCGCCGACGCCCATGGTGAAGTCCTGCACCTGGGTGTCCGGCGGAGGCGTGAGCTTGAAGCGCGGGTCGACGCTCCCGACTCCACCGTCGAAGGCCGGGCCCGTGTTCGTCTTCAGGTTGAGGAACGAGATCGCGTTCTCGCTCCCATCGGGGTCGACGACGGTGCTCTTGAGCACCTGGGCCGTCGTCGGGTCGACCTCGAGCATGATCCGCTGGAAGCGCGGGTCGAGCACGAGCGGGTCGAGCTGCAGCAAGGTGCCGGTGCACTTGTCACAGGCCTTCTGGGTGATCGCGAACTCGTCGGCGAGCTTGCCTTGCCCGAAGAGGAAGGTGACCGACGCCGAGAGCTTGCTGGTGCCGATGCTCGCGACGGTGAGGAGCTTCGCCTCGGGATCGTGCATGTAGACCTTCACTCCCGCGAGCACGAAGGTCTTCGCCGACGGCTTCAGATAGTCCCACCGCATGAGGCCGGGCTTGCGGAAGATGACGGTGCCGGTCGAGGTCTGCGTGCGCTTGGAGAGCTTGTAGAAGTAGTCCTGGCGGAAGTCGGCGCTGAAGTCGTTGGTCGTCTCGTAGAACGACTGCATTCGATCGACGAGCTGCTTCACCGCTGGCGCCATCACCGGCTTGGGCACCGCCGCGACCCCCGCATCGGCGACGCCGGCATCGACGAGCTGCACGCCACCATCGGAGGGCTGCTTCTTCGTCGCGACGCCCGCATCGCGTACGCCCGCATCTCTCGCCGCAGCAGCCTTCTTCGCGGCGAGGGCGATCGGGTTGCCTTCCGGGACCTGGGTCACGAGGAGCGCGAGCAGATGGGCGAGCATGTGGAAGTCGTCCTATTCCCTTGAAAAACGGCTGTCGTGGGTTTCGACGGCGCGGGTCAGCCCCTCTTCACGTGCTGCCCGTACAGCCGCCCGCGTTGCTTGACCGAGAGGAGCTTGAAGTGATCGCGCAGCGCTCGGGTCTCGTCGGCGGAGAGATCGCCATGGCGGCCGAGGTGCTCCATGCGCCAGGCCACCGCGCGGGTGATCGACGCGCTCGCGGCCGCCGAGATGTTGAGGCTCTGGGTGAAGCCGAGCATCGGCAACCAGAAGAACCCATCGGCTTGCGAGAGCACCTCTTCGCTCACGCCGAAGCGCTCGTTGCCGAAGACGAGGGCCACCTTGGTGTCGAACTTCAGCTCGAAGAGGCTCCGCGCGCCTTCGCGCACCGCCGACACCTGAATCGAGAAGCCGCGGTCCTTCAGCGCCCGACGGCACGAGGTGAAGTCGTCGTAGCGGGTCAGATCGAGCCACTTGTCGCAGCCCTGGGTCACCTTCGAGTTCGGAGACCAAGGAACGTCCGGGTTGCGAACGACGTGGACTTCCTGCACGCCCATCGCCTCGCAGGTGCGCAGCACCGCCGCCATGTTGAAGGAGTCTTCGAGCCGATCGAGCACCACCACCAGGTTCCGGGTGCGGTTGGCGAGCACCTGCTCGATGCGCTCCTTGCGGGGCTCGAGGAGCAGCTCGTCGGGCAGCGGCGCGCCTTCGTGGAGCTCGTACTTGGGACCTCCACCGCTCACCGGCTGGTCCTCTTCTTCTTCTTCGGCGCGGGCTTCGCGGGAACGGGCTTCTTCGCCCTGGGCGCACGCGACGCAGTCTCGGCGGTGATCACCTTCCGCAGCGCGCCTTCCTTCGCGCGGCTCTTCACCGAGGCCTGGCTGAACAGCTCGCGGGCACACGCATCGAGGAGCGCTTCGAGGCCTTCTCCGGTGGCGCCCGACAGCTCGAGCACCGCGATCTTCCGCTTCTCCATCACCTTCACGAACGCCGGGAGCGCCTCGCGGGCATCGGGGAGATCGAGCTTGTTCGCGACCACCACCATCGGCTTCTTCGCCAACGCGGCGCTGTACTTCATCAACTCGGTGTTGATGGCGTCGAAGTCCTTCACCGGGTTTCGCCCCTCGACGACGGACGAGAGATCGACGAGGTGCACGAGGACGCGGCAGCGCTCGACGTGACGGAGGAACTGGTGGCCGAGCCCGGCGCCCTCGCTCGCGCCCTCGATCAGCCCGGGGATGTCGGCCATCACGAACGACTTGCGATCCTTGTACGGCACCACGCCGAGGTTCGGCACCAGGGTGGTGAACGGGTAGTCGGCCACCTTCGGCTTCGCGCGAGAGACGCGGCTGATCAGCGTCGACTTGCCTGCGTTGGGGAAGCCCACGATGCCGACGTCGGCCAGCAGCTTGAGCTCGACCGTCAGCTCCTTCTCTTCTCCGGGCGTGCCGTCCTGCGCGAAGCGCGGCGTCTGACGGGTCGAGGTGGCGAAGTTGATGTTCCCGAGCCCACCGCGGCCGCCCTTGGCGATCACGAAGGTCTGGCCCGCGACCGAGAGATCGACCAACTCTTCACCGGTCGCCTCGTCACGCACCACCGTTCCAACCGGGCACTCGAGCACCAGATCGTCGGCGCCCTTCCCGTTCATGTCGCTGCCCATGCCGTGCTGGCCGTTCTGCGCGCGGTAGTGCTGCTGGTAGCGGAAGTCGAGCAAGGTGGTGAGCTGCTCGGTGGCCTTGAGCACGACCGAGCCGCCGTTGCCTCCGTCGCCGCCCGACGGGCCGCCCTTGTCGACGTACTTCTCGCGGCGGAACGCGACCGCGCCGTTGCCGCCGTCTCCGGCCTTCACCTTGATGCGCACTTCGTCGACGAACTTCATGATCTCGCCATACCAGCCACCACGCGCATCGTGACGAAAAGAAAACGGGCCGGCTCCACCATGACGTGGAACGCGGCCCGCCTCACCTCGGCAGTCAGCGCCTCGGTTGGGAACGACTCAGGCCTTGGCGGCCTGGCCTTCCTTCGGGGGGTACACCGACACCTGCTTGCGCTTCTTGTCCTTGCGCTCGAAGGTGACGACGCCGTCGACGAGCGCGAAGAGCGTGTGATCGCGGCCCACGCGCACGTTGTTGCCCGGGTGAATCACCGTGCCGAGCTGACGAATGATGATGCTCCCGGCCGGAACGAACTGCCCGCCCGACACCTTCATGCCGCGGCGCTGCGAATTCGAATCACGACCGTTGCGCGAAGAACCTTGTCCCTTTTTGTGTGCCATGGAAGTCGACCTCGTGAAGTGTGAAAGGTGCCGGCTTACGCCGAGACGCCCGTGATCTTGATTTCGGTGAAGGGCTGCCGGTGACCGCGCATGCGGGTCCAGCCTTCCTTCTCCTTGCGGAAGTGGATGACCCGGCGGGCCTTGGTCTGACGAACGATCTTGCCCGTCACCTTGGCGCCCGAGACGGTGGGCTTGCCCACCTTCGGCGAGTCGTTTCCACCGACCATCAACACTTCGTCGAACTTCACCTCGGCGCCCGACTCACCCGCGATCTTCTCGATGCGGATGACGTCGCCTTCGGCCACGCGGTACTGCTTTCCACCAGTGCGGATGACGGCGTACATCGTGAGACCCTCGTTTTCGTTTGAGCTCGTTCTTGGCAGAAGCGAGTCCCGGTCGAGCGTGTGAGCGTTCGCCGGAAAGGGTGCCGCGTGTACGTCAGGCGCCCAGGCCGGTCAAGCCCAGGAAACGTCAAGGGCGCAGCTGAAACTCCCGAACGATGTCGCACGGTTACTGCCTCGCTTTGACCCAAGCGTGCACGAGGGCGTTCACCGAGTAGCCGATCTGGCGCCGATCACCCTCGAGAAACCAGCTCGACGCGCTGCTGCGATCGAGGAGCTGGGCGCTCGTCCACTCCGAGCGTGCCACCCGATCAGCGAGGCGTGGGCTGCGGCGGCGCACCCAGTCGAGCTCGGAGCGAACGATCGACGAGCCCAGGTGCCGCTCGGCCGCGAGCAGGAACGCGCGATCGAAGCGGCGATAGAGCTCGTCGAGATCGGCGCGACGCCCACGGCGAAGCAGCACACGCTCGGCGAGGAACCCGAAGTCGCCTCGACATGAACGGCCCCACGCCCGGTCGTAGAGGGCGCCGACCTCGACGCGATGACGCAGCGCCACCGACGGCCGGCCACGCGCTCGGCGAACCCGTGCGTCGATCGCGAAGGCGTCGAGGTCGCGAATCACCAGGTGTCCGGTGGGAGCGCCCGTCCTTCCCAGCGCGAAGAGCACGTTCTGTTGGTGCAGCTGCCCGATGAGGCCCTCCTCGAAGAAGAGGAACGCGCTCACCGACGCGAGCGGGCGCAGGACGCGTCGCTCGAGCTGATCGAGCAGCTGCGCCGCAGGCACGCGATCGACCCAACCGCCCTGGGCGAAGAGGCCGAAGCCAGGCGCGACGTCGCCGAGGAACGGTTCCAGCTGCCGCACGATCTGCCCATCGTCACGCTCACGAACTCGGAGCGCGGCGGGCTCGCGCAGAAAGGTGACGCCTTCACGGCGCAGCGTCGCTGGGTCGATCGCCTCGAGGCAGCGGTCGATCGCCACCGCCCGGCGGAGCTTGCTGCCATGCACCAGCCGCGAGAGCCCGAGCAGCTCGACGTCGAGCGAGACCTTCACGGCGAAGGCGGTCCCGGCCGCGTCCCACAGCGCCAAGGTGCGTGGTGAAGAGGTGGGGCTCGCGAAGAAGCGGGTGCGGCGGAGCGGGCGGAGCCCGAGCAAACCGAGCCGCGTGCGCATGAACGGGTGAAGGACGAGCCCTCCGACGCGCCGTGCCCACCGTCGCGAGCCGAGCACCTCGAGCTCCGAGGGGCGCAGCTCCAGGGTCTCGACCGGCCACACCGGACGGCGCGAGGGATCGTAGGCGCGAGGAAGGGGCGACAAGTCGACGGGCGCGAAGAACGTCGGCTCGCGAGTGCGATCGTTCGGCCCCTGATCACGCGAGAGGAACCGCGCCAGCCATCGAGGCGGAGCCGGGATCTCGAGCTGCCGGGACCGCTCGACGTGCACCGCGGCGACGACTTCTTCGGGAGACGTCGCGTCGACTCCCAACCGGCGGCCGAGTCGGTTCACGGCGCGCGCCTGGCCGTTCGCGAAGCCGGCGGCGGGCCCTCCGAGGACGAAGCGGTGAAAGCTGTCGGCCAGCGCCTCGTCGGGGTCCCGGAAGAGCGGGGTGCCCTTGGCGACCAACCGATCGATCCGAGCCGCGAGCGCGGGGAATCGACGAGCCAGCGCGTTGGCGTCGACCGTCACGCCGTGCAGATCGCGAAAGCCGAACCGGCCCGTCGGGCGTCTTCGCGCGTCGACCTCGACGAGCACGTTCTGCGCGTGGGCCTCGAGAGCCATTCCATCGAGGGCCGCCTCGAGCCAGGCATCGACCAGACGATCGAGGATCCGTGCGTCCCGCGGAGCCCGCTTGGGAGCAGTGAAGGCGAAGAAGGGCATCCACCGCCCTGTCGGCACGGTGCGCACGATGAACGACGCATCGGGCGCTTGCCGCGGCACGACACCGAACGGCTCGGGAACGAAGGTGAAGGCGGTGTCGACGAGCCTCAGCAGCTCGGTCGCTTCGACCGCTTCCTGAACGTGCGCGCGATCGAGCAGCCGGGGTGCGCCGCCGAGCTCGAGCGGCAACGAAAACTTGGCGAAGAACGGAGCGATGGCCGATTGCTCCGCCGGCCAGAGGAGGACCGTTCGGATCGACGAGGTGACGGCGCCGAAGAAGCGCGGGCCCGGCTCGGCGTCTCGAACGAACCGCGCGACCTTCGCCTCGCTCGCGGGATGCCAGAGGTACAGCTGCTGCTGCCGGCCGTGACGAACGCGGCTGAGGCCTGGCGGCGCACGGCCAATCCCCTCCCCGTCTTCGAGCCACACGCTGGGGAAGACGAGCCGCGAGCGCGCTTCGGGCCGCAGCCACTGGGGCACCTCCGAGATCGTGCCGGGGTCGAGCAGCCGGCGATCGACTCTCCGATGAACGAAGGTCTGCTCCGCGTCGATCCACCTCCGGAGCGAGTCAGGCAGCGCTCGATCAGGCCCGGCGCCGCGTGAGTCGGGTTGATCAGGCCCGGCGCCGCGTGAGTCGGGCTGAACGGACACACGAAGGCCCGCCAACAACGCGTGCGGGCGGGCCTTGGTACTGAGACGACGTCGAATCACTCAGTGGCAGGGGTCGGAGCCGCCGAGGCCTTGAGCGCCTTGGCGAGATCGACTGCGCGCTTGCCAGTCAGCGACATGTCCTTGATCTCTTCCTTCGACAGGCCGTTGTTGTTGAGATCGTACTTCGCGATCATGTGCTTCTTCGCGTAGTCGACGGCGCGCTTGATGTCCTTCTCGGTCACCTGAGCGCCGGCCTTGAAGTCGCGGTTGTCGACGAACTTGAAGAAGATGTCGACGAGGCCGACCTGGTTGCGCGGCACGCGATCGGTGGCGAGCGCGTTCTTCACTTCGGCGCGCGACACGCGGCCGTCCTCTCCACCGAGCCGCACCAGCGTCTTGGCGGCGGTCTCGAGTGCACGGTTCACATCAGCCTTGGCAATACGCGACATGGGTTCCCTCCGGGTTGGTTGAACGAAAAAGCCGGGGCACCATAGGGGTTGATCAGCGAGCCCGCCAAGGGCCCCCATCAGTTTTCTTTCATCCACGCCTTCAGCTCGGGGACGACCGTCTTCTTCCACTGCGGCGACACCCGCAGCTGCATGAAACGCTCGCTGATGGCATCAATGAGCCGGCCCAACGTCGCGACGTGATCGAGCCGCTCGGTGAGCTTCTCGTCCTCCTCTTCGCCGAGCAGCTCGGGCGTCTTCCCGGAGCGCACGTCGAAGTGCTCGGCGTCGAGGGTGAAGTCGTAGACCCGCTCCATCCAGGTGACGTTGAGCCGCGCCGAGTGCACGAGGAGCCCGCGATCGGCTGCTTGCCGAATGAGGCTCGCGTAGGGCGCGTTGTTGCCCTTCACCGCCACCTCGGTGATGTCGCCGCCGGCCGCGCGCAGGGTGAGCTTGCCCGCGAAGAGGACCTTCACCGGCTCGTCGTCGAGGGTGGCGATCGCGTTGGAGTCGTTACTCCGAAAGAGCACCCAGGTGAGCGCCTCGCGGCCCAGCCAGGTGCGGCCTCGATAGAGCGCTTCGCGCGCCTTGGCCTGCTCCACCTCGGCGGGATCGACCTCTTCCTTCGTGGCAGCGCCGTCGACCCCCGTCGCGCCCTTCATGAAGCGCGCTTCGGCCTGTGCTTCCTTGCGTGAAGCCATCACGCGCCTCCCTGTGCGAGCTCGTCGCCGAACAGCTCGGTGGTGGGCGCGAGCCGATCGAGCGTGTCGGCATCGGTGAACGACGCGGGCACGCAGGGAACGAGGCCGAGCTCGAGCGACGACTCCAGCGCCTCGGTGATCTCGTCGACGACCGAGCGCGCGACGGCCCAGATCTGCAGCTCCTTCGCGGCGAGATCGATCGTCACGTCGAAGACCTTCACCGCCGGCTCCGTCTTCGCGCGCAGGCTCCGGCGCAGCGAGTCCTTGTGCTCCGACTTCTCCCGTCGCCCGGGCGCCCGGCCGTTCTTCTGCTCGAAGGCCTGCGCCCACTCGGCGAGCTGACCGCGAATGACCTGCCCGGGGATGCGCAGCTTCTCCACCCGCCAGGCGAAGAGCGCGTGCATGCCGCGAAAGAGCTCGCCCGGAGGGAATTCGGCGACGTCGGGGCGCTCGAGCGAGACGAAGCCGGAGGCACGATCGTCGTCCCCCTTCGGATCGATCGGCTCGAAGGCGCGCGCCCCGAGGCCTTTGGTGAGCCACCGGCGGGTGTCCTTGGGAACCGTTCCAGAGAGACGAAAGCGGGCGAAGGTGAGCGCCCCACGACGAACTGGCATGCGAGGCGTGTCGTACGGGTTCGCGAACAACGCAACGCTATTCTCGTCGGTCGACTCCGCCGCTACCGTGCGCGAAATGACCAGCCGCTGGCAGGAGAACTTCGCTTTCTATTTGACCAACCTCGACGGGCAGCCGGCGTCCTTCGTCGTCGACTTGAACGCCGAGCCGCAGGAGAGCCACGCCCTTCGTCTGCAGCTGCGCGTGCCCCTCTTGAAACCTCGGCCGGATGGGCTGCGAGACCAGAGCGAGCTGGAGCCGATGGGCGCGCTCGAGGATCGGGTGGTCGAGGCGCTCCGAGGAGCCGTCGATGCCATCTACGTGGGCCGGCTGGTCAGCCGGGGAGCCACCGAGTTCTTCTTCTACGTGCCGGCCGCCAACGCGTCGAAGCTCGACGATCTGAAGGGGCTCGTGGGAGACCTCGCGCCGTACACGCTCGAGTATCTCGCGGCGGAGGACGCGGACTGGGGCGCGTACACCCAACTGCTCTACCCCGACCCCTACTCGCTGCAGGCGATCGCCAATCGATCCCTGCTCGAACAACTCCAACAGGCGGGAGATGCGATGACCGTCGCGCGGGTCGTCGATCACCTGGCGTTCTTCGATGGGGTGGGACCGGCGAACGAGGCGGCGAAGCGGCTCCAGGCCGCGGGCTTCGCCACCGACGAGGTGGACACTCGGAGCGATGGCTCGGTCGGGCTCCAGTTTCATCGCGAAGACTCGGTGGGCGATGGGCAGGCCGACGCGTTCGTCGCCGAGGTGCTCGACATCATCCTCCCGCTCGAGGGGAGCTACGACGGCTGGGGCTGCCCGGTGGTGAAGGGCTGACCTCGGGCATCAGCGACGCGAATGATCGGGCCTGCGCGGCGCGAGGCTCCGTGGCAGATGAAGGGCATGAATCGCCGCATCGGCATGCTCTCGGCTGGCTTCGCGTTCCTCGGAGTGATCCTCGGGGCCTTCGGTGCCCACGCGCTCAAGGCCATGGCCGAGCCGCTCGCCGACGGAGCCGATCGCCTGCGCTGGTGGGAGACGGGCGCGCGGTACCACCTCATTCACGCGCTCGCGCTCGGCCTCACCGCCGTGGTCGCCCATCACGTCGCCTCCAAGCTTCCCCGGCTCGCCGCGGGCCTCTTCGTGGGTGGCATCGTCGTCTTCTCGGGCAGCCTCTACCTCATGGGCCTCACCGGCATTCGCGGCCTCGGGGCCATCACGCCCATCGGTGGTTTCCTCCAACTGGGCGGTTGGATCACCTTGCTGCTCGCGATGCGTGGGCTCCCTGAGGGCAAGGCTTGAAGTTCCCTCACGTGGTGGGAAACGCCCCGATCGTCCATGTGCGGAACAGGGTGCGCGACGGGTGGTCCCCCGCGCCTGCGCAGGCAAGCGTCGGCTGGCTGGTGCGAGCGGGCCTCGACCCCCGCGCGGTGAGCGAAGAGCCACGACGAGCTCGTCACCGCACTGCTCGGCGCGAGGCGGCGGCTCACCGGTGGCGAAGGGCAGCAAGGCGTTCCTCGAGCGCCTCGACGAGCGGAGGTCGGCTCCCGACGAGCGGCGCGAAGGACCTCGCGCACCTCGCCGATTGGTGTTTCCCCGAGCTCAGGCGCTGAGCGATAGAGGGCGGCGTGACTCGAAACAAAGTGCGACTCATCGTCGGGCTGATCTTCGCGATCTTCACCATCGTCACCTATGCGACGCGGCACTCGAGCGGGCCGGCGGGTGCGTCGGGGATCTTTCCCACGCCCGACGAACCGACACAGACGCCGCCGCTTCCGAAGAAGCCGCAGCCACGCACCACACCGACGACCGACACGCCGGACTCGCCCACCAAGCCATCGCTCCCTCCGCTCGACACCCCGGCCGCGAGAGGCGACGTCGCGGTGCCGATCTTTCCCAACGAGCCCACCGTTCGGATCGCGGATCTCCCGCGCGAGGCACGCGACACGCTCGAGCGCATCGAGAGCCAGGGCCCCTTCCCCTTCGAGCGCGACGGCATCACCTTCAAGAACCGAGAAGGGCTGTTGATGGACAAGCCCGACGGCTACTGGAGCGAATACACCGTGATCACCCCGGGCGAACGCTCTCGGGGAGCCAGACGGATCGTCGCCGGCAGCAAAGGTGAGCGGTACTACTCCGACGATCACTACCAATCGTTCCGGCGCATCGTTCCGTGACGACCGAGTCTCCGCCGGAGTTTCGCGAGCAGCACAAACGCCGCCTCTCGTGGATGCCGTGGCTCTATGCCCAGCTCAAGCCGGCGCACCTGGTGTGGGCGAAGCCGTGGCAAGACGAGATCCGCGCGCGGCTGATGCGAGAGGAGACGGTGACGATCGCCGACGACTGCTTCATCGCTCCTGAGGCGGGAATCTTCGCCCAGCTCGGCCGGCCCATCAGCATCGGGCCACGATCGACGGTCGCCGCGCACGCGTTCCTCCACGGGCCGCTCACCATCGGCGCCGACGTCAGCATCAACGCGCGGGCGAGCCTCGACGGCGGGAGCGCCGGCATCATCGTCGGAGATGGCTGCCGGATCGCCAGCGGCGCCACGCTCTACGCCTTCGATCACCAGCTCGCGCCCGATCGCTTCATTCACCAACAACCGGTCACCTCGAAGGGCATCCGCCTCGGGCAGGATGTCTGGGTCGGCGCGAACGCGGGCCTGACCGACGGCGTCGAGATCGGCGATCACGCGGTCATCGGCATGGGGGCGGTGGTGACGCACGACGTGCCGGCGTGGGCGATCGTCGCTGGCGTCCCCGCGCGGGTGATCGGCGATCGGCGAACCTGGAAACCCTGATCACCCGACTCATTCGGCGCCGGGCCTGATCACCTTCTCCGGAGCACGCGCTTCACGATGGCCTGCGCCTGGGGAACGCCCGCCGCGGCGGTGAGCGCGAAGTAGAGCACGCCGAAGATCCCGAGCAGGCCGACCGCGACGAGCAAGGTCGCGACGTCGAACTTCCACACCATGAGCGCCGGCACGTTGGGAAACGCGAGCCAGGCGCCGGCGAACTCCTCGAGCGCCGACGGGCGTGGCCCGAAGTGATTGGTCAGCCCCCACTTCGCCGCCACCGTCACCAGCGCCGAGACGAACCCCGCGCCCCAGAGCCGGACGAGCCGTGGGGTGATCGACGGCAGCCGGCCCAGCTCCTTCTCCACCGCGGAGCGCAAGAGCGAGCGCTCGATCCACGCGGTGACGCTCGTCGTCAGGGTGAGGAAGACGACCGCGAGATCGGTCGGAGCGCCCAACTCGGGAGCGACGATTCGAACGGTGGTGAAGCCGAGCACGACGCCCACGACCACCCGCAGCACCGCGAAGCGAAATGGCGTCCGCGTGTCCTTCAGCGCGTAGAGCGTCGACGAGAAGAGGCGGCCGCTCGTCTGGGCGAAGAGCGCGACGCCCGAGCCGAGCAGCACGTACCAGCCGAGCCGCGAGTCCTTCGGGGTGAAGCGCCCCGACTCGAGCAGCACCGCGCAGAGCAGATCGCCGAGCAGGAGGAACGCCACCGCCGAGGGCACCACGAAGAAGGCCATGCGCGACAGGCCCGCTTCGAGCCGCTCCTTGATCGCCTTGGAGCGCTCCTCCTTCGACTTCACCGCGTCGGCCGACATCTCAGGCAGCTCGGCCGCCGAGATCGACATTCCAAAGAGGCTGATCGGCAAGAGCGCGATCGTCTGCGCGTAGGTGAGCACCGACACTGCGCGCGCCGAGACCAGCGAGGCCAAGGCGAGATCGACGTACGCGCTCACCTGCACCACGCCGCGCGCCGCCACCGCCGGCCCGAAGCCACCGAGCACCTCCTTCACCGAGGCGAGCGAAACAGACGGCCTTGGATCGAACCGGCCAAGGAGCGCGAGCACGTTCGGGAGCTGCACCACGAACTGGAGCACGCTGCCAGCCACCGTCGCCCAGGCGACGACCTCGATCACCGCGTCGAGCGGCTGGCCCCGGAAGACGATCAGCGCGACGACGATCGCTCCGTTCCACACCACCGGCGCCGCGTACGAGAGGAAGAACTTCTTGTGGCTGTTGAGAATGCCGAGGCACCACGCCGAGAGCACCAGCACGCCAGTGCCGGGGAAGATGATGCGCACCAACGAGACGGTGAGCTCGAACGCCGCTCCCTCGTAGCCAGGCGCGATGAGCCGCACGAGCCACGGAGCGCCCAAGAGGCCCACCGCCACCACCGCGCCGACGAGCAACGAGAGCAACCCGAAGATCGCGCCCGCCGTCTTGCGCGCCAGCTCCGAATCGCCCTTCGCGCGAAGCCCCGCATAGACGGGAATGAACGACGCCGAGAGCACGCCTTCACCGAGCAGGTTCTGGAGCACGTTCGGAATGCGCGTCGCCGCCGAGAACGCCGCCGCTTCGAGCCCGCTGCCGAACACCGCCGCGAACAACTTCTGCCGAACGAGACCCGCGATGCGGGAGAGGAGAATGCCCGCGGCGACCAGCGCGGCGGCCCTGCCACTGCGTGACGGCGTCTCGGACACAGTCCTGTTGTACTGCCTGGGGCGTGCCTGGGAAGAAAGCCCACTCCTCCCCACGTGCTCTCGTCGGACTGAAGCGCGCGCGGTTCTTGAGCCACCCACGTGGGTGTCCCGGCTCACCCACACTCGCTCCTCGGACACCACGCTCCAGACACCCTGGTGCGCTCCAGACCTGGGTCCGGTGGATACATTGCAGAGAGGTCCAGGGCTCCCTCATCATCTCGTTCACCCAATGGTGGGAGGAGGTTTCAACAAAATGCAGAAGCTGACGTTGAAGTGGTTGGTGGTGTCCTTCGCTGTCTCGACCGCCGCGTTCGCCCAGACCCAGGCGGACATCGATCGGTGGAACACGGACTGGGCGACGTTCCAGATGCTCAGCGCGATTCCTCTCGAGCTGCGCGGCATGGTGCAGGCGAGTCAGGATCTGCCAATCACCATCGACGAAAAGCAGAAGAAGACCTTCGACATCTACTCGAACGTCTACAACGCGCTCGGCGTCCACCCGTTCCTCGTCAAGATCACCCCCATCCGCGTCACCAAGGACCGCTTCGACTTCCTCTCGTACGAAGACATTCCGCTGCCCGACGGCACCATCTTCAACTCCGTCTCGGCAGCGCAGATGCGCTTCGATCGCGCCCACAACGTCTACGAGGTCGACACCTTCACCGCGCCCGGCGTCATCACCCGCCAGCGAATCACCTTCACCAAGACCGGCCCGCACTCGACCCTCGTGAACGAGCACCTCGTCTTCGAGACCACTCCCGAGTTCATCGGCCTGGCGACGCAGGGCGGGGTGATCGCACACTCGATCGTCCAGCAGGTCGTGAAGACGAAGATCGAGGCTGGCCTGCTCCGCCCCATCCGCTTCCCGCGCTGGGTGCCTGGCTACTCCCACCACAACTGTGAAGGCGAAGCCGACGACTGACGTGCTAGACAGGGGGGGTGAGTTCTGACCCTCGTGTCATTTTCAAGCACTGCGGTGAAGCGTTGGTTCGAGGGCTCGGCACGCGGCTGACGCCCGACCTGGCGCAGAGGCTCGCAGACGCAGGGCTGGACCCGAGGCCGGGGGCTGAATTGCCTCCGGCCTTCGAGTTCGATCGGTGGGCGCGCATTCTCGACGTGGTGGCGAAGGAGCTGTCGCCCGCTGATCTTGCGGCGGGCCACCATCAGATCGGTGAGCTGATCACCGACGCCTACCTCGAGAACTTCATCGGCCGCGCGCTCAAGCCGGTCATCTCGCTCATCGGCATGAGGCGCGCGCTCGGGCGAATGCGCCAGAACTTCCGCGTCGCCAACAACTACTCCGAAGCGACCGCGACCGACGTCGCCCCTGGTGAAGTTCGCCTGTGGGTCAACGAGACGGGCATGATGGTGCACTTCTACCGCGGCATTCTCACCCGCGGTCTTCTGCTCACCTCGCCGAAGAGCCTCTCGGTCGAGATCGAGAAGACTGGCGGCGACGGAGTGACCTACTTGGTGCGCTGGGCCTGAGCGTCCCAGGCGATGTCGACGGTGAAGCTGGTGGGCTTCACTTCGAGCACCCGCACCTTGGGGCTGATCTTGTTGATGCGGAGCACCGCGTCGACGGCGCCCGCAGTGAACCAGGGCACCCCTTGGTCGCCGAACAGCGTCACCTGGTAGTGGCCGGGCCCCACCTTCGTCACCTCGGGCGGGCGCACGTCACCGACGATGCCACTCGAGAAGAAGCGCGGGAGCCGCATGCAGAGCGCGTCGGCCGAGAGGAACGGCAGGGCCGCCTCGATCACCTTCCCGACGATGGTGCCGAGGTAGCCGCGCACCATTCGGGCTCCCAGCTGGAACTCGGCGTCGGCCGGCGAGAGCGTGGGGTAGTACTCCATGGCGGCGACGTTGAGTGACTGGCGCCAGACCTCGACGGCGTAGGCCGGCTCCATGCGCTCCGGGTTGAAGCCGACGGCCTTGAGCCTCCCGACGATCGGCCCGTTCACCTTGAGGGCCCGAATGAACATGCCCTCGAACGTGCTCGCCGCGATCTGAACCATGTCCCCTTCCCGTGCTGCAGAGGACGATCACTCTACCCTGGTTTCGCGAGGAACGAAGTTCTCCCAACGGCGAGGCGGCACCGGGGCGTCGTTCTTCGCTTGCCGCTTGAAGATGAACCAATGGGGAAAGACGTAGACCCAGTACCCGACGGGCACCTGGTGGCCAGCCCACTCGGTGCCCGCCCAGAAGCCCCAGTCGTAGATCTCCCCGTAGGTCGCGTAGTCCGCCGACACCTCGATCCACTTGAGGAGGTCGGCGTACTTCCCGTTTCGGGTGGCCGCCTGGAACGCCGCGGGGGACGGCGGGCGGGGAGCTCGATCGTCCGCCAGGGCGGCGGGGACGAGGGCGAGCGTGAGCATCAGGATCAGGGAACGACACATGTGGACCTCCCCACGCTCGACGCCAGCGGGCCGACGACGGTTCCGAGCTTGACGCATCTGCCGCGTCAGTCCAAACACCCTCCAATGTCCCGCGTCCTCGTCGTCGATGACGAAGCGAACCTCCGCAAAGTGCTCGCCGCCATGCTGCGCAAGCAGGGCTACGAGGTCGCGATCGCGGAGAACGGCGAGGTCGCCCAGGCCGAGTTCGAGAAGAACGGCGCCGACGTGGTGATCACCGACATGGTGATGCCGAAGGTGGGCGGGCTCGAGCTGCTCAAGGCGGTGCATGCGGCGCGGCCCGACGTGCCGGTGATCATCATCACCGCGCACGGCACCGTCGACTCGGCGGTCGAGGCGATCAAGCTGGGCGCGTTCGACTACATCACCAAGCCCTTCGAGCAGGCGGAGATCCAGGCGGTCGTCGCCAAGGCGGCGCGCACCCAGGAGGCGAACCAAGGCCACGTGCCTCCCGAAGGCCGGGCGCGCGCCTCGATCGTCGGCGACTCGCCGCAGGTGCAGGAGATCTTCAAGATCATCGACAAGGTCGCCGACTCGCCTTCGACGGTGCTGATCACCGGAGAATCGGGCACCGGCAAGGAGCTCATCGCCACCGCGCTCCACGACGGCTCGTCGCGGCGCGACAAGCCGCTCATCAAGATCAACTGCGCCGCGATCCCCAAGGATCTGATGGAGTCGGAGCTCTTCGGCTACGAGCGCGGCGCCTTCACCGGCGCGGTCACCTCCAAGCCCGGGCGCTTCGAGCTCGCCGACGGCGGCACCCTGTTCCTCGACGAGATCGGAGAAGTGCCGATCGAGATGCAGGTGAAGCTGCTCCGAGTGCTCCAGGAGAGCGAGTTCGAGCGCGTCGGTGGCATCAAGACGACCCGCGTCGACGTGCGGCTCATCGCGGCCACCAACCGGGATCTCGCCGCCGAGGTCGAGGCCGGCCGGTTCCGCAAGGATCTCTACTACCGGCTCAACGTCGTCCCCATTCACCTGCCCTCACTGCGCGATCGCCGCGCCGACGTGCCCTTGCTCGTCCGCCACTTCATCGAAAAGTACAACAAGCGGCTCAACAAGAAGATCGAGGGCATCGCCGACGACGCGATCGCGATGCTGCAGGGCTACCCGTGGCCGGGGAACATTCGCGAGCTCGAGAACATGATGGAGCGGGTGCTCCTCTTCGCCGACGGGCCGCGCATCGAGGTGAAGGATCTGCCGGAGCCGGTGCGCACCACGCTCCCCAGCGCCGCGCCGCTGCTCACCGACACCAGCGCGCCTCCGGCCGTCGGCGAGACGCCCCTCAAGGACTTCCTCAAGGCCAAGCAGGCCGAGATCGAGAAGGCCTTCATCGTGCAAGCGCTCGCGAAGACCGAGGGCAACGTCACCCGGGCCGCCAAGCTCCTGGGCATCAGCCGCAAGTCGCTGCAGACGAAGATGAAGGAGTTCGGGCTGCGCGACGAGTCACCCGCCGAGGAATAGCCAGCACGGAAGAGCGGTGGCCGCTCGCCTGTTGCAGCCACGACAGACCTGTGGCGAAAAACTTCCACATTCCCCCGACGCCGGTACGTTCCGCTCAACCACGGAGCCGACGCATGCCCGAAATGCCCACCCTGGGAACGCCCGAGAAGAAGTCGCCGATCGCGCAGGTCGCGATCATCGCCGCCATCGCCGGCACCGTCGCCGGCCTCGGCTATTGGGTGACCCACAAGAACGTCGCCGAAGCGGCCCCATCGACTCCTGCCGAGCCACCAGCGCCGCTCGCCGAGCCGATCGCGCCCTCGTCGGCCCCACCACCGCCAACGACCGCTGCCGCGACGCCCAACCCGGAAGCCGTGCCCGCTCAGCCCGCGCCTGCGCCGCTCAGCCCCACGGTGGCGACCGCCAAGAAGGGCGGCCTCCAGATGCTCACCACCAGCATCGCCGGCCCGCTCGAGACCGCGATCGTCAAGGAGACCAGCCGCGAGCTCGGCGGCCCGCTCACCCAGGTGATCAACCGGTCACTCGTCTGGTGGCTCAAGGTGCCGGGCGATCTCGTCAAGGGCGACACGCTCTCGGCGCTGTACGAAGAGCGCGAAGGCCAGGAGCCGCTCGTCCACGCGGTTCGCTACACGAGCCGGAAGTTCGGCAAGACCTTTCAGGCGTACCGGTTCCAACCGGCCGGAGCGAGCCACCCGTCCTTCTTCCAACCCGACGGCAGCACCCTCGAGGAGCGCCTCGCCGATCCGCCGATCGACGACTACGAGCAGATCACCTCGCTGTTGCGTGACGGACGGCGACACCAGGGCGTCGACTTCAAGGCGCCGGTGGGCACGCCGGTGCGCGCGACGTTCGACGGCGTCATCACCCGGAAGAACTGGAACTTCAGGGGCAACGGCAACTCGCTGGAGATCGAGGAGTCGGGCGGCAAGGCGCGCACGGCGCTCTTCCTCCATCTCTCCGAGGTGCCTGGCTCGGTGAAGCCTGGCGATCGGGTGAAGCGCGGCCAGGTGATCGCGAAGTCGGGCAACACCGGTCACTCGTTCGCGCCGCACCTGCACTACCAGCTGAGCCAGGGCGGGAAGGTGATCGACCCGTTCCAGAGCCACGCCACCTCGCGCGGTGAGCTGCCAGCGAGCGAGCGGGCCTCGTTCGACGCCGCCGTCGCCAAGCTGCGTGCCCAGCTCCCGGGCGAGAGCTGAGGGTTCGGCTCCGCGGCGAGTCCCACCCCGCTCGTGTTTCTTGTCAGCCGCCGAGCCCACGCCTACCCTCGGGCAGTGATGCTGAGCCGCCTTGGCGTCGTCGCCGCTCTCTCGTTGATCGCGTCCTTCGCGCAGGCTGCGGAGGTCACCCGGGTCGCCTCGTCCTTCGAAGAGAAGGACCCGTTCGGCATGTACTTCGACTTCACCTTCGATCGGGTGTTCGATCGGGCGAAGATCGCCCGCGAGTGGTACCAGCAAGGCACCCTCGAAGACGTCAGCGAGCTGCGCTATCTCCGTGACGAGACGCACCTCGCCATCGACGCGCACGTCGGCCTCTTCCGTGACGTCGAGCTGCACATCGGGGTGCCCATCGTCTTCCAGCAGGATCGCCGGTGGGTCTTCGCGAAGGACACGACCGACGCGAACACCACCATCTACCGCAACTGCGGAGACGCTCGCGGAGCTGCCTGCGCGACCCCCGGCTCTGGAAGCGGTCACCTCTTCGAGATGGGCGCCGATGGGGTGAACTCCTACCGCGGCGGCCTGGGCAACTTCACCTTCGGGCTCGCGTGGAACGTCTTCAACCAGAAGAAGGACGACACCAAGCCCACCTGGACCCTGCGCTTCGACTACACCGCGCCCACCGCTGGGCTGCTCAACCCCTCGGTCGCGACGACCTCCGACATGCGGGGCGGCATCGGTGATCGAGTGCACCACTACGCGTTCTCGACCGCGGTCTCCAAGCGCATCATCGACGTCTTCGAGCCATACCTCGCGGTGACCTACGTGCTGCCGTGGCAGGGCCCTGGCTTCTACTCGAACTGCGACGACGCCAAGGACGTGCGCATGGCGCGCGCCGAGAACTGCGGCCAAGGCCCCTGGTCGCGTCAGGAGACGGGCATTCGCCCCGCGCACGTCGGCGTCTTCACCTTCGGCAACGAGATCATCGCCTTCGAGCGACCCGATCGGTTCCAGCGGGTCGTCGTCGATCTGCGCGGCTTCTGGCAGTACACGTCGGAAGGTCGCACCTACAACGAGATGTCCGATCTGATGGGCAAGCTGCTCTACACCTCGGACTACGGCACCGTGGGTGCGCAGCTCGGCTTCGTGGGCCAGGCCGCCGAGTTCGTGATGCTCCGCGCCTACGGCTCGGTCGCCTACAACACCGATCACTTCCTCACGAACGAGAACATCGGCAAGGACAACAACGGCAACGGCACCGTCGACATCTCGAGCGCGCCCGGGGAGATCAACCCGAACTACGACTTCCGCGTCGATCGGGTCGGCCGCCGCTTCCGTGTGCAGGAGCAGCTGGTCTGGCGGATCCAGGTGACCGCGACGCTGAACTTCTGAGGCGTCAGCTCTTCTTCGTTCCCACCACCACGCAGTTCGTCGCCGGCCACGGCAGCGCGCCGCCGTGGAGATCGGTCACCCGGACCGTGCCCTCGTAGCGGTTCTTCACGATCCACGCGTTGCGGGTCTCTTCGAGGTGCAGCGGGGTGAAGCCGGCGCGCTCGAGGGCGCCCTTCCACTCGGCGAGCGTCAGTGGGCCGAACTCCTCGTTCACCTCGATGTGCCAGTTCTTGAGGTAGTCCTTCTTGCAGAGGAACTCGTTGGCGTCGTGGGAGGACACCTCGACGATCGAGGGCGAGACGCGCACGAAGGACACGCCCTGCCCTTGCCGGAACTCCTTCGCGAAGCGCTCGAAGGTCGCCCTCGTCGCGTCATCGAGCAGCTCGAGCCTCCACCGAGCGGGCTCGGGGCTGACGCCGTCGCGAATGAGCACGTGCCCTCCCGGCTCCAGCTCGGTCCACGCGTTGCGCAGCGCGCGATCGATCTCCGAGGGCCGGTAGCCGCTGTACGAGTGCACCTCGTGCATCACCGAGGAGAAGATGACGGTGCTGGCGCTCGCCGGCGGGACGCAGACGTCGATCACGTTGCCGAACACCAGGGTGACGTCGTCGGTGGCGTAGGTGTTCTCGTCGCAGACCCGGAGGAACTCCCGCGAGAGATCGACGCCCGAGAGCCGTGAGCTCGGGAAGAGCCGCGACAGCTCCACCATCAGCTTCCCGGTGCCGCAGCCCTTGTCGACCAAGTGGCCCGGCTTCACCCAGCGGAGCAGCTCCTCGAGCTTCTGCCGCAGCGACGCGTCCATCTGGGCGCCGTAGCTCGCGAAGTCGCGCAGGTGACCGAGCTCGCCGTCGTCGTTGAGGAGCTTCTGATGGAAGATCGATCGGAGCGAGGCGAGGAGCTCGGGCCGCTCGAAGACCGCCCGCGTCTCCGGGGTCGCCTCGGCCTGCCAGTCACGCCCGTCGACGATGCGCTGCACCAGCTCGTGGGGCGTCAGGCCCTTCACTTCCTGAGTGACGATCGAGAAGCCTCGAGCGGCGAAGAGCGCGTCGACGTCACGGTTGGCGGAGTGGACGCGGGTCGTCTCTGGCGCGAGCGAACGGCCGGTCTGAGCCTGCACCGCCGAGAGCACGTGCTGCACCCAGGCGTCGGAGTCGGGGATGTCGTCGATGGTGACCAGCTCGAACGGCTTCCCTGCGCGCTCGAGGGCGGGGCGCACCATCGACAGTCGATCGGCGAGCGAGAGCGGGTTGCGCCGGGTGCCCGCGTGATTGGCGCTGGTGACGACACAGACGAGCCGATCGATCGGCTCACGGGCCAGCGACTCGAGCCAGGTCGCCTGCGCCGAGGTGACCGCGTGGAATCGTCCGAGGAGCAAGGCGTCCATGGGGCGCGGAGATTCCCAAACCCTCGGAACCGAAGGAACTTCTTTGGGCGGTGACGGATTTCGAGGGGGCGAACACTCATGCTCAAGTGACCGCGCTGGTGACGCTGACGCCTCCACGGCTGGATCTCGCGACGCTCTACCAGGCCCACGGTCGGCAGGTCTGGCGCACCGTCGCGCGCCTCGGGGTGCCCTTCGAGGGGGTGGAGGACGTGGTGCAGGAGGTCTTCCTCATCGCGCACGGGCGCTCGAACTTCGCGGCGCACTCGAGCCCGCTGACCTACCTGTTGGGCATCGCCATCAAGCTCGCTGCGAACGCGCGGCGAACCAGCAGACGTCGAGTCGCGATCGCGGTGCCCGACTCGCTCCCTGATGGGGCCCGAGGGGTCGACGAGGAGCTCGATCGGCGGCGGCTGCTCACCGAGCTCGATCGAACGCTCTCGATCCTCCCGGACGAGCAGCGCGAGGTGCTGGTGCTCTGCGATCTGGAGTCGCTCTCGGCGCCGGAGGTGTCGGCCGTGCTCGGGGTGAAGCTCAACACCGTCTATTCCCGGCTGAGGCTCGCGCGCGCCGCGCTCCTCCGGCACCTCGGCAAGGAGGCGCGCTCATGAGCGACGAACTCGACCCCGGCCCGCCGCCTTCCGAGCTCAAGGGCCTGTTGATGGAGCACCTGCTGACGGGTGAGCCCACGCGTGCCGAACTCGATCGGGTCGGCCGAGCGTTGCTGCAGCCGCGCGGGCTCGAGCGCCAGACGAGCCGGCGTCGGTTCCCGCCGGAGTTGCTCGCCGCGGCCGCGGTGCTCTCCATCGTCGTGGGTGGGGCGTTGATCGTCTGGAACGTGCGGGCCGAGGTCCAAGCGCGCGAGGGCCCGCTCGATCGGGAGATCTTCGTGGTGCTCGAGGCGGGGGACGTGCAGCTCGCCGAGGCGCTCCTCACGAAGTGCGCACGCCCCGAGTGTCAGGAGAGCCGACGAGAACTCTCGCGCCTCGCTCGAAAGGTCGAAGAGGGCGTGCCGGTCGTCGCCGACGATCTCGAGGGGCTCGCCCAGCACAGCGCCGAGGCGCTGAACACGAACCAGATCCTCTCTGCGCTCAACGCCGGTCAGCTCGCGACCGAGCTCCGGGTGAACCAGCTCCAGCGTGAAGGCGTCGCCGGCTCGAAGGCGACGTTGGCGGCCAACGCCTTCGCGCGAGCCCATCGCGACAGCTCGATCGAGGGGCGCCGCCAGGCACTGCTGGACGTGCTCTCTCTCGTGCCCGGCACCACCCTCGCCGGGCAGGCACGGCTGATGTTCGATGGGCTCGCGGCTCGAGAGTCGCCGGACGCGAGCGCGACGGCACCGATCCTCGCAACCGAGGTCGACCTCGCGAAGGAACCAGAGCCTGGTGACGAGGTGAGCGCTCCCCTCCCTGCGAAGGAGCCTGGAGACACGCATCTCGACCTGATCGTGGGGACGCGGACGCGGCTGACGGCGGAGGGCCTCGCGAGGGTCGCGATCGGAGACCCGGGCATTGCCGACGTGCGAGCCGTGCGGGCGGGCCTGGTGATCGAAGGCGTCGCCCCAGGGACGACGACGATGCTGGTCTGGATGGCCAAAGGGGAGCGCAGGGCGTACACGATCACGGTCCGAGCCAAATGAAGACGCCACGACTCGCCACGACGCTGCTGTGCCTGCTGGCCTCCTCGGCCTCCGCCATTCCTCCCCAAGACGCGGGCACGCCGACGGAAGCGAGCCTCTTGGAAGAGGGCCGACGAGCGCGGGAGGACGGCGATCATGCGCGGGCAGCCAAAGTGCTCGGCCGCTGCGTCTCGCTCAACCCGAAGAACGCCGACTGCACCCTCGCGCTCGCGGCCGCCTACGCCTCGCTGGGCAGCGAAACGAACCAAGAGGCCGACAGCACGAAGGCCCTCGAGCTCTACCAGCGCTTCCTGAAGCTCGCTCCGCCAGACGACCCACGCGTCCCCCGGGTGCGCGCCCTCCTGCTCGGAGCGGACGAGGACTTTCCACCGCCCGGAGCCCCGAACGTCGTCACGAGCACCACTCCGCTGCCCATCGAAGAGCGCCTCGGCCTCGTCGTGGGCGAACGCCGGGTGGTGAAGGTGGCCAACCTCGTGCGGGTGGCGGTGAGGAACGACACGATCGTCGACATCACCGCGACGGGCGGAGGCGTGGAGATCGCCGCGATGAAGCCGGGCACCACCACCGTGCTCTTTCGCACCGCGACCGGGCAGTTCACCTCGACGATCACCGTCGCACCCAAGCGGTGACGCCGAGCCGACTCGAGCTCAGCCGCGCGCGCCCTTGAAGCGGTAGACGGCAGCGGGCTTCGAGGTGGTGATGCGCTTGCCCGGAGCCTGTTCGATGCGCCCTTCCTCGAGCCAGCGGTTGAACGATCTCCGGAAGTTCCCCGGGTCCATCGTCTTGCCCAGCACGATGCCGTGCACGTGGCGCAGCTCGGGGATCGTGAAGGTCGCGGGAACGAGATCGAAGGCGAGGTTGCTGTACTCGAGCTTCCCGCGAATTCGAGACAGCGCCATCTCGACGATCTCGGCGTGATCGAAGGCGAGCTTGAGCTCGACGGCGGCGTTCACCTCGAACCACTGCGCCTCGGCGACGTCACCACCCGCCTTCACGATCGGCGCGAGATCGGGCCGCACGAGCGCGTAGTAGGCGACGGTGATGACCCGCATGCGAGGGTCTCGGCCGGCCTTGCCGAAGGTGTAGAGCTGCTCGAGGTAGACCCGCGCGGGGTCGAGGCCGGTCTCTTCTTCGAGCTCGCGGCGCGCGGCCTCGTCGAGATCCTCGCCCTGTTCGATGGCGCCCTCTTCGACGCGCACGAAGCCGCCCGGGAGCGCCCACTGGCCCTTGAACGGGTGCTCCTTGCGCTTCACCAGCAGCACCCGGAGCTCGGCGTCGACGATGGTGAGAATGACGAGATCCACCGCGACCGACGGCCGCGGGTAGTCCTTCGCGCGATACGACGACAGGAAGGCCTTCTCGTCGGACATGATCAGACTCGTTTGCCGCTCTTCTTCTCGGGCTTCTTCTTCGCTGCAGGCTTGGACTTCGCCTCGGCCTTCACTGGCTTCGTCTTCGCGGCGGGTGCGGGCTTGTTCTTCTTCTCGGCCGTCGCCGCCTTCTCGGCTTTCACCTTCTGCGCCTTGAGCTGCTTGGCGGCCTTCTTCGCAGCGGCGCGCTGACCTCGTTGCGCGGCCCTCGCCTGTCCTTCCGGCGACGCCATGAACTCACGCCGCTGCGCGAGCAGCTCGACCGCGCGATCGTTCGTCAGCTCTTCGGGTGAGTCGCCCTTTCGCAAGGTCGCGTTGGTCTCCCCGTCGGTGACGTACCACCCGAAGCGGCCTTCCTTGAGGAGGATCTCCTTCTCGCTGACCGGGTCCTTCCCCTTCGAGATGGCGGGCTTGGCCGGGCCGCGGCCTCGGAACTGCTTCGGCTGCTTGAAGATCTCGAGCGCCTCGTCGAGCGTGATCGTCAGGAGCCTCGGCTCGGCCTCGATGCCCAGGTTCCGGCTGTCCTTGCCCTTGGTGAGGTAGGGGCCGTAGCGCCCGTTCTGCGCGAACACGGTCTCGCCGTCGGGCGCCGTGCCGAGCGTTCGGGGCAGGCTGAGGAGCTGGAGCGCGATCTCGAGGGTGACCGACTCCGGCTTCATCGTCTTGAAGAGCGAGGAGGTCTTCGGCTTTTCGCCGGCGTTCTTCTTCCCCTTGCCCTTGGTGAGCGGCTTCTCGAACTCACCGAGCTGCACGTACGGACCGAACTGGCCCTGCTTCACGTAGACGTTCTTGCCGGTCGCCGGGTCGACGCCGATCGGGGTGTCGCCGCGCGGAGCCGAGAGGAGCTCGAGCGCCTTCTCGAGGGTGACCTCGTCGGGAGTGAGGGACTGGGGCAGCGCGACGTAGTCCGTCGCTCGTTTGAGCACCGGCCGCCACTTGCCGGGCTTGGCGACGATGGGAACCCCGTTTTCGTCGACGCCGATGGGGATCGAGTTGATCTCTTCCGGGTCGATCGCCTCGAGGTTCTGGCTGACCTGCTTCTTGAGCCCCTGGTGCTTCTTGTCGCCCCAATAGAACTCCTTGAGGAAGGCGACCTTCTCGCGCTCGCCGTCGGCGATCTGATCGAGGTCCTGTTCCATCTCGGCGGTGAACTGGAGATCGACGAGATCGTGGAAGTGCCGATCCATCAGCTTCACGACGGCGAAGGCTTCCCAGTTGGGAACGAGCGCGGAGCCCTTCTTCCACACGTACTTCGCCTGCAGCGTGCCGAGGATGCTCGCGTACGTCGACGGGCGGCCGACGCCGATCTCCTCGAGCTTCTTCACCAGCGACGCTTCGGTGTAGCGGGCCGGCGGCGAGGTCGCGTGGCCGAGCGCTTCGATGGCCGAGACGGGCACCACGTCGCCGTCCTTCAGCACGGGCAGGGGCGCCTCTTCGTCGTCCCGTTTGTCGTCGCGCTCGTCGGTGCTCTCGACGTAGGCCTGCATGTAGCCCTTGAAGGTGATGGTGCGCCCCGAGGCGCTGAACTCGACCTTCTCGTTCGAGCTGGAGGTGACGCCCAGCTTCAAGGTGACGGTCTCTCCTTCGGCGTCGGCCATCTGGCAGGCGAGCGTGCGCTTCCAGATCAGGTCGTAGAGCTTGAGCTCGGCGGGCGCGAGCTCGGCCTTGAGCGAGTCGGGCGTGCGGAACTCCTCGCCAGCGGGACGAATCGCTTCGTGGGCTTCCTGCGCGTTCTTCGCCTTCTTCACGTACACGCGCGGGCTGTCGGGGAGGAACCGCTCGCCGAACAGCTCCTTCACCTGCGCCCGTGCCGCCTTCACCGCGGTCTCGGAGAGGTTGGTGGAGTCGGTGCGCATGTAGGTGATGTAGCCACGCTCGTAGAGGCCCTGAGCGACCCGCATCACCTGCTGCGCGCTCATGCCCAGCTTGCGTCCACCTTCTTGCTGCAAGGTGGAGGTCATGAACGGCGCCTTCGGCGAGGAGCGATAGGGCCGCTTCTCGGTCGAGGTGACGGTGAAGGGCTTGCCCTCGATGCGCGACATCAGCCCGCGCGCCTTCGCTTCGTCGAGCCACGCGACCTGGCCCACGAGCTTGCCTTGCGCGTCGAAGTCACGGCCCTGGGCCACTCGCGCCCCATCGACGGAATAGATCTGCGACTCGAAGGCCGGCTCGGTGGGGTGCTTGGCGGTGAGATCCCAGTAGCTGGCCGAGCGGAACCGCATGCGCTCCCACTCGCGCTCGACGATGAGGCGAATGGCGGGCGACTGAACGCGGCCGGCGGAGAGCCCGGTCTTCACCTTGCGCCAGAGCACGGGCGAGACCTCGTAGCCGTAGAGCCGATCGAGGGTGCGGCGCGCTTCCTGGGCGTCGACGAGCCCCATGTCGATGCTGCGCGGGTGCTCGACGGCCTCGGCGATCGCCTTCTTGGTGATCTCGTGGAACACCATGCGGCGGATGGGCACCTTGGGCTTGAGCTGCTCCTTGAGGTGCCAGGCGATCGCCTCTCCTTCGCGATCTTCGTCCGTTGCCAGGTAGAGCTCGGAGGCGTCCTTCAGCGCGGCCTTGAGAGAGGAGATGACGTCTTTCTTCGTCACCTCGTAGGTGAGCTTGAAGTCGTTATCGACGTCGACGCAGAGCCCGCTCGAGGGCAGGTCCACCACGTGGCCGACGCTGGCCATGACGGTGAACTCCTTGCCGAGGAACTGACCGATGGTCTTCGCCTTCGCGGGCGACTCGACGACGACGAGCGGCTTCGATGCCATGCCAATACCGGTAGCGTGCGGACCTGAGGGCCGTCAAGAAACCTTCGCGCTTCCAACGAGCGGCGAGCTGACATACGCGCGCGCGCGGGCGAGTCGTCACTGCGGCTGCTGGCGGTGGAGTCGGTCGACGGCCCGCATCACCCACCGCGTCGGAGCGAGCGTCGCCAACCGAGTGAAGACGCGGTTCCGAAAGCCGGTGATCACCATCGGCGTGCCGCGCTGCAGGCCCGCGTACGCTTCCTTGGCGACATCGAGCGGATCGGCGAACGAGGCCACCTGCTCGAGGTCTCTGCCGTGGGTGAGGCTCGCGCGCTCACGGAAGGCGCTCCGCGTCGGGCCGGGGTGAACGGCGGTGACGGTCACCCCGGTGCCCTCGAGTTCGAAGCCGATCGCCTGGGCGAACGAGGTGAGGAAGGCCTTGGTCGCGAAGTACACGGCCATTCCCGGGCCAGGTTGAAAGGCGGCAGTCGAGGAGGTGATGAGCACGCGGCCACGCCCTCGCGCCACCATGCCCATGAGGAGCCGATGGGTCAGCGCCACCGTCGCCGACACGTTGAGTTCGACGACGCGCTCGACGGCCTCGAGGCGGCTGGCAACGAAGCGGCCTGCCAGGCCGAGCCCCGCGTTGTTCACCAAGGTGTCCACCACCAAGCCGTGCTTGGAGAGAAAGGTGTCGAGCAGCGCCCAGGCGTCAGGCGCGGTGAGATCGAGCGGGAGGGTGAATACCTGAACGCGGTGCGTCGTGCGCAGCCGCTCGCCCACCGCGTCGAGGAGATCGGCCTCGAGCGCGACCAACACGAGCGCGTGTCCATGGCTCGCGAAGACCTCTGCCATGGCGGCGCCGATGCCGGTCGAGGCTCCGGTGATCAGGGTGACGGGAGTTTCCTTGTCGGGCGACGAGCGCAGCTCGGCGGGCATCATGCGGGCGAGGTGTAACGAACGAGGCCGAAAGCGCAAACGGGTTCGATCACTCGCTGACGGTCCAGAACGTGGGCCCACCCGGTGGTGTCCACGAGGACCAACCGTGCGCGATGCCGCCAGCGTTCGGGCCGGGGATCCGAGCGAGGAACGACGTTCGAGGGGCGACGACACGGTTGACCGGCGACTCACAGTCCACGTCCATCGGCGCAGCTCCACGAATCGTGAAACGCCCACGAGGCAACGGTCCGTCTGGGCGCACGCACATCGAAACCGAAACGGGAGTCTGGCCCTGGTTCGAGACGGTCAGCGCCAGCCCAGGGTCGCTGCTCGACGGAGCCCCCGCCGAAACGACCAACGGCTGGGAGAGCACGGCCTCGATGGCGGCGAGTTCGCACGTTCCCGCGACGCTCGCGAAGAACGCTCTCGCGAAACGGTTGCCCTCGAGAACGTTCGACAGCGGGGTGAGAGCGGCAAGGTGCTTTCGAGCGTCGGCCCGCGCCCCGCGCGCTTCGAGCGAACAGGCGAGAATGAGCTCGGACTCTGCAAGGCGGAGCGAGGTCGTGGAAACGAACGACGCCTCCGTCAACGGCTCTCCACTCTTGAACGGGGGGATGGCGGCGAGCTCCGAGCGCCACGTCGCGCTCCCAGACGCGAGAACCTGGCTCAGCAGCCGCTCGGCTCCGCGCTGGTCGCCTTGCGACACGAGCCAACGAGCGAGCGGGAGTCGAACGGCCTGCACCTGCAGCACCGGGTCCTTCGAGCCGAGCCAGTCCTTCGCGAGGGCGTTCGCTTCGACGTCGGGGTGATCGAGCACCTTTCCAAGCAGCGTCCCAAGCGCTTCGGTGAGCACCTCGCGGTGCGACTCGGTTCGATCGCTGCGGTGAATCGACTCGAGTCCGAGCCTGAGCGTTCGGGCCGACGGCTCGGCGGTCGAGATCGCGAGCCGAGCGAGGAGGAAGTCCGGCGAGGTGATCAGCGCGTCTCGTTCTGCGCTTGGCTCGCCCGCCGTGAGCCGAAGCGAACGATTCAGCACCCTCAGTCGGAGCTCCGGCGACGCCCCAGGTCGTGCCGCGAAGGCCCGCGCCTTCTCGAGCCATGCCCGGCCGTTGGGCAGCATGAGCGCACGGTCCACGATCGACTGATCGAGCTGCGCCTCTTCGCCAAGCAGCGTCCACGCCATCGCGAGGCCCGGGTCGCCTTGCTGGAGCAGACCCGCGACCACGAAGCGGCGAGCCTCCGAGTGAACCGGCGCACGCACGAGGGCCTTCGTCCAGAAGGCCAGGAGCTTCGGATCGTTCTGCGTCGAGAGTGCTCGGAGCGCACGCTGGACGTTGGCATCCGGCTCGTGCGGCCGTTCTGCCCAGGCGATCAGCGCCTCGATGACGGCTGGCGACTTGCGCGACTGCACGAACCGGTCCCATTCCCCGCCCGTCGGGCACGGATTCCCATCGTTGGGCACCGCCAGGGCCGCCTCGAGCACCACCGGAGGGAGCCCTTTGAGCGACGGCGGGAGAGGACGCTCGGCTTTCGACGGAGTGGTTGGTGGTGGGCCTGCTGCCAGTGACAGCGAGGCCACTGCGAAGAGAGCGACGATTCCAATTCGAGAGGTCGAGCGCATGGCGGTCTGGAGAGCAACTTTCGCACCGAACGGGTTCGGCACGCAGTCACTCGCTGGTGGTCCAGAACGTCGGCCCCTCGGGCGGTGTCCACGACGACCAACTCTGCGGAGCACCCGCTGCGTTCGACGTGCGAATTCGGGCGACGAGGGTCTCGCGAGAGGCGACGGCGCGGCTCACCGGCGACGCGCAGTCCACTTCCATTGGTGCGGAGCCACGAATCGTATAGCGCCCGCGCGGGAGCGGTCCTTCAGGTCGCGTGCACACCGAGATCGAAGCGGGCGTTTGCCCCTGGTTCGAGACGGTCAGCGTCAGCTCGACGACGCCGCCGTCGCTCTCGCCGCTCGACGAGGAAACCAGGAGCGGCTGGGCGAGCACGGCCTCCAGCGCGGAGAAGCGGCACTCGCCGGCCACCTTCGCGAAGAACGCGTTCGCGAGCTCCGGACTCACCCGAAGGACCTTCGCCGAGGCACTGAGCGCGGTGAAGTGTTTGCGGGCCGCAGCACGCTGGCCGCTGGCTTCGAGCAGACAGGTGAGCGCCAGCTCTGCCCGCGCGTACTCCACTGCGCTGGCGTCGACGGTCTTGCCCGTCTTCGCGAACTCCCTCCGCCAATGTTCGGGCGCTGAGGCGAGCGCGCTGCTCAGCACTCGTTCGGCGCCTCGGCGGTCGCCCCTCGAGAGGCGCCAGCGGGCGAGCGAGAGCCGAATGACGGGATGCGAGAGAGTGGGCTCGGTCGACGCCACCCAGTCGACTGCGAGCGCTTCGGCCTCGGCAGTGGGTCTGTCGAGCGTGTCTCCGAGGAGCGTGCCCAGCGCCCACACGAGCGACGCGCGCTCCTGCGGCGGACGATCGGCTCGAGCCGACTCGAGGGCGAGGCGCAGCGTTCGAGCGGACGGCTCTGCGGTGCTGATCGCAAGCCACGCGACGTGGGCTCGCGGCGAAGCGATCAACGCCTCGCGCTCGGCATTCGGCTCGCCAGCCGTGAGGGAGAGTGAACGGTTCAGCACCAGTGAGCGCACCTGAGCTGATGCGCCAGGCCGCTCGGCGACGGCACGTGCCTTCTCCAACCAGCGGCGACCGTGCGGAGGCGCGAGCGCGGCCTCGACGATCAGCCTGTCGCGAGCGTCGTCTTCCCCGAGCAAGGGCCACGCGACCTCGACGCCTGGCTCCCCGAGGCGCAAGAGGCCCATGAGCGCCCGCTGCCGATGCAGGGAGCGAATCGGAGTGCGCGACAGCGTCCTCTTCCAGAACGCGAGGAGCGCTGGGTCCCTCTCCATCGAGAGGGCTTCGACGGCGCGGGTCACGTTCGCGTCCGGCTCGCCTGGCGTCTCCGCCCAGGCCACCAACGCCGCGACGACGGCTGGGGACTTCGGCGCGACCACGAAGTTCTCCCACGCGTCGCCCGTTGCGCAGAAGGTCGTCTTGCCAGGCGGGACGGCCAGCGCCGCCTCCACGACGACGAGCGGCAGGCCCTTCAGCTCTGGTGGAACCAGCCGCGCTGGGAGCCCTCCATCGGGCGTGGAGAAGCTTGGACCGGCTGCGATGAGCGAGACGGCGAGTGCGATTCGAGCGAGCGAGCCCATCGCCTTCCCCGAAGCAACCGGCGCACCAACTCGAGCGCCGTCCCTGCGCTGAATTGCGCGCGCCTGCTCGCCGATGTCCCATGAGACCTCGCCCCGTCAGCGGATCGCAGCGGCTCGAAGCCACCGCTCGGCAACGACGAACCGCTCGTCCTCTTGCGTCAACAGCGGCCGCTCGCGCGCCGACGGAGCGGTGAGGTGAAAGGTGAGCCGAACGCGCTTGGTCCCTCGGGGAATCGCCAAGCGCACCGGGCGATCGGGCACGAGCCGGGTGTCCACCACCGCGGCCACGCCAGGCCGGCCCAGCGAATCGACGGCACGCCCGAGTTCGAGCCCGAAGCGCGCGATCGGCTCGTCGTCGGCCCAGAGCACGAGGTGGCGAAAGACGTCACCGGTCGGCACGCGATGCCCGACATCGTGGGCGGTGACGATCGCCCGATTTCCCTCGACGTCGAGCGACAGGGCCGAACGAACGAAGGCCTCGTCGTGAGCGCCGCGAACCCGATGCGACGCCTCGGGCATGTGGCAGTCCTGGCAGGTGCGCGAACCGCCCCACTCGCGCCACTCCGAGAGCGTCGTCTGCATCGGCAGTGAGTTGAGCTGCGTCGCTCCATCGATCACCGCGTGCCCGCCGAACTCGTGACAGGCGCCGCAGAACTCGCTCGTTCGCAGACCGGGCTCATGCCGAATCGGGTGGCCATACGGCACCGAGCCGACCTTGGGAGAGAGCACCACGCCGTCGCGCACGTGACAGACCGCGCAGGTGATGCCCTCGTGAATCGACGAGTCCGCCGAGGGAAGCACGCCCTTGCTGAGCGCCGCGCGGTTCGGCCAGCTCTCCCGCACCTGCCGCGAGAGCGGGCCATGGCAGACGAGACACCGGAGCTGCGGCTCCACCGACAAGCCATCGAGGAACACTGGACTGGTGAGGCTCGCCTTGTGGAACGAGCGCGACCACGCCTCGAATTGTTCATGGTGGCACTCGCGGCAGACCGTCGCCGAGGGCGCGTCGAGCTCGAGCGGACGGGTGAAGCCGCCCACGTCGAACGAAGGCTGAGCGAGCAGCGCGCTGGCGAGGAGGCCGATCACTTCTTGGGCTTGGGCTCGAAGGTCGCGAGGACGCTGGAGATGCCTTCGTCGGGCGACAGCCCACCAGGTCCGTCGGGATCGCCGATGAACGACGAGAGCGTGCGCTGCCGAATCGAGCCGATCTTCGAGTCGGTGACGGTGAACTCCCACACCGACGCCGGCTCGGTCTTGGTGGTGACGTCTCCCGCGTTCGAGCGCACCTCGAGCCCAAGCTGCGTGGGCGTGCCGTTCGCGGCGAAGAGCGCCTTCGACTTCTGGTAGCCCGGGGTGATCACGAGCTTCAGCGCGTTCGCCTTCTTGAGCGCGGAGACCTTCACCGTCAGCGACTGCCCAACTCCGTCGCCCTCGGCGCCCTCGACCCATGCGGTGGACGGATCGTCGTCGAGCACATAGGTCGGGTGGTAGTTCTCCTGGTACTTGTTCCAGTTGCTCTCGAGGAAGCTGGTGGCGGTCGCCCGCTCGGCGTGAAGCCGCTTGAAGTCGGCGTGGGCAGCGCTCGCGACGAGGACGAGACAGAAGAACGTTCGCATGCGCGGATCTGTCACGCATTGGTGCGCGCCTGTCTACACTCCGCCGCATGTCGTCCGACGCAGGGAAGGATCTCGAAGCATGGGTGCCGCGACTGCTCGCGGTCTGGCGGGCTCGAAAACAGCGCGGTGGCAAGGCCCGTGGCCCTCGTGAGGAGCCGCCGCCCACGACCTTGTTGCCTCAGGAAGTGAAGGAGGTCGCCCAGGGCATCAAGCGCCTCTCTCACGGGCTGACGCGCGATCGAGCGCTCGCCGGCGCGAAGTACATGGACGACCCACAGCTGCTCGGGGCGTATCTCCTCTTCTATTGGCCGGTCTCGTACGCGCAGGCGCGCTCGCTGCTCTCGGAGCTGCCCAGCCGCCCACGGGCGCTCCTCGATCTCGGCTCGGGACCAGGGCCGGTCGCCTTCGCGGGCATCGACGCGGGTGCACGGGAGACGATCGCGGCCGATCGATCGAAGCCGGCGCTCGAGCTGGCGCGGCAGCTGGCGATCGAAGCCTCGGAGTCGCTCGGGACGCGTGAGTGGAGCCCCGAGCGCGCGCTCCCCGACGGCCACTACGACGTCATCACCATGGGCCATGTGATCAACGAGCTCTTCGAGGGGAACGTCGAGCGGCGAGCGGGCCTGGTCGAGAAGATCCTCGAGCGGGTGAAGGCGAGTGGCTCGCTGGTGGTGATGGAGCCGGCGCTGCGCGAGACGTCGAGGGCGTTGCTCCACGTGCGCGATCTCCTCGTCGCCAAGGGCTACGCCGTGCGCGCGCCGTGCATGTTCCGAGGCCCCTGCCCTGCCTTGGTGAAGCCGTCGGACTGGTGTCACGCCGAGCGGCAGTGGCGAATGCCGAAGCTGACCGAGTCGCTCGCGCGCGCCGCCGGCCTGCACAAGGAGTCGCTCAAGATGAGCTACCTCATCGTCGCGCCGAAGGGCGAGGCGTGGGCCGAGCCTCCGACTGGGCGCGTCTTCCGCATCGTCTCCGAAGCGCTCGAGGGCAAGGGCCGGCAGCGGTTCATGGGCTGTGGACCCGAGGGACGGCTCGGCCTCGCGCTCCAGGACAAACACCGCACCGAAGGGAATGGGGCGTTCTTCAATCTCCAGCGCGGAGAGATCGTTCGCCTCGGCGGCGCGACCGACGACAAGGGCGACGGCTTGGGGCTCAACGAGAGCACGACGATCGAGCTCGTCGCGCGCGCGGGGCAGCCGATTCCACGAGGGTGACTCACGGCATCAGCTGGCGCCGGTGGGCCGAGTCGCCCACCGCCCAGCGATCCGTACCGGACACGGAGATCCCGCGCAGGGTCACGCCCGTCGCGCTCGCGGCTTCGCACTGCTGCCAGCCCGAACCGGTGTTCCGGAGCACGACGCCCTGCTCTCCGACCGCCCAGGCGCTGCCGTCACCCGCGAGCCCGACTGAGAGGAGCCGCTGGTTGGTCACCGCCGGCGTGACGAGCGTCCACGTTCCGCTCGCGAGCCGAAGGATGGTTCCCGCGCTGCCGACCGCCCAGCCGGTGTTCGCGTCGGAGAGCACGAGTCCGTAGAGCGACGAGCTCGTCGGGCTGATCACGTTCGTCCAGGTGCCGGTCGCGAGCTTTCGAATCGCTCCGCCCTCGCCCACGGCCCAGCCAGTCTGCATGTCGATGACGTCGACGTCGTTCAGCGTCGTCGCGTTTCCCGGGAGCCCGGGCGTGTACGCGCCGCTCAGGACTCGCACGAACTGCCCCGATGCTCCGACCGCCCAGCCATTCTGCGCATCGACGAGATCGATCGCGTTGAGCCCGAGCGCGAGCGAGTTCATCGAGACGGTCCAGGTGCCGTTCGCGAGCTTGAGCCCCATGCCGTAGGTGTAGGTCGTTCCCTGCACGCTCGTGCTCCAGGTGCCGACCGCC
The DNA here is from genome assembly GCA_052034585.1 of Myxococcota bacterium. Taxonomy (GTDB): domain Bacteria; phylum Myxococcota; class Myxococcia; order Myxococcales; family Myxococcaceae; genus Xiheimicrobium. Next base: position 146,067 of record JBPOIJ010000017.1, read on the forward strand.
CACCCGTTCTGCGCGTCGACGAGGCTCACGTCGCGGAGGTGGTACGGGAAGTTGCCCGAGGGCGCGGTGACCTTCGACCAGGTGCCGTTGTCGCGTTTCGCGATCGTCTGACTCTCACCGACGGCGATGACGGTCGTTCCCGAGACCGCCACGGCTCGCAGCGAACCCGTCACTCCGGTGAGCGCTGGCTCGATTCGCGGAGCGGTGCAGCTCACGGTCATCGCGCAGTCGGGATCACACGCGCACGTTCCGGTGCAGGCCGAAGACACGTTGCATGCGCAGCTCGAGCCCCCCGCGCTGCCGCCCGCCGATGAACCGCCGCCGGAGCTGCCTCCGCCGAGCACCGTTCCACCAGCCGAGCCTCCGCCGAGCACGGCTCCACCCGCCGAGCCACCCGCGGTCTGTCCACCAGCGCTCGCACCTCCCGCGGCTCCTCCTCCGCTCGCGCCACCGCCGACGCTTCCACCGCCCGCGCTCCCTCCACCGCTTTGGAAGGTCATTCGACACACCTGTTGCTGACAAGTCTCGAGCCCCGCGCACATCGAGCAGCTCGCGCCGTTCGCTCCGCAGGCGGTGAGCTCGGTGCCGCTCTGGCATTGGCCGGTCGCGTCGCAGCAGCCGTTGCAGGTCGACGGCGAACACGTGGTGCTCGGCGTTCCGCAACCGGCGACCGAGAGAAGGAGAACGAGGATTCGAGTGCGCATGGTGCCCTCAGAGCGCCGGCGCGATCGCGCGGTAGACGACGTTGTCGGTGATGAAGAGCCACCCGTTTCCATCGGCGACGAGCTCGGTCGGCCCGTAGGTGCCGATGTGGAGATCGGTCTTGTCGAGGAGCAGGGTGCGCTGCGTTGGGTTCGCCACCGGCACCGACCAGAGGCCCTGCACACCGCCGACCTTCGCGTAGGTGGTGATGACGCCGTTCTTCATCACGGTGCTGTCTCGATCGATGCCCTCCTCGCTCGTGAGCAAGTCGGTGCCCTGCGTCGAGGTGAAGGGCATGCGGGTGATCGTCGAACCGGAGCCGTGCTGGAGGAAATAGAACGAGTCGGCGTCAGCGAGGATGAAGCGGTCCAACGAGCCGCCGCTCGCGAGCACCTGATCCGAGTTGTCGGTGAGATCGACCGCGCCGAGGTTCGAGAAGCTCGAGAAGTTGTCGGTGGTGCCGACGTAGAAGAGGTACCCGCCCGACGCCGCCATCACCGCGTTGTTGAGCGACGACTTCACCGTCGTCGGAGCGCCTCCCGCCAAGGGGTACTTCTTGATGCCGTAGTACGAGACGCCCAGCCGCGCGTCGCCGTACCAGCTGCAGTAGATCGACGAGCCCTCGACGAGGAGATCGGCGCAGAAGACGTTCATGCCCGCGACCGTCGAGGCCTGGGTCGAACCAGGCGAGAGCCGGCGAAGCCCCGTCCCATCGGTCCAGAGCACGTCGGAGCCCGAGACGGTGAGCGGCGAGCGAACGTTCGCGGTCGCCAGCGAGGTCTGCTGCTTGTTCGTGAGATCGATCATCGTGAGATCGACGCCCATCGACGAGTACGTCGTGTAGCCGGTGACGAAGGCCCGGTTCCCAGCCACGCGCAGCGAGTTCGAATAGCGGAACGGCAGCGTCGCCACCGTCTCGACGCACAGCTGCTTCGAGCTCGCGCAGGTCGAGGCACCTGGGCAGGTGCCGCAGCTCTGCCCGTCGACCGTGCCGCAGACGGCGTGCGCGCGGGCACACGCGCTCGCACCACACTGCCCCGTCATCGGGTCGCACTGGAGGCCGGCGCCGCAGCTGACCCCGGTGCAGAGCGGCTCACAGGCATTCTGCGCGTTGCACTTGAGCCCAGCGCCACAGCTCGCGCACTGGAGCGTTCCTCCACAGCCGTCGGAGATCGTGCCGCACGCCGTGCCGCAGGTCGCCTTGGTGCAGGTCTGGTTGTTGTTGTTGTTCGAGCCGCAGGTGTTCACCAGCTGAAGGCTCGCCGTTCCCGAGGCGCTGCACTGGTAGCCCTCGGAGCCGACGCAGGCGGTGCTCCCGCAGGCGATCCGGGTTCCGCCAACCATGCAAGCGCACTCCGACGACGGGCCGGGGCCGCAACCAACGAAGACCAGAAGGGAAACGGGGAGGATCCAGGTTTTCATGGCCGGTGAGTCGACGCACCGGGCAGCCTGGGGACATTTCTTTTCGCCAGCTCAGGGCGGCGGGAGGAACACCACCACCCGATGGTTCGCCGAGTCGACCACGAAGACGCGCCCGGTCGGCTCGACCGCGATCCCCATCGGGAACGAAAGCTCGCCTGCCTTCGACACTTCGCTCAGCCGCGCCTGCACCGGCAACGACGGGTCGATCTGCACGACGCGTTGGTTGAACGTGTCCGAGACGAAGATCAGCCCATCCGTCCCCACCGCGATGCCGAGCGGAGCATTCAGGGAGATCGCACCGGCTTGGCACCCGGAGCCGAACACCGTGCTCACTCGACAGGCCGTCGCGCCCGGCGTGTCGATCTTCCGCACCGAGCAGTTGCCCTTTTCGGCGACGTACAGAGCGCCGTCGGGGCCGAGGGCGAGCGCGGCTGGGTTTCTGAAGAGGGCTCCCTGGGCGGGACAATCTGGTGGGAACGCGACCGAGGTGCCGCAGCAGTAGCCGCGGCCGCACACTCCGTCGAGCATGCTCATCGTGTCCTGCCGGCCGGCGACGGTTCCAAGGAGCCTCGAGGTCAGCGAAGCGAACCGCACCAGCATGTGCTCGGCGTCGGCGATGTAGAGGACTCCGGCGTCGGGCGCGGCCACCAAGCCAAGCGGCGCCGCGATGTCACCCGGCCCAACCGTCCCCGGCCCCGAGTCGTAGCAGCGGTGAAACCCCATGACGCCCATCGCGCAGGTGCCGGAGAAGGTGCGCACCTGGTTGGTCGCGTCGATCGCTTTCACACACTGTTCCTGGGTGTCGGAGACGAAGACGGTTCTCCCGTCGGTCGCGATGCCCCGAGGGTCCACGAAGGCCGGCGGACTCCGAGCGCCGAGCGTCGTCACCACCTGCTGCGCATCGATCTTCCGCACTGCGCGATTGCCGGTGTCGGCGACATAGAGATTGCCTTGGGCGTCGAGCGCGAGCGCCGTCGGCCCGTTGAACTGCGCAGCGGCGCCCGGCCCATCTGACATTCCCGCCGTTCCCGTGCCCGCGTAGACCTGCATCAGCCAGCCACCCAGGCCCGCGTCGATGCCCGCGTCGGCTCCCGCGTCGAGCGGCGTCGCGGCATCGGTTCCATTCGGTGGCGTGCCAGCGTCGAAGCCGCCCGTCGGAACACAGCCGGCGAGCAGCCCGAGCAGGAGCGCTGCTCTCACGGCGCCTCCAAGGTGACGAGGCGAATGCGATGGTTCCCCGAGTCGGCGACGAAGATGCGACCCATCGAATCCACCGCGATGCCCGTTGGGGTCTGAAAGGTCGCCGTCGTGCCGAGTCCGTCGGCGGAGCCCTTCATTCGCGTGCCGGCGATCGGCATGAGGTTGCCGGCGGCGTCGACGATCACCACCCGATGGTTCCCGGTGTCCGCCACCACGCCCTTGCCAAGGAGCGGCCCTCCGCCCGAGCAGATGCCGAAGGCGTTGCGGAGGATCATCGAGGTGTCCTCGTTCACGAGCAGCGGGCAGCCAGAACGACCGAGCGTCTGAACCGCGCAGCCGGAGGTCACGATCTTCCGCAGCGCGCAGTTGTACGAGTCCGTCACGAAGAGCACGCCGGGCGAGATCTCCGCGATCCCCGACGGCCCATAGAACGTCGCCCCGCTCGCCCCGCCGATACAGGAGTTGGTCAGCCCGCACGTGCCGTCGACTCGCACCGCGCTCCCCGAACCTTGGCCCGCGAGCGTTCCCATCGCACGATCCGAGCGGCGCACCCAACGCACGTGGTTCGCGCTCACCTCGGTGACGAAGAGATATTGCGGAGTGAGCACGAGGCCGAACGGCCCAGCGAAGACGGGCAGAGGATCGGGCGTGTTCCGGCAGGCACCGCCTTGTTGGTCGCACACCCCAGCAAAGACCTCGACGACGCCTGCGGCCGAGATGCGGCGAATGCAGTTGTTGCCCGTGTCGGCGACGTAGACCGCTCCGGTTTCGTCGACCGCGACCCCTTGGGGGTTTCGGAGACCGGTTCCCCCGCAAGGGAATCGCGCCGCCGCGAGCGTGCGCACCGTCCCATCGGGAGCGATGGCCCGCACGCAGTTGTTGTCCGTATCGGCGACGTAGATCGTGTCAGCCGCGTCGATCGCCAGCGCGCCTGGGTTCGAGAACTGCGCGGCGGTGCCCACCCCATCCTGCGTGCCGCGCGTGCTGCCGGCGAAGGTCGTCACCTTCCACGCCAACGCACCAGCGTCGCCCGACTCACCACCGTCGGAGCCACCGTCGCTCACCAGCGGCCCCACCATCGCGCAGCGATAGCCGATGCAGCAGTTCGCGCAGCCGCAGTTCTGGTCGGACACGCACTCGAGGCCGAACGGGTTCACCAGCGTGCAACCGCTCAGGAAGGCGAGCGCGAGGAGGGCACGGGTCACCACGTGAAGAGGGCTCCGATGGCGAGGGCGGCGGTGAGCCCCATCGAGATGTCCGAGCCCAAGGCGAAGCTCGAGAGCGTGCGCGACTCGTCGGCGGAGAGCGGCCGGGAGAGGCCGGCGTAGTCGTTGCGAAGCCCCAACGTCCGCGCGCCGAGCACTGCCCAGGTGACGCCCGCCACGACGGCCGCGCCCGCGACGAACCAGAACGCGGTGCGCGGGTGGACGATCAGCTCGCTGCCCTTGATGAAGCCGGCGCTGCGGGGAAACGATTGGTACGCGAGCGTGGTGACGTCGAGCTGATCGCCCGTCGACAGCCGCACCGGCGCGACGTTCAGCTTCTCTGGCAGCACCTGCTTCACGACGTACTTCCCTGGCAACAGCGCCATCGCCAACGGCCGCTCCGGGTCGGTGGCGCTCTCGGCGACGACCGAGCGCTCACTCTCGTCGACCACCACGTACCGCTGGCTGACGCCCTTGGGGAGCACCAACCGGGAGCTCGCCTTCGCCGGCCAGCTCATCACCAGCTCACCTTGGCCTTTGAGCTCGTACCGGAAGGCCGGGCGCTGCGGCACCAGCGTCGTCGCGGTGTCGGCCTCGGTGCGCTGGTGCGCGTAGCGATAGGACTCTCCGAGCGTCACCTGGCCGTCTTGGTCGCCATCGGCCGCGCCACGGAGCCCGGACACGAAGTGGTGGGTGAAGACCGAGCCCTGAATGGCGCGCTGCTCTTGCGAGAGCTCGTCCGCGCCGCTCGAGGTGAGCACCGCCAGCCCGCGCACGGTGAGCTCGTCGACCACCTTCACGTCGAAGGGCGCCGCCGCCACGCCACCCTTCGTCGCGAGGATCGCCCCGGCCTGGCAGGCGTCGATCACTCCGACCCGAACCGTCGCCTGGGTGTCGCGCAGGCGCTGGTAGAGCTCGTCGAACGAGAGCGGCTCGCCGCGCAGATGGAGGAACCGGCTGTCGGCGTGACCGGAGAAGTAGACGAAGACGAGCGAAGGACCACTCGAGCTCCGAGCGGTGGCCGAGATCGCCTCGAGCTGCGCGCGCACCTGCCTGGTGTCGGGATCCTTGAGGGTGGTGATGCGATCTTTCGGGAACTGACCCAACTCGACGAGCACCTGGCTGACGCGCTCGGCATCGGCCTGGGCGTGCTTGAGCGGCTTGTCCATCTCCCAGCCTGCGTTCGCGCCGATCACCAAGGCCGAACGATCTTCAGCCCACGCAGCCGCCGCGAAGAACACCGAGAGGAGCGTCAGCCGCCGCACGCGAGCACAGTTACCACGCCGCATCGCGCGTTCGAAAGCCAGGGGGCGTCACTCCTTCACCCAGTCCATCGAGGTGATCAGCAGCCCCTTGCCATGCGGCGCCTCTCCGGCCTTCACCTGCACGACGAGCGGCTCGAGCTCGAACGAGGTCTTTCCGAAGATCGCCCACACCCGCTCGGGACCGAGCACCGCGTCGAGTTGCACCGCTTCCGCCAAGAGCGGTTGGGCGGCTCGATGCGGCGCCGCCGTCGCGCCGCCGAAGGGGAAATAGACGCTGGGGTGACCCGCCCCGTCGCGCGAGAGCACGGCCAGGAAGCCGTCCTCCGATGCCTTCACCGAGAAGCGCAGCCGATCACCGGGCCGCACGACCTCGCCTGGTTGGAGTTCGTGCACGGCTCCATCGGCGCCCTGGCGGAACGCCGACAGCGCGATCGCGCCCTTCACCGTCACCTCGTCGTCGGCGCGAGGGAAGAACACCGTCACCAGGAACAGCGCGGCGACGGCGGCGAAGATCGGCATGAACCAGCGCCGCCAGCTCGTCTTCGAGCCTTCGAGCTTCGCGGCGATCGGCCCAGGCGGGTGCTTGATGAGGAAGGCAGCGGAGTCGGCCCTGAGTGCCTCGAGCCGTGCGCGTTCGGACGGCGAGTCGGCCAGCGCGCGCTCCACCTTCGTGAGCGCCTCACCCTGGAGATCACCGGCGAGGTAGCGCTCGAGCAGCGCCTCGGGAATGGGTCTGGGTTCGCTCATGCGTCCCCCTTCACCGAGAAGCGCTCGGCGCGTTTGGTTGCCCGCTCGGCGAAGGCGGCGAGGGCACGGCCGACCGTCTTGCGGGAGATGTCGAGGGTCTCGGCGATCTCCTGCGTCGTGTGGCCCTCGACGAAATAGAGGACCGCGCAGGTGAGCGTCTGCTCGTCTTCTCCCTTGGTGAGGAGCGCCAGATCGTGCGTCGCCTCCACCCGCCCAGCGCCACCATCGTCTTGGGGAATCGGCGTCGCTGGAGCGTCGTCATCTTCGCGGTGGGAGAGCGCCGGCATTCGGCCGTGCCAACGCGCCTGGCGTCGGAGCCGGTCGATCGCCTGGTACGTGGCCATCTGGTACAGCACGGTGAAGGGCTGGGCCTGGCCGGTCAGTCGATCCTGGCCGCGGAAGTAGCCGAGGAAGACGTCTTGGGTGACGTCCTTCGCGCTCGCCTCGTCGCCACCGAGCAGCGAGAGTGCCCGCCGAAACACCGCCGGCGCGTAGCGGCGGTAGAGTTCGTTGAACCGGGCGGAGGCATCCGACATCCGCGCCGATACTCCCTCACAAGGGAGAGGGACCCAAGTTGTCAGCGCACGGCTCATGGCGATCGTGAATCGTGCGAGGACACAATCCCGGGACAGTTTTCGAAGGAGCCGACGTGAGCCGTTACGAAAAATGGACCGTCGAGCGATCGCCGATGGGAATTCGGGACTTCGCCGATCGCTACCGGTTTGGAGGAGACGGGGCCGCGCCACTCGTTCACTACACCGGGGGCAGCATCTCGTTCGAGGCGCATCAGGCGCGGTTCGAGAGCGAGCCCACCCCGATCGTCGACGAGTTCAGGCGTGCGTGGAAACGGTGCGGTGAGCCGCGGGTGGACTTGATCGTCTCGTCGTCGCCACCTCCGTCCGATGAGCCGAGACCGGAACCGCTGGAGTCGTTCCTCGAGTACGTGAGCGACGTGTTGGTGTCTCGGCTCGAGCAGGCACCGACCGCGCTCGGGTTCCTCGGCTATTCGCTTGGTGGATCGTTCGCGACCTACCTCGCGGCGCTCACCGAATCGGCGAAGGCGTTGGCGATCTTCGGCGGTGCAGGGCACGTCGAGGCCGCTCGGGAGGCGGGACCAGTGCTCGCGCACGAGCTCGTCACGTCGCTGTTCCGAAACCAGGACGATCCTCTTCACGATCCACGGATCGCCGCGCAGCAGCTCGCTCCAGGGTTTCACGCACGCGCGATGGGGCTTCGAGCCGGAGCGCACCCGTTCGTCGACTACGCCGCCAATCAAACCGTCGCCGACGCCTTCGCCTTCGTGCTCGATCGGCTCCGCTGAACGCAGGAGATTCGGCGAATGCCGGCCCGAGCGAGGACAGCCAAGAAGACGACGGTTCCCGAGACGACGCTCCTCGACGAGGTTGGTGAGCGGCTCCTTGGCGCGGTGGTGTCGAACGCAGACGACCTCGAGTCCAAGCTCGTCTTCGCCGACTGGCTCGTCGAACGCGGAGACCCGAGAGGCGAGTTCATTCTGGTGCAGTGCGCGCTCGGCCGTCCGCTCCAGGGCGCGAAGGGCACCGCGCGGAGACGGCACCTCTTCGAGGCCGACCCACCGGAGCTCAAGGCCCGCGAAGCCAAGCTGCTCAAGACCTGGGCGAAGACCTGGCTCTTGCCGATTCGGCCCTTCATTCGCACGTGGCGATGGGACGCTGGGTTCGTCAGCGCGATCGTCGCCGACACCACCAAGTTCCTCGAGGGACGCGAGCTGATCTTCGCCACCACGCCGCTCACCGAGGTCGAGCTGACGGCGATGAAGGGCGGTCAGCTGGGCTCGATCTCGGAGCACCCGACGAGCGCCCGGCTCCGTCGCCTCAACCTCGGCTTTCAAAAGCTCGACGCGGCCGCCCTCGAGGCGCTGGGCAGCCTGAATTGGGCTGGGGTGCGTTCCCTTCGGCTCGCGGGGAACCGGTTCGGCGTCGCGGGAGCGGTGGTGCTCGCAAAGGCCGCGCTGCCCTCTCTCGACACGCTCGAGCTCAACGATTCGGACCTCGACGATGCGTGCGTCGAAGCGCTGGTCGAGGCGCCGTTCTTCGCACGGCTGCGCAGCCTCGAGCTCGGGTGGAACGAAGGCATCACCGCACGCTCGGTCGCGCTCGTCCTCTCGAAGGGGCGCGCGCTCGAGCGGTTGGGGATTCGACGCATCGGGGCCGAGCCGGGCGATCTGAAGTCGCTCGCCGGAATCAGCCAGAGCCTCAGGCGTCTGCACGTCGCGCCTCAACTCGAGCGAGCGGCCCTCGACGCCTTCGGGAGCGCCGTCGAGATCACGAGCTGAATCCGTCGGGAGCCGAACGCCCGAGAAGCTCGCCGCGTGAGTCGAAACGAACCGCCGCCGTCACTGACCGAGCGCGGAGCGAGCCTCTTCGACGAAGCGCCCGTTCGGGTACGCCTCGAGGTACTTCGCGTACTCGCCCATCGCTTGCCGCGGCCGCAGCAGCGAATCGAAGCAGCGGGCCCGGAGGATCCGTGCGTACTGCGCGGAGTCCTGCCGTTCGATCGCGATGTCTTCCAGACCGGTGAGGAACCGATCGCAGCCACCGGTCGCCAGGCTCGCCTCGGCCTTCTCGAAGAACAGCTGCTCGAGCGACTTGGAGCGGCTCCGGAGATCGGCCGGCTTTGCTGCTGGAGCAGGCGGTGCGGGGGCCGGCGTCGGTGCAGCGGTGGGCTTCGCGTCGAGCACCGGGACGATCAGCGTCGGAGGCGCGATCGCGGCTGGTGAGGGCGCCGGAGCCACCGGGGCTGGCGTCGGCAGAGGCCTCGGCGCGACGGTCTTCGGCGGCGCGACCCACTCCGACTCCTCGGAGGCCGGCCCTTCTGCCTTCGGCTCGGGCTCGGGCTCGCGCCTGAAGGGAACCCCACGCGTGTAGCCACCTGCGAGCGACGGAAACGCCGTGCCAGGTCCGTCCCACCGCTCGACCTCCACCTCGGTCTCGGGCTCGACCGTCTTCGTCGTGGTCTGCTCCGGGGCGGCCGCGAGCACGACTGGTGCCTCGGCCGGAGCCTGAACTGGCGCGGGCTGCTCGACGGTGCTCGCTTGCTTCGATCGTGCGCTGGTCTCCACGTCCAGCGTCGAGCCCGAGCGCGACTCCGCGCTGACTTCGACCGGGCTTGACGCGAGCCGCGCCTTCGACTCCTCGGGGCTGAGGCGCGGCAGCGCGCCACCCTTGGCCGACACGACGGCTGCGGGCCGGTTCTCCACCGAGCTCACCGCCTCGGCGATGCCCTGCACCTCCGACAGCTCGCGCTCGACGGCCTGGTTGATCGACCCGAGCTTCGCGCGCCCCTTGGGATCGATGCTCAGCCGCTGCCCGGCCTTCACCTCGGCCTCGCCGCGCTCCGACTCCACCTTCACCTGCCCCTCGGCGACGGCGACCTCGACTCCCGCAGGCCCGTTGGCGACCGAGAAGATGGTCCCCACTACGTGCACGTCGACGCCACCGGCGTGCACGACGAAGCCCTTGCGCTGCTCGTGCGACGCGCGCACCGCGAGTCGGCCCCGATTGAGGGTGAGCGCCACGTCGTCAGCGTCGACGCGCGTGAGCGCGACCTGCGTGCCCGCCGCGACCCGCAAGTGGCTCGAGTCAGGGAGGTGGACGAAGGCCTTGCCCGCCACGCTCGTTCGCAGCACGTCGCCGCCCTTGAGCGTCTCACCGGCGATCACCGGCTCGTTCGTCGCAGCCACCCGCGTCAGCCCACGCGCCACCTCGACGCGAATCGGCTTGGGCTCGGGCAGCTGCACGAGGGGCGGCTCGGTCGGAGGCTCGATCGGCGTCTCCGCGGGCCAGAGGACGAAGGTCACCGCTGCGGCGACCGCGACCATGGCTCCAGCCACCGCGAGCGGCATCCAACGCGGCCTGGCGGTCGCACGCATCTTCCGCTCGACGAGAGCGCCCACCCGCTCGTCCGTCGCCAGCCAATCCAACGGCGGAGTCGACTTCCGCGCCGCGTCGAGGGCCCCGCGCGCGATCCGCACCGCTTCGAGCGCGTCTCGACATTCGGGGCAGTCCTGCAGGTGCAGCTCGACGTAGCGGCGATCATCCAGCTCGAGCTCGTCGGCGGCCAAGGCCCACAAGCGCTCCGTCTCGTGGCGCATCATGGCGACACCTCCTGCTGCACCAGCGTCTTCATCGCCTTGGTGAAGTCGAGCCGGGCGCTGTGCAGCCTCGAGCGCACGGTGTTGTACGAGGCTCCGACGGCCTGGGCGATCTCCTCGGGGCCGAGCCCACAGAGCTCGTGGTAGACGAAGACGACGCGCTTCTTCGCGCTCATCGTGTCGAGCGCGCGATGCACCAGCTGGGTCGCCTGGCTCTGCTGGGCCGCCCGCTCGGGGTCGACGCCGGCGAAGATCTGCTCGGGGACTTCATCGGTCAGCTCCTCGCGGCGACGACGCCACCACCGCAGGTGCATGAGGGCCACGTTGCCGCAGACACGAAAGAGGAAGGTGCGGAACTGCGACTCACCCCGAAACGCCGGCACCGCGCGGAGCAGCCGCACGTAGGTCTCTTGAACGAGATCGTCGAGATCGTTCCGGCGACCGGTGAGGTGAAAGAGCGTGCGCGCCACGTCGTCGCGGGTGAGCCGGTAGAGCTCTTCGAACGCGAGCGCGTCGTCCTTCTTGATGCGATCGACGAGCCGAAGCAGCCGGGCCTCGACCTGTCCGGTCGGAGGAGGCGTCGGGACCAACCTCGGGAGCGGAAGTGCTTCGGCAGTCATCGAGTCCTCCAAACGGGCATGCGGATTGGTTGCCGCGCCACGCGGAGGTGATCGACTGGTCGGCCCGCTCGAAAATCAGCCCATCGGCACCTCGGAACCTGCCCGAAACCGGGCGTTTCGGCCGTGTCGGAGCGCCTCGTTCACTGGGAAAGGCCGGCCGCGGGATTCGAAAACCGAGTCGTCCGATCACTTCCGATCGAGGCGGCAACCAAGCGAATGCGTGCGCCGATGAGAGCGCGCCAAACCCAACTGGAAGGACGCCTCCATGAATCTCCGAAGCCTTGCCCTCGTCGTCGTTCCGCTCCTCGCTGCGAGCGGCTGCACCATCGTTCACTACGACGATCTCGAAGACTGTACCTTCGGCTGTCCCGGAACGACGTGTACCTCGAACCAGGACTGCCATTCGAGCTGCAGCTGCAACAGCTCGGGGCGCTGTGAGGCCCGGCCACGGTGCAACGGCAACTCGGACTGCGCGAACGGCAGCAGCTGCGTCGCCAACCGCTGCGTGGCGGCCTGTACCCGGAACACCGACTGCTCGGCGACCGACTTCTGCCTCGCGGGCAGCTGCCGCCCGATTCCTCCTGGAGCCCACGCCTGCACCTCGAACGCCCAGTGCGGCCTCGATCCCTGCATCAACGGCTTCTGCGTGAGGCCGTGCAGCGCGGCCACCGACTGCGGCGGCAACCTGGTCTGCTCGAACGGCTTCTGCGCGAACCCACCGACGGACGGCGGCATGGGTGGCGGCCCGGCGGGCGGCGGCTCGGCCAACACGGCCGGCGGCACCTCCGGCACCGGCGGCGGTTCGGCGAACACCGCGGGCGGCACCTCGGGCACTGGCGGTGGCTCGGCTGGAACGGGTGGTGGCGCAGCGACGGCGGGTGGCGCGGCGGGTGGTGGAAATGCCGGCGGTGGAGCCCCTTCGAGCTGCACCTACAACGCCGACTGTGGCGTGGGCGCCTGGTGCGTGAACGCCAAGTGCTTCTTCGGCTGCACCGCGGACAGCGACTGCCACGGCACCAACGAGTCCTGCCAGGCGGGCCTCTGCAAGACGCGCATTCCCGGCACCTGCAGCACCTCGGCGCACTGCCAGGCCGGCCAGGACTGCGTGAACGGCAACTGCGCGAGCCAGTGCTCGAACGCGGGTCAGTGCACCGGTGGGAACGTCTGCCGCATCGGCTACTGCCTGCCGCCGAGCACCACCGTGTGCACCACGAACTGCGACTGCCCCACCTCGCAGCGGTGCGTGATGGGCAGCTGCCAGCCGTGACGTCCTCCGGGTGAGGCGATCGATCCTCCCCAGAGGTCGCCTCCCAGCGCGCCGCTCGTCGGGATCTTCCGGCGGGCGGCGCGTGTCTTTTCAGAGCACGCTCACTTCTTCAGCGCCGAGGCGAGCTCCTCGTAGAGGTGGATCGCGCTCTTCACCGACTTGTCGAAGTCGCCCAGGTGCAGGCTCTCGTTCTCGGAGTGCGCGTTCGTGTACGGGTCCTCCACGCCGATGAGCAGCGCGGGCACCCCACCGAGCTCGGCCGAGAACGGCTCGACGAAGGGAATCGACCCGCCACACCCGATCGCGACCGCCTTCGTCCCGTAGCCCTTCTCGAGCGCGCGGAACGCCGCCTGGAACGCGGGCCCCGACGGATCCGTGTACCACCACTTCGCGCCTGGCTCGGCGTCGACGTGCACCTCGACCCCCCACGGCGCCGCCTTCTTGATCGCTTCGATGAGCCGCTGCTGCACGTCGTTCGGATCGAGATCGGGCACGATGCGCACGCCCACCCGAGCCCAGGCCGACTCGCAGACGATGTTTCGCGCGTCCTTCTTCGAGCTCGCCTGCATCGCGTTGACGGTGAGTGACGGCTGGCGCCAGTTCGTCTCCCACGGGTGCCGATCGCCGCCCATCAGCTGCACGCCCGGTAACAACCCGACCTGCTTGCGGAAGAGCTCCGGCGTGGTGGGCAGGGCCTTGATCGACGCGCGCTCCTGCTCGTTGAGCGGCTTCACCTTCTCCATGATGCCGGGGATCGCGATCGTGCCGTCGGCGTGGGTGAGCGACGCCAGCATCTTGCACAGCGCCATCGTGGGATCGGGGATCGGGCCTCCGTACAAGCCCGAGTGCACCGACTGCTTGAGCGCCTTCACCTCGACGTCGACGGTGACGAGCCCGCGCAGCGCAGTGGTGACGCTCGGCAACCCGGTGTCGAAGTTCGCGGTGTCGGTGAGGACGATCGCATCGGCGCTGAGCAGCGTGCGGTGGGTGCGGAGGAACTCGGTGAGGTGGTTCGAGCCGATCTCCTCTTCTCCCTCGATGACCACCTTGATGTTGAGCGGCAGCCCGCCCGCCGCGAGCCACGAGGCCGCCGCGCTCGAGTGCACCACGATGCCCGCCTTGTCGTCCGCCGCGCCTCGACCCCACAGCCGCCCCTCACGCTCGGTCGGCTCGAAGGGAGGCGACTTCCACGCGGCCGCGTCTCCAGCCGGCTGCACGTCGTGGTGCGCGTAGAGCAGGAGCGTCGGCTTCCCCGGCGCCTTGACGATCTCGCCGAACACGTACGGGTGCGCGCCCTTCACCTCGAGCAACTGCACGTTGTCGAAGCCGCGCTTCTTGAGCAACTCGGCCGTCGCTTCGGCGCTCTTGCGCACCTGCGCCGGATCGAAGCCGTCGAAGCTGACCGACGGGATGCGCACGAGCGCCTTCAGATCGTCGAGGAACGAAGAACGCTGGGTGTCGTAGTGAGCGAGGGCCTTGGAGACGGTCATGAGCGGCCGTGTACTCAAGTGCCGCCGACGAATCGAGTGCTCGTCACCCTCGCGACGACAGGAGCCCCGACGCCCAGGCGAGTCCGTCGTCGAGGCCTTCGAAGACCTCGACCGCGATCGGGTGCTTGCGCACGTTCTGGGCGAGCTTGAAGCCGCGCGCCGCGATCCGAACGCCGACCGAGGTGGTGACGATGCAGATCCCGGTGAGCGCGAGCCGCCCCGTCACGTCGAGCCAGAAGGTGGGCACCGAGAGATCGACCGAGCGCACCAAGGAGCCGACCTCGAAGACGATCACCACCGGGCCCTTCGCCAGCGCCGCTTCGACGGCGGCGATCAACGGGCCTTGCGCGGCTGGGTGGAGGTCACCGGAGACTCGGTAGGTCACCACGAACATCCCCGGCTGAGGCGTCTCGAACCGCACCGAGAGACTCTATTCCAGCTGCGTGCCACCGCAGCGACGCTTCACTGCGTACAGGGCCGCTCCGATCGACTCCCGCTCAACGCACGCGCCCCACCACCACGGAACAGCGCAGCCCGCCGTTCGAGATCGCGAAACGCTCGTCGATCGGCAGGCCGAGCGAAGCCTCGCCGTCTTGGAGCAGGAAGGCGAAGCGCCAGCCAGCGAACGAGGTGGCGAGCCGCGCGCCGAGGCTCGAGAACAGCCCGTGAAGCTCGAACTTCGAGCCCACCCGCTTGCCATAGGGGAGGTTGGCGATGATGAGCCCTGGCGGCAGGTCGGGGCGCGTCGCGATCGTCGCGTCGATTCGTTCGAGCTGGAGCAGCTCCCCGACCCCAGCGCGCCTCGCGTTTCGCCGCGTCACGCCCAGCGCCCCTGCGTTGAGATCGGAGCCGCGAAGCCAGGTCGTCACCGACGGCCGTGGCGCACGGGCCGCCTCGAGCACGGCGCGATCGAACGAGGCGAAGCGCTCGAAGAGAAACGAGCGACTGCGCCCTGGCTGGAGGCCTGCACACTGCTCCGCCGCCTCGATGAGGATCGTCCCGCTCCCGCACATCACGTCCCACAGCGGCTCGCCCGGCGCCCAGCGAGCCAACCGGAGCACGCCCGACGCCAAGGTCTCCCGGAGCGGTGCCTTCCCGACCTCCTGTCTCCAGCCGCGGAGGTAGAGCAGCTCACCGGAGGTCTCGACGAAGACGCTGCCACCACGCCGATCGAGGCGGAGCTGAACCTCGACCCGATCGTCGCCGTCCGACGTCCACGCCGACTTCGCAGCGCTGGACCACGGCTCCGAGCTCCCCGCGCCCTCCCCTCGCACCACGGAGATCGACAAGGGGAGCGGACCGACGAGCTCCCGAAGCCGAAGGCGCGCCAGCTCGGACGGACGCTCGACGCGCCCCACGTTCCACCAGACACGGCTCGCCAGGCGGCTCTGCACGTTGAGGCGAACGATCGTGCCTGCCGGACCTTCGACGTCGCACCCGCCCGGCGCGGCCGTCGCTCGAACTCCAAGACTTCCAAGCTCGTCGATCAGCGCCGGCTCCAGCCCAGGAGTCGTGGCGACGAACGCCTTCTCGGTCACGCGCTCGCCTCGCCGAACAGCGCCCGCACCGCCTTCGGCCGGACGCCCGTCGAGGCCAACAGATGCTCGAGCCGGCTGCGCGCCTCACGGTTGTCCTTGTGGACGCGCCTGCCGAGGATGAGTTCGTTCTTGAGCGAGTGCTCCCAGCCGGCGAGCTCGGTGACCGTCACCTGGTAGCCGAAGCTCTCGAGGAGCAGCGCGCGAACGACGTTGGTGAGGTGGCTGCCGAACTCCCGCCGATGCCAGGGGTGGGCGAAGAGCTCTCGGAGATCGGGGGTCGCCTTGGTGCGCGCCTCCTTGAGCTGCTGCGCGACCTCCGCCTGACAGCAGGGCACCAGCGCGACGTGATCGGCCTTGTGCCGAACGGCCTGAACGATGGCGTCGTCGGTCGCGGTGTCGCAGGCATGCAGCGCAGTGAGCAGGTGAATGCGCTCGGGCAGCTGGGCACCTTCGATGTCGGCCTCTTCGAACTCCATTCGGCCGTAGCCGAGCTGGGCGGCGCGTTCCTTCGAGCGCTTCACCAGATCGCCGCGTGATTCGACGTTGCGCAGCACTCCGCTCTCGCGCTTCTTGAAGAACAGCTCGTAGAGCACGAAGCCCAGGTACGAGTTGCCACTGCCGACGTCGACGACGACTGGCGCCGGAAACCGGGTGAACACGTCGTCGAGCGCGGGCTGCACCAGGCCGACGAGGTGGTTGACCTGCTTCAGCTTTCGCCGCGCGTCGGCGTTGAGGTGGCCTTCGCGGGTCAGCAGATGGAGCGTCTTGAGCAGCTCGGCCGACTGCTCCGGCAACAGCTCGGCGCGCACGTGCTTGGCGTCGACCTGCTCACGGGCCTTCACGTCGCTCACTGGCTCACTCGTTCGTCAGACTGCGACGACCTCGACGATCTCGGGGATCGCCTCGCGCAGCCGGGTCTCGATGCCCATGCGAAGGGTGGCGGTCGACGACGGGCAGCCCGAGCAGCTGCCCTGCATGTGGAGGAAGACGGTGCCGTTCTCGACGCGATCGAGGGTGATGTCACCGCCGTCCTGCGCGACGGCCGGCCGGATCTCGGCGTCGAGGATGTCGCGAATGCGCTGCTCCATCTCGGTGCCGCCCTGCACCACCTTGGACGCGAGCTCGGCGAGCACCTCGGGCTTCACCACCACCTCGTTCGCCGAGAGGTGCTGATCGAGCGTGAGCATCACACCGTCGTTCAGCTCGTCCCACTCGCCCTCTTCACCCTTGGTGACGGTGACGAAGTTGGTGCCGAGCATCACGGCCGTGACGCCCTTGATGTCGAAGAGGCGGGTGGCCAGCGGCGAGCGTTCGGTCGCCAGCTCGCGGGTGGTGAAGTTCATCGCCCCGCGCGGAATGAGCTGGGTGTCCACCACGTACTTGAGGGTGCTGGGGTTGGGGGTCCACTCGAGCTGAATGTTGACGGACACGGACGGCTCCTTGCTGGTGGCTCACTCGTAAGAACGAAAAGGGGCGAAATCAACCCCCGTCGGCCCCGAGCAGCTCCCCTTCCGACGAGAAGTCGCCGAGATCGAGCTCGAGCTCGAGCGGAAGTGCTTGTTCGATCTCGAGCTCCGGCTTCTCGACCAGCTGAATGTCGGAGGGATCGGGCGCAGCCGGCAACATCTCCTCGACTGGCTTGGCGGCGCGCGCCGGCCCAGCGGCCTTCCCAGGCAAGGGGATCATCTGGTTCGCGTCGCGCACGTGCTGGACGAGCTGGCGGGCGACGAGATCGACCATCTGGTACGCGAACCGGTGCCCCGAGGCGAAGAGGCTGTCGAAGTGCCGATCGGAGATTCGGAAGAGCTTCGCCGGACCGGTGGTGAGGCAGCTCGCCGAGCGCGGCCCGGAGTCGATGCAGGCCACCACTCCGAACATCGTGCCCGCAGGGAGGTTGGCGAGGGTCTTCCCGTTTCGACCGACCGAGACCTCACCCTGGACGAGGAAGTAGGCGCCGTCGCTCGGTTCCCCCTCGGCGAAGAGCGGCGTCAGCTCGGTGAACTCCTGCACCTCGAGCTTCTGGGCGAGCGCGAGCTTCACCACCGCGGGCAGCGCCTTGAAGGCGGGGAACTCGTCGAGCTCGGTCAGCTCGGGACGACGGCCGGGCGGCAGCGACGGCGTCTCGACGTGCTTCTGCCCGGAGGGGACGATCCGCTCGTTGGTGGCCCTCAGCCGCATGCACAGATCGAGGCAGATCTTCCTCAAGATCTTGAACGCCGCGGGAACGAAGGTGGCGCGCATCGAGTGGAACTCTTGCGCGTCGATCTGGTGAGCGTGCCCGTCTTGGGTGACGACCGCCGTGGCCGAGCGCGGCCCATCGTCGACGAGCGCCATCTCGCCGATGACCGAGCCCTTCTTCGCGTAGGCGACCGCGACTGGCCGCTTCGAGGTGTGCCCTTGGGTGGTGTTGATCGACACCTCGGCGCCCTCACCCAGCACCCACATCGCGCGCCCAGGTTCGCCTTCGCGAAAGAGCACGTCGCCGGCGTTGAGCTGCACCGGGCGCAACACCCGGAGCACCTCGGACATGTCTTCGGGCCCCACGAAGGAGAACAGCGGAATGCTGCGAATGAACTGCTCGAGGGCCGAAGGAGCGCTCACAATTGCTTCCATAGCACGGCACGGGGGCTACACTCGCCTCCCTCATGAGAGCTCTTCTGTGGGTTGCGATCTTCTCCGCCGGCCCTGCGTTCGCTCAACGAATCGCCATCGCCCCCTTCTCCGGGCCGAACGGGTCCAACGTGCGCAACCAGCTCGTCGCCGCCGTGTGCGACACCGCCGATTGCGTGAACACCGCGAAGGTGACGGCGGGCAACAAGCCAGACTGGAAGAAGGCGAAGAAGGAAGCGGTGCAGTTCTTCGTCACTGGCGTGGTGGCGAAGAAGGGCAAGGCGCAGACCCTCACCCTCGAGGTGCTCTCGGGCCCGGGGAAGTCGAAGCTGAAGAAGGCCTTCCCGGTCGGGAGTGACGGGCTCGCCGCCAAGACGCTCCAGCAGGCGATCGACTCGCTCAAGGGCGCCTTCGGAGGCGCCTCGCCCCCCGCGCAGCCGACCGAGCCTGAGCCGGTCGCCACCACTCCCGCGCCGACCGAGGTGAAGCCCGCCGAGCCGACGAAGACCGAGCCGAAGAAAGACGCGCCTCCGCCGCCGCCCAAGAAGGACGAGCCGGTCGAGGAGCCGCCGCCGACGAAGCTCAAGAATCGCCGCATTCCCTTCATCGCCATCGAGGCGGGCAGCAACGTGCTCAACCGCAACTTCGGGTACGTGCAGCCGGTCACCAACCTGCGCAAGTACCTCCTGCCCGTCGTCGGGCTCGCCACCGCGAAGCTGGAGTTCTACCCGCTCGCCCTCGGCCGCCAGGACATCTTGGGAGGCATCGGCCTCGAGGGCTCCTTCTCGATCGCCGCCTGGCTCAAGTCGCGCCGCGAGAACTCGACCGACGATCCCTACCCGACCTCGACGATGCGCATCGACGCCGGGCTCGCCTGGCGGATCATGCCGGTCGACTCACTCAGCCTCGCGATCATTCCTCTCGTCGGCATTCGGTACCACAGCTTCGTGGTGAGCCCGAACGCGGCGGGCACCAGGCTCGATCTGCTCCCCAACCTGACCTACCTCGGCGTGCGCGCGGGCCTTGGGTTCGAGGTGGGCGTCGCCGACGACTTCATCTTCATCTTCGGGCGCTTCCAGGCGATTCCGGTGCTCTCGAGCGGAGAGATCATCTCCTCCGCGTTCTTCCCCAAGGGCTCCAACTTCGGCCTCGACGGGTCCATCGGCGTCGGCATCGCCTTCATGAAGTCGCTGCAGCTGCGGCTGTCGGGCGACTTCACCCGCTACGGGATGACGTTCACCACCGATCCCACCGACGCCTTCGTGGCCCAGGGCGCGGTCGATCAGTACATCGGCGGCACCGCGACGCTGCGCTTCGCGTACTGAGCAGGCACGAGTTCAGCCGACGACGCGGTTCCGGCCCGTCTTCTTGGCCTTGTACAGGTTGCCGTCGGCGAGCTTGATGAACTGGAGCGGCTCGGTCATGTCGCCCGTGAGATCGGCGACGCCGAGCGAGATCGTCACCTGAATGTCCTTGTTCTCGAAAGTGAAGTGGTGGTCCTCCACCATCTTCCGAACCTTCTCGGCGAACTTGCGGGCGTTCTCAGGGCCGGCCTCGGGCATCACGATCGAGAACTCCTCGCCGCCGTAGCGTGCGAAGCACTCCTCCCGACGGATGCGAGGCTTGAGCGTCTGGGCGAGCTCGCGGAGCACGTAGTCGCCAGCGAGGTGCCCGTTGGTGTCGTTGATCGACTTGAAGTGATCGATGTCGAACATGATCAGCGACAGCGAGCGGTTGTAACGATGGCAGCGCCCCATCTCGCGCTCGAGGTACTCGAGGAAGTAGCGCTTGTTGTTGATCTGGGTGAGGCCGTCCGAGATCGTCAGCTGGTAGATCTCCTCGTGGTACAGCGTCTCGATGTTCCCGCCCTGCAGGAACTTGAAGATCGCGCCGCCCACCTTCACCAGATCACCCGAGCGGAGCGTCTGCTCCTCGTGGATCTCGTCGTCGTTCAAGTAGGTGCCGTTGGTCGAGCCGAGATCCTTCACGAAGAACTTCCCGTCGCGCACCGACACCACCGCGTGCCGCCGCGAGACGTTGTCGAGATCGATGACGATCGTGTTCTTCTCGTCGCGCCCCAGGCTCAGCTCGTCGCCCTCGATCACGAACTTCTTCCCGAGCTCCGGGCCGTGGATCTGCACGAGGCAGCTCTCGCCGCTGACGCGGATCTGATCCTTCAGCCGGCGAATGGTGGTGACGCGAGTCTCGTGACCGCCCATGCGCCGTTCGTAGCACAGGGTCTTTGGGTCGGCCCCGATTGAGTCGGCGACGCACTGCGCGAGCGCCGTTGTCCCACCCGCGCCCCCGTTGTGAGCGAATTGGCGCCCTCGCGTCGCCCGCGACGCCGCCGCTGGCTTTGCTACGGTGCCGCCCTCCGATGACGCCGAACCGAGCGCTGCTGATGGCCGTCGTGCTGATCACGACTGGGTGTGCCAAACGGGTCGTGACCGTTCCCACCGAAGCGACGATGTCGCTGGGTGGCCTCAAGGCGACCTACCGAGACTGGTCGCGAGTGATGGATCTCTGCATGGTCGAGCCGGGCACCGTGCAAGGCGACTTCGACTCGATGAAGGCGCTCTTGGCGAACTTCCTGGGTCAGACCGCTGCGGGCGCCGAGGGCTCGTGGGCCGACGAGCACGTCGCGTTGCTCGAAGAAGGCCAGCGCGTCTTGCCGACCCCGCTGGCGCTGCAGAAGAAGTCGATCGATCAGGTGCGCAAGGCCGGCTGCAAGTTCGGAGGCCTCACCCAGATCGAGGAGCTGACCGATCAATCGACGCGACGGCTCGCCGAGGCGCCAGCGCTGCTCGAGATCGTGCGCGCGAAGAAGGCGATCGCTGCGTGGAGAGACGCGCTCCCGGTCGCTCGAGAGTCCGCCAAGGAGAAGGCCTGCGCGGCACCTCCCAAGGGCCAACGCCCCGCTGCCGGTCCCGTCTTGTTCGCCGCCTTCGAGGACGAGAAGGGCCACACCGAGTGGCTCTTCTGTGACGGCGCGAAGGTGGCCGCCTCTCCTGGAAACGTCCCCGCGTTCGAAGCCGCGCCCGTCGATCCCGCCGTCAAGAAGCCCAAGAAGGCGCCGGACCCGAAGGTCTACCTCGACGCGCAAGCGAAGTTCCCGTCGGCCGAGGTCAGCCGAGCGCCCCGGCTTCCAGCGAAGAAGGCCGCGAAGCGAGACGACGCGCCCGAGCCCGAGTGATCACTCGAACGGCACGGTGATCGGCGCCTCGGTTCCCTGACGGGTGCAACGCACCACGCCAGCCGCGTCGAGCCAACACGGCACGTAGCCGACGACCACCAGGGCCACTGGCACGACGTCGAGGGGCAGCTGCGTCGATGGCGCGAAGCCGAGCGGATCGCGACAGGCGAGGGTCCCCGCGCGCGTCGTCACGCAGAAGCGCCCGCCGACGCCGAAGAGCGTTTGGGTCATCGAGATCGTCGAGACCGCACCGCTGGAGACGAGGATCGCTTCCTCGGGAGAACGCGCCGCCGCGAACGAGTGAACACCTTGGACGATCTGGGTGAAGGTGAGGCCGGCCGCCGCCGCGACGGGGGCGAACCGATCGTCGTTCTGGGCGCTCCACACGGTGCCGTCGGCGGCGAGGGCGGAGGTCGAGTACCAGCTCGACGACACCGAGATGAACTCCCCGGGAATCGGGCGCGGCGTCGATCGATCGGGCGGTGGAGGCACCATCGCGACGCCCCAGTCGGCCGCTCCGAAGCACCACATCGACCGCGTGTCGTCGATCGCGCAGGCGTAGCCGCTCCCAGCTGCGATCGAGGTCCAGCGGTGGGTCGCGTCGATGAGCACGGGCTGATCCGAGCCTTCGGCGGGCAGCGCACCCAACACGCCGGAGGCATTGCGCCCCCAGCACCACACCGCCGACGACTCGTCGATCGCACAGGTGAGGAGTGGGCCTGCAGAGACCGCGCGCCATCGTCCCTCGAAGCGACGCACGTCTCGAACGACCGGCGCATTCGCGCTCACCTTCCAGCAGCTCAGCTTTCCGGAAGCGAGGAGGCAGGCGTCTTCCCAGCCTCCGGTGAGAATCGAGCGGGCCGGGAGCCCGGGCGCTGACGAGTCGACGGTCGGCTCCGACGTCACCGAGGCACCTCGTTCGTCGACGGGTGCCCAACACCCAGGTGCGGCGAAGAGGAGCAGGAGCCGAACCATCGAGCCGTCTCGCGTCATG
The DNA here is from genome assembly GCA_052034585.1 of Myxococcota bacterium. Lineage (GTDB taxonomy): Bacteria > Myxococcota > Myxococcia > Myxococcales > Myxococcaceae > Xiheimicrobium. The sequence goes on from JBPOIJ010000017.1 coordinate 168,452, forward strand.
CGCAGCGCCGTGAGCACTGCTCGTGCCAGCGCGACCGCCTCGGCGCGCGGGAGGTGGGCTGTCGGCTGAACCCCGCAATCGTCGGCTCGGCCCGATAGGGCTCGCGCGACGGCGGAGTCGATGTCATCTCTCGAGCGATGCGCTCGCTCGTCCTCGCTCTCGTTCTCGCCGGCTGCGGCCGCACCGAGCTCGCGCGCTTCGAGCCAAGCACGCCGCGCGCCGATGCAGGCACCGACGGCGGGACCTGTGGAGTCGGGTTCGTTCCTTTCGGGGACAGCTGCGTGGAGGTCGCGGGCCGGCTCGACGGTCTTCGCTGGGAGCTGCCCTGCTCGACGATCGACCCCAACTTCCCCGAGTACATCTGCTCGTCCGACTCCGACGTCCATCTGACGGAGCGGCTCTCGGGCGTTCCTGGCGCGCTCTACGACGTGCGCGTGCGGGTCCGGGGCGTCGTCGAGACCCGCGCCTACACCGGCGGCACGACCGTCGCGCCGTTCGTGATGCAAGGCGGCACGAGCACGGTGCTCCCGGTGTCCTCCGATGCCTGGAACATCTACCGGCTCGACGTGAGTTCGCCCGCCGACCACTGGTTCCTCAACGTGGGCGCGAGCGGCGAGTACCTCTGTCATCTCGTCGACTCGACCTTCACCATTCGGGCGCAGGCGAAGGCCACCTTCGTGCTGCTCGCCACCACCGTCGACGATCGGCGAAGCCTCATTCGAAACAGGGGACCCGACGGCGGCGTGCTCGTCGCGCCTGGAGTGCCCCCCGCGCCGAGCCCCTTCGACGGGCAGTTCCTCCAGCTCGACGTGCTCTCCGTCACCCTGGTTCCGTGAGGCTCAGCTCACCGATTGACCGATGTGCCCCGCGGCCCAACGAGCGATGCCGAAGATCGTCTCCTGCGGGTTGACCCCCAACGAGGTGGGGAACACCGAGCCGTCGACGACGAAGAGGTTGTCGAGCGTGTGGTAACGGAGGTGCGGGTCGACGACCGAGGTCGAGGGGTCTTTGCCCATGCGGCAGCCGCCCATCTGATGCGCGGTCGCGAGCCGCACCTGCACCGGGGCCCAGGGCGCGGCGTCGAGCTTGTCGATCTCCGCGGGAGACTTCATCGTCACCGGCGAGAGATGGAGCGAGCGGACTTCCTTGGCGCCCGCGGCGAACTGGAGCTTGGCCATCTCCTTCGACGACGATCGGAAGGCTTCCCAGTGCGTCTCGGTGAGCTCGTACTTGATCGAGTAGCGCGAGTGCGCGCCGTCGCGCAGCCGAACGGTGCCACCTTCCTCGTCGGGCATGAGGCCGTCGACGTGGAGCGCGATCATCACGTTGGCGTGCCGGAGCTTCGACATCAGCTCCATCGTCTGGGCGCCGTCTCCGGTGATCACCGTCGAGGCGAGCATCGGGTGCACCGGCGGCCCCTCGAAGAAGTAGCCCATCTTGCCCGGGCCGCGATCGATGAAGTGGTGCGAGTACACGCTCTGTGGCGCGCCGCGAAAGCCGTCCACCTCGTGATCGAACAGGGCGAGCATCAGGGTGACCGGGTGGAACCAGGTCTTCTCACCGACCCGCCCCTCGGAGAGCAGCTGCGAGCGCATCAGCAGCCCGGGCGAGTTGATCGCGCCTCCGCTCACCACCGTCACCTTCGGCTTGAACGTCAGCTTCACGCCGGTGGGCTTGCGGGTCTCGCCGTCCACCACTTCGGCGCGCACCGCGGAGATCTTCCGCCCGTCCCAGTCGAGCACCCGCGCGGAGGTGTTGGCGTAGACGCTAAGGCCCTTCTCGACCGCGTCGGGAATGACGGTGACCAGCATCGACTGCTTGGCGTCGACCGGGCAGCCCATGCCGCAGGAGCCCAGGTTCAGGCAGTTGTTCACGTTGCGCCTGATGAGCCCCCGCTCGTAGCCGAGCGCGCCGAGCCCGTCCCACAGCACCTTGTTGTTCGCGTTCATCATCGCCTGCGGCCACTCGGCGATGCGCAGGCGCTTCTCGACGAAGTCCCAGTGCGGGGTGAGGACCTCCTTCGACAAGGTCTCGATGCCGTGCCGCTCCTTCCACACCTTGAGGATCCGGTCGGGCGTGCGGAAGCTCGAGCACCAGTTGACGGTGGTGCCGCCGCCGACGCTGCGGCCCTGGAGGATCGTGAGCGCGAGATCGTCGGTCGCCCGGTTGCCGAGCTCCTGGTACAGGTTCTGGAAGGCGCGCGGCTCGGTCTGATCGAACTCGCGCCGGGTGTGGTACCCGCCCTCTTCGAGCAGCACCACCGACTTTCCCTGCCGCACGAGCTCGAGCGCGGTCCACGAGCCGCCCGAGCCGGAGCCGATCACGCAGACGTCGCACTCGATCGTTCGATCGCTGGTCAGCTCTTCCTGGGTGACGATGCGGCCCTCGCTCATGGCGTGCCTCCGTCGACTGGCGCGACCAAGGCCTCTTCACGGAAGGTGCCGTTGCCGATGGGGCGTTCGACGCCTCCGCCCTTCCACACCGGCGCGTTGGGATCGTGGATGCCCGGGAGCGGCCCGGGATAGCCGACCGCCGGCCAGGTGAGCGGCGACTGGAAGTACGCGGCCGCGACGAGGCTCCGCAGCGCGGTGAAGCCGGTGCGCCGCAAGGTGATGCTGCTGGTGCGCCACTCGGCGAGGACCGCTTCCTGCTCGTCGGTCGACATCTTGGTGAAGGTCGAGGCGCGCCGGCCGAAGAGGAAGTTCGGGAGCGCGTTCTCGAGCAGCAGCAGGAGCTGCTTGGTCTCCTTGACCGCGGTGGGATCGAGCAGCGCGACGATGCGATCGGCGTTCTTCCCCACCTCGACGGCATCGACGCTCGGGTAGCCCTCGCGCTTCGGCAACATTCGCCAGGCGAGCGCCACCACCACCGCGTACTCGCGTGGCGACAGCTCCTTGAGCCCATCGCCGGGCAGCTCGACCTCGACGGACTTCCGGGTCGCGAGGAAGGCACTGCCGCCGATCGCCATCAAGGCGCCGCCGAGCAGCCCCTTCTTCAAGAAGCCGCGGCGAGTGGGTTTCGCGCCCGGAGGCGGGAGGTACATCTTCATGGGCGCGGCAGGTTATCTCAGACTGCCGAGCGGTCGCCGATTCCTCTACCCTTTTGGAACTCTCCCGCTGCCCCGGTGTCTGGAGCCCCTCGTGAACGCGCCCCGATCGACCGCCCTGGTGTCCTGCCTCCTCGCCGCCCGAAGTGCGAGCGCCTTCTGCGGCTTCTACGTCTCGGGTGGAGGCGCCGAGCTCTTCAACGACGCCTCGATGGTCGTGCTGGTGCGCGACGGCACCCGCACCGTGCTCTCGATGCAGAACGACTACCGAGGCCCACCGGAGGACTTCGCGCTCGTGGTGCCGGTGCCCGTCGTCCTCGAGAAGGCGAATGTGCAGACGATTCCCCGCGAGGCCTTCAAGCGCATCGACGAGCTCACCTCGCCGCGGCTCGTCGAGCAGCCCCGATCGCCCTGCACGATGGGCATCGGCTCCCTGTCCTTTGCTGGCGGGGCGATGGGCGGAGTGAGGGGCTCGGGCGCCGGCCTGCCTCGCGATCTCGGGGTGAAGGTCGAGGCGAAGTTCGAGGTCGAGGAGTACGAGATCGTGATCCTCTCGGCGAAGTTCTCGCTCGGGCTCGAGATCTGGCTCGCCGAGAACAAGTTCAAGATCCCCAAGGGGGCTGCCGCCGCGCTCCAGCCGTACGTGCAAGCGGGGATGAAGTTCTTCGTCGCCAAGGTGAACGCGAAGAAGGCGAAGCTGGTCGACGGCCGCGCGGTGCTCTCGCCGCTGCGGTTCTTCTACGACAGTGAGCAGTTCTCGTTGCCGATCCGCCTCGGGCTGCTCAACAGCTCGGGCTCGCAGGACCTCATCGTCCACGTCATCGCGAAGAGCCGGTACGAGCTCGCGAACGCGCCCAACGTGCTCGTCCCCACCAACGTCGACGTTCGAACCCGGGCGTCGGCGCAGTTCGGTGGCTTCTACAAGGAGCTCTTGAGCCGCACCTTCCAGAAGAACCCCAAGGCCGCGGTCACCGAGTTCGCCTGGGAAGGCGCGCTCCCGCCGCCACAGCAGATGGTCGGCGGAGGGATCTACGGCGTCACCTGCGACCCCTGTCCTCCACCGCACCCCGTCGACAACCCGCTCGCGCGCTACCTCGGGGTGGGGCTGCTCCCGAAGATCAAGACCGACGACGGCATCACCGCCTTCGTGCAGGGCGCGACCGTCACCCGGCTGCATCTGCGATACACGAAGGAGTCGGCGCCCGACGATCTCGTCTTCAAGGCGGTCGACCCGATCGCGGGAGGGACGCCCGAGATGAAGGAGCCCGGGCCTTCGACGCGAAACCGTTTCCAGGGCCGCTACGTGATGTGGGTCGACGGCTGCGGCTCGGGCAGGGGCATGTTCGGAGCGCCCAACTCGCTCTCGGGCGGCGCGACCTCCACCGGCACCGAGCTCGTCGATCCATTCGAGCAGGTGCTCGTGAGCGATCTCCCCGAGCTCGGCGTGAAGGCCCAGCCGCTCTCGAAAGACGCCAAGCCCTTGCCGTACCTCGCCCCTGCGCCACCGCCGATCGTTCAGCCAACGTTCGCCGCGAGTGGGCCGACTGGTCGCGTCACCGTGGCGAAGCTCGAAGGACCTGAGGCGTTCGCTCCGCAGGCGCGCAAGGTGCTCGAGCAGGCGAAGAACGCCCTGCGGTACTGCTACGAGCGCGTGCTCCGAATGAACCCGAACGTGTCGGGTGCGCTCACCATCGCGTTCACCGTGGCGCCCACCGGTGCGGTGTCGACGGCGTCTCTCGATGGCGCCGGAGTCGACCCCAGCCTCGATGCGTGCCTCGTCAGCCGCGTCCGCGCGCAGCACTTCCCTCAACCGGCCGAGCCCACCACGCTGCGAGTGCGCTTGAGCTTCGCAGCGCAGTGACCTTCGGCTGCGCCATCAAAAAACCTGAACGCGTCGGGCGCAGGTGTAGGCTCGGCTCATGCTCGGTCGAACGATCGCGATGGTCCTCGCTGGCGGAGCAGGCACTCGCCTCGATCCGCTGACCCGTGAGCGCGCCAAGCCAGCGGTGCCCTTCGCTGGCCGCTACCGCATCATCGACTTCTGCTTGTCGAACTTCGTCAACTCCGGGGTCTACAAGCTGAAGGTGCTCACCCAGTACAAGTCCGATTCGCTCAACAACCACCTCTCGCGCGCCTGGCGAATGACCGCGTTCCTCGGCCACTACTGCGAGACGGTGCCGGCTCAGATGCGCACGGGCGGCGACTGGTACAAGGGCAGCGCCGACGCGATCTACCAGAACCTCAACCTCATCACCGACGAGTCACCCGAGCACGTCTTCGTCTTCGGCGCCGACCACGTCTACGTGATGGACGTGCGGCAGATGCTCGACTTCCACCTCGACCGGAAGGCCGACTGCACCGTCGCGGTGTTGCCGGTGCCCATCGAAGAGGGCGATCAGTTCGGAATCCTCGACGTCGACACCGACGGGCGGGTGAAGAACTTCATCGAGAAGCCGAAGAACCCACCTCCGATGCCCAACGACCCGACGCGCTGCCTGGCGTCGATGGGCAACTACGTCTTCCGCACCGACGCGCTGGTGAACGAGGTGACGAACGACTCGCGCGTGGAGGGGTCGGCGCACGACTTCGGCAAGTCGATCTTGTCGTTCATGCACCAGCGCTCGAACGTCTACGCCTACGACTTCTTCACCAACGTGGTGCCGGGCCAAGGGCAGCGCGAGCGGGGCTACTGGCGCGACGTGGGAACGCTCGATGCGTACTTCCAGTGCAACATGGATCTGGTGGGGGTCGAGCCGATCTTCAACCTCTACAACGCGGAGTGGCCCATCCACACCGCGAACACCAACCTCCCGCCTGCGAAGTTCGTCTTCCACGATCAAGAGAAGAACCGCATCGGCCGCGCCACCGATTCGCTGGTGAGCGAGGGCTGCATCATCTCGGGCGGCTGGGTGAAGAAGTCGGTGCTGTCGCCGAGAGTGCGCGTCAACTCCTGGGCCGAGGTGAGCGACTCGATCTTGATGGAGGGCGTCGAGATCGGCCGCCACGCGATCGTCAACCGGGCGATCATCGACAAGAACGTCACCATTCCTCCGGGCACGAAGATCGGCGTCGATCTCGAAGAGGACAAGAAGCGCTTCAGCCTGACCGAGTCGGGGCTGGTGGTGATCCCCAAGGGCGCGCGCGTCGGCTGATCATGATGCTCGGCCTCCTCACCGTGCTGCTCGCCGGTGGGCTCGAGGTGCGTTGGACGGCGCCGCCGACGTGCGAGCGGCCCGACCTGAGCCTCCTCACCTCGGAGAACGGACGCGCGGAGGTGACGATCACCACCCCCTCGGCCGCGACCTGGGTGCTCGACCTCGCCTTCGTCGAGCCCTTCCAGGCGACGCGACACCTCGAGCTCGGCTCGTGCACCGATGCGCGACGCGCTGCCCGGGCGCTGCTGCTCCTGGGTCTCAAGGGCGCCGAGGCGTTCCGAGACGAGCCGCCACCGTCTCCACCTCCGCTCACCGCGAGCGAGCCGGTGCCAGCGCCCTCGCCGCCTCCGTCTTCTCTGCACGTCACGCTCCGGGCAGGAGCGCTCGGCGATGCGTTCGCCGCTCCGGCCGTCACCCCGCGCTTCCTCGTGGCAGCCGCCGTCTCGATCGCGAGCTTCGAGGGTGAACTGGCGGTGCGCGCAGGCCTGCCGGCGACGTTTCCCGGAGGCCCCATCGACGGCGCGGCGATCTCGGTCTGGCCGACCCTCGGCGCCGAGGTGGCTGCGTGCCTCGTGCTCTCTCCGGGGCGCCTCGTCCGGCCGGCCGCCTGCGGGACGGTGCTCGCCGAATGGTGGCAGCTCCGCGGGCTCGGGGTGAGCGACCCGCTGGGAGGCTCGGCGACGCTCCTCGGCGCGGGAGGCCAGCTCAAGGCGGTGATCGCCCTTGGCGACCTCCTCGAACTCGTTCCTTTCCTCAACGCTCGCGCGCACTTGCGACGCCCTTCGGCGCGGTTCGCCGGAGTCTCCGCCCTCGACGCGGGCGCCCTCTCGCTCGAAGCCGGCCTCGCGGTGGGCCTGCGGGTGAAGTAGCGCAACGGATTTTGCCGGCCCCGGCCACAGAGCCCGACATGAACCGATTCTGGGTGTTCGCTGCGGTGTTGGTCGGCTGTTTCGAGCCGGTCGAGGTGGGCTCGCACGACGCGGGACAAGACGGCGGCACCAACGCCTGCACCGTCGGGCAGGATCAGACCTGCAACGAGCTGACGACGATGAGCGCGCTCGCCGGGACCTGCACGACCAACGGCTGCGGCTGCAACAGCGGCTTCGAGAAGGGCCCGAGCGGCAGGTGTCGTCCCATCGGCAGCTGCCCCACCGCTCCGCAGCAACCCGGTGGAAGCTGCTCCGCGAACGGGCTCGTCTGCGCCTATGGCTACGCCCCCATCGAGTGCGGCGGTCGCACGGTTCGCTGCCAGGGCTCGGTATGGGTCGAGGTCGAGCACGCCGATCCCCAGCTGTCGTGCCACGCCGACGGAGGCTCGGACGCCGGCACCTGTCCAACCACGGCACCGACCTGCCTGATGGGAACGGTCGGCGGGCTGTGTGGCGATGCGGTCGCGGTCCCCAACTGCACCAACGGCGCCTGGCACTGCCCAGCGGGAACCATCGAGTCGACCCAGTGCGCGTGCGTTGGAAGCCGGCCGGGCTGCACCTGCACCGCGAGCGGGTGGATGTGCGCGGACGCCGGGAGTGTCTGCTCACGCACCGGGCTCGACCAGGCCTGCAACGAACTCCAGGTGATGGCCTCCTTCGCCGGCACCTGCTCGAACGGCCGCTGCGTCTGCAACACCGGCTTCGAGCCATCGCCGAGTGGTCGCTGTCAACCGCTCGGCGCCATCTGCACCGACCGCGTCGCGACCTCGTGCAACGACAGCCCCACCGACCCCTCGACGGTGAACACCTGCATCATCGGCCACTGCCTGTGCGGCGCTGGCTACGAGCTCAGCCCGACGACCGGAAAATGCTCGGCGCTCCAGACTCCGACCGGCTGCACCGTCGGCATGGATCAGACCTGCAACGCGAACCCGCTGATCTCGGCGCTCACCGGCGTCTGCGTGGGGGGATCGTGCCAATGCCAGACCGGCTTCGTCCTCAACAGCGGCGGCAAGTGCACGGCCAGCTCGCTGGGCTACTGCATCGTCACCACCTCGCCCGGAACCTGCACGCTGCAAGGGCTCGACGGCGGGGTGACGAGCGGTGGAATGTGCGGGAACCAGGCCATCAGCGCCGGCTGCAGCTGCGAACCGGGGACGCCGCCAGTACCTCGCTGCTTCGGCGCCTGTCCGCCCACCGTCGGCCGAACGTGCATCACGACGAACTGCGGCTCGGTGAGTTGCCAACCGCCGCTGCGGTGCACGGCTTTGAACACCTGCGCGTTCTGAGCCTCGTGTCTCCGACGGTCGCCGCTCAGAATCTGCTAGGCGCTGCGACCACGCTCGTGGCCCTGCCTGACTTCGACACGCTCTACCATTCCAACGTCGAGGCGGTCTGGCGCTTCCTCGAGCGCCTCGGCGTGCCGACGCGTCACCTCGAAGACGCCACCCAAGACACGTTCCTCGTCGCTCACCGTCAGCTGGCCGGGTTTCGCGGCGAAGCGACGTTGCGCACCTGGCTTCACGCGATCGCGATCAAAGTGGCGAAGGACTATCGGCGGCGTGAACGACGCAAGGGTGGCTGGGAAGAGCTGACCGTCACCACGCCCGATCCGCGGAGCGATCCGCACGACTCGGCCTCTCGCCGAGAGGAGCTCGACCTCGTGCTCGGCCTGCTGGAGCAGCTCGAGGAGCAGCAGCGAACGGTCTTCGTACTCGTCGAGTTCGAGGGCTTCACCTCGCCGGAGGTCGCCGAGCTGACCCAGACCAACGTCAATACGGTGTCGACGCGGCTACGCGCGGCCCGGCACCGGTTCAACGAGCTCGCCGAGGCGGCGAGCGTGAGAGGAGTCGCCTGATGCACTCACAGACTTCGAGTGACGGGCTGTCTCCGCGCGCCCGGGCGTTGATCGACGGCGCCAAAGGACAAGGTGGCCCGACGACGGCTCAACGCACGGCGCTCACGGCGGCGGTCATGACGTCGACCGCGAGCACCGCGGCTGGGCTCGCGAGTGCTGCGAGCAGCGCGTCGGTGGCGAAGCTGGTGATCGCCGGGGTGGTGGCGACGGTGGTCGGCGCCTCGGGCACTGCGGCGATCCTCGAGCTCCGACGGCCGGCGCCGATTCTGCCGAGCGCCCCGGTTCGGCAGGTGGAGCCCCCGCGCCTCGTCACTCCGAGCGCGCCCCGACCGCCTCCGGAGCCCGTGGCCGAACCTCCAGCGCTCACCGTCGCGCCCACGCCGTCTCCACGGATGGAGATCGCTCCGCCGACCCGACCAGCCGCCCAACCCCTTCCGACCGCCAGCGAAGCGCCCACCCCGACGCCGGAGATCGCGCCCGCCGAAGTTCCGCCCTCACGCACCCGAGGCACCTCGTCGGACTCTTCGGCGGCCGAGGTCACCGCGCTCGCCGACGCGCTCGAGGCCCTGGAGGCCGGAGATGCCCAGGCGGCGCTCGACACCGCACGCACTGCGCGCCGAGCCTTCCCGACGGGCGTGCTCCGACCCGAGCTGTTGGTGATCGAGATCGAGGCGCTCTGCAAGCTCGATCGGCCGACCGAGGCGAAGGCCGTCGCCGACGCGATGACCTCTTCGGAGCGAACGCCGCTGGTGATCGAGAAGCTCCGGCGCTCCTGCGTCGGTCACTGAGCGCGGCGGTATCGGAACTCGGCGCCTTCTTCGTCGAGGACCAACCAGGTGAGCTGACCCTCGCGCTCGATCCGATACGGCGCCTTGATCGTGCGCGGCTTCGAGGCGCCTTCCTTCACTTCCCCGCTGCAGATGCGTGAGCGCAGGGTGCCCTCGGCGAGCTCGATCGTCAGGGTGTTTCCATCGACCGACCAGGAGCAGCCGTCGTCGCCGGTGTAGGTGAAGATGAAGCTCGTGCAGGCGATGCCGGTGGACACCTGCATCATCGCCGCCTGAACGCAGCGCCCGTCGTCGCGGAGGTCGTAGCTCTGGCCTTGCCCGCTCGGTGGGGCGAACTCACCGGTCAGCACGCTGCGGTACTCCACCATGCTGACCGAGCCGTACATCCACTGGCCGACCAGCGGCGCCGGACCACCCGAGCCACGGGTTGGGCCATCCGCGCCGGCCAGCCCCAACACCATCACCGCCAACGTCGAGCCTCCGCAGCACAGCACGAGCCCGCCGGCGACCGCGAGGAGGACGAGGGTGCTCTTCTTCATGCGTTCGAGCTGAGCGCCTCTGACGCTCACGCACAATGGGCTTGGGCGCGCACGCTTTGGATCTAGAAGGGCCCCGTGTTCGCCCGCCTTCCCCGCTGGAGCCGCCTCGCGCTGATGCTGGTGGGCTCGCGGCTGATCGCGCTCGGGGCGATGGTGGCAGGCAGCTACCGGCCTCGGCCCGACGACGATCTGCACTGGGTGGGAAACGACGGCGGGTTCTTCTGGGATCAGGTGCCGATCCGCGTGCTCGACGTCTGGGGCCGCTGGGACACGATGTTCTATTGGCACATCGCCCGCTTCGGGTACCCGTCGCCAGGAGCGGACGGAGGCTGGGTCTACCACGCCGCCTACTTCCCCCTCTTCCCCTCGATGATGCGCGGCCTCTCGGAGCTGCTGCTCGGGGTCGACCCGTACGTCTGCGGCGTCTTCCTCGCGCAGGCCTTCCTCGTCGGCGCGATCGTCTACCTCGACAAGCTGATCCGCCTCGATCACGACGGGCCCTTCGCCGAGCTCGTCGTCTTGTGTCTGATGGCGTACCCGGGCACCCACTTTCTCTCCTGCGTGTACCCGGAGTCGCTCGCGCTCTTCCTCGCCGTCTTCGGCGTGTACTGCGCGCGCACTGGCAAGTGGCTCGTCGCGGGCCTCGCCTGCATGTTGGCGGCGCTCACCCGTTCGTCGGGCGTCATCATGTGTCTGCCCGTCGCCTACGAGCTCGTGCGCGGCGCGCCCGGCCGGTGGCAGCTCTTCACGCCCAAGCTCCTCGTCTTCCTCTTGCCGCTCGGCAGCCTCGGCTTCTGGCTGGCGATGAACCAGGCGATGTTCTCCGACCCGCTCTACTTCGTGCACGTGCAGGCGGGCTGGGGCCGGCACCCGAGCTTCTTCCTCGAGCCGCTGCTCTCGAGGCAGCTCTCGCTCGACTACCACCTCTTCACCCTCGCCTCGGTCGCTGGCGTCGTCTACGCGCTGCGCAAGAAGGAACGCCCGGGCTACGTCGCGATGGCGGCGGTGAACGTGATGCTCCCGCTGTCGACCGGCATGCTGCGGGGCATCCACCGCTACATGGCGTCGAACTTCCCCCTGTTCATCTTCCTCGGCCGGGCTCTCGAGCACCGCCCGCGCTGGAAGTGGGCGTACGTCGCGATCGGGCTCGCAGTGATGGCGGGCTTCGCCTATCGCTGGGGCCAGGGGTACCAACCGAATTGAAGCCCGAGGCCACCAGGCTGAACACCGCGCTCGCCGTCGCCCTGGCGGTCTTCGGCATCGGCCTCGAGACGCACGAAGCGCTCGCGACCCTCGGCGGCTGGAGCCTCACCGCCCTGTCCTTCGCCTCCCTCGTGCGATCGAAGGCGCTGGTGGACACGCTTCGGCGGTGGTGGCTCGTCGCCGCGTTCCTCGGCTGGAGCCTGCTGATGCCGCTCGTCACCGCTCACCCGCCGACCGGGAGTGGGCTCGCCCGCGCGGCCGACGTGCTCTTTCTCCCCTTCGCCGCCATCGCTGCCCAGCGCCTCACCGAGCGAGCCTGGCGCGGCGTCGCGATCGCCGTCGGGTCGATCGTGCTCCTCGCCTGCTTCGTCGCCGCCCTTCAGTACGTCGGCTGGTGGCCCGCGCCGGAGTTCTTCGCGCGCTACTCCTGGCTCCGGCTCCCGACCGATCGGGTCTACGAGCCGGTCGCGGGCACGACCGATCGCTTCATGGCTGGAGGGCTCCTCTTTCACCGCCTCAAGTTCGCCAACGTGACGGCTTGTCTGGTCGTGCTCGCGGCGAGCCAGGCCTTCCGGCGGCGCGCGGGCTGGCCCTTCCTCGCGGTGGTGACGAGCGTGGGCTTCCTCTCGGTCGCGCTCTTCCCCCAGGCGCGCGCGGCGACCGTCGCCTTGGCGCTCGGGCTGGTGGTGGTGGCGCTCTCGGCCATCGAGCGTCGCGGCGCGGCGATGGTGATCGGCGCGGTGATCGTCGGCGGTGCGGCCCTCGTCGTGTTCGCCGTGCCCTCGTGGCGGGAACGCTTCACCTCGGGCTTCGAGGCCAGCGCCTCGACCGATCGGGTCTTCCTCCGAGACGCAGGCCTCGCCGCGCTGGGCTCTTCACCGCTGACTGGCATCGGGCTCGGGCGCTTCAAGCCGAAGGAGTGGCTCTCGAAGGACGCGCCCGAGGGCCTCCACGCGCATCAGGGGAAGAGCCACAACCAGTTCCTCACGGTGGCTTCGGAGGCGGGTGTGCCCGCCGCGTTGCTGCTGCTCGCGCTCCTCGGCTGGCTGGCGGCCGTCGCGTTTCGCGCGCTCCCCGAGGGCGCCGGCGCGCTGGGCATGGTGGTGTTGTTCGCCGCGCTGAGCGTGCTCCACGACCCGCTCTTCCACGCCGAGTCGTCGATGGCGCTGTTCGGAAGTCTCGGGGTCGCGCTGGGGCTCTCCCGACGCGCGGCCGCTTGCTAGAAGGGGGGCGATGGTGCTCACTGCCACCTTGTTGCTCCTCGCGAGCCAGTCGCCGCCCCCGCCTCCTCCGATCGCGCCGCCGCTCCCCGGCGCACGACTGCTCGACGATCGCGACTCGTTGCTCACCCGCATCATGGCGATGGACTCGCAGCTGCGAGCCGCCAAGCCGACGGCTGCGGCGCCGATCGCCGGGGTTGGAATCGGCGTCGCCGCGATCGCCTTCGGGCTCACCGCGCTGGGCATCTCGCTGAACGCGAGCGGGGTGGTGGTGCTCTTCCTGGTGCTGGGGAGCATGGCCGGCGTCGTGGGCGTCATCGCCGCGATCGTCGCAGGCCTCTTCGGGTGGTCGGAGGAGGTTCGGCGCGCACAGCTCAGCGAACGCCGTGACCGGTTGATGCTCGAGCTCGAGCAGCGCCTCAGCCCGTCTTCCGCTGCGATGCCTCGAACGCCTTGAGCGTGCGCTCGATCTCCCCGTTCACGAGCTTGAGCATGTCCTGCTTCTCGCGGAACGGAATGAACGCGCTCTTGAACCCGGAGACGATCAGAGTGGTGAGATCTTCGAGCGAGAGGCCCAGCTCCTGGTGGGCGATCCAATACTCGTTGGTGCAGGTGGTGTCGGTGATCAGCCGGTTGTCGGTGTTGATCGTCACCCGCAGGCCGTAGTCGAAATAGAACTTGAGCGGGTGTGCCTTCATCTCGCTGACCGCGCGGGTCTGCACGTTCGACGACGGGCAGCACTCGAGGGGGATGCGGTGATCGTTCACGTAGTTGAGCAGATCGCCGTCCTCGCGCAGCCGCACGCCATGCCCGATCCGGTGCGAGCCCAGGTAGTGGAGCGCCTGGCCGATCGACTCCGGGCCGTAGGCTTCACCCGCGTGGGCGGTGCAGTTCACGTTGTTCTTGAGGATCAGCTGAAACGCCTCGCGGTGTTCCTTGGCGGGGAAGTTCGCCTCGGCGCCGGCGAGATCGAAGCCCACCACGCCGCGGTTCTTGTAGGCGACACAGAGCTCGGCGAGGCGCACGCTCGACTGCGGGTTCATGTGGCGAATGCCGCAGAGAATCACCCCGTACTTGATGCGCTTTTCGTGCTTGGCCGCGCGCAGCCCTTCCAGCACCGCGTCGACGATCGCCGTCAGCTTGAGCCCTCGCTGCTGATGGAGCACCGGCGCGTAGCGCACCTCGATGTACCGAACGTTCTCGGTCGCTGCGTCGACGCCCAGCTCGTAGGCCGCGCGGAAGAGCGCCTGTTCCGTCTGCAGCACCGAACAGGTGACGTCGAAGGCCACCAGGTAGTCCTCGAGATCCTTGCAGATCTCGCCCTTGTGAATGACCTTCGCGAGCGCCTCTTCGGTCGTCGCGGGCAGCTTCACGCCCTGCTCTTCGGCGAGCTCGAGGATCGTCTTGAGCCGCATCGAGCCGTCGAGGTGGCAATGCAGGTCGGTCTTCGGCAGCGCGTGCAGCAGCTCCTTGGTGACCTCGATCTTCGGCACCGCGAGCGTGGGCGGCGGCGGCGGGTGCCAGTGAGTCGACGAGATGCCGCCCTGCGACGGCGGGAGGTTGAAGTCTTCGTCTTGAACCGAGGGCATGCGATCGATCTAACCCGCTGGGGCGACGACGCGAAACTTCCCGGCTGCTTCAGGGTGCTACGGGTCGAGCACGCCGATCGCCTTGTCGCGCTCGTCATCGGTCAGCACGGTCGTCAGCGACGGAGGCATGTGGAGCACGTCTGATTCCGGCAGCCGCATGCGCTCGACGGCGAGCCGCCGCTCGGCTGGCGAGAGCGTCGAGAGCTGGAGCACGTCGAACCGCGCACGGGACAGCTGCTGGTTGCGCTTGGGCTGATGGCATTGGGCACACGCCTGGACGAGCACCTCCTGGCCGGTGGCGCCCGTGAGGGGCCGAACGCCCGTTGCCCGCTCGACCTCCTCGGTGTGAAGCGTTCGGAGATCGGGCACCGCGCCGTGGTGCCGCTCGCGAATCGCCTTCTGGAACTGCTCCGCGGCCGCGGCCTGCGTGGTGGGGTTCGTCACCCGCAAGCCCCACCACGGCGCGGGGATCGCCTCTCCGCTCGCCGCGCGCGTCGCCAGCGCAGTCCAGGTCGCGCTCGAGCCCGTGGCCTCCCGCTCGAGGTTGATGGTGAAGCCGGCGAACTCGTTCGGCTGCTGCCCCGAGTCCTCCTGGGCGAGCAGCTGCGAGAGCAGGTTCGGGTCCGAGCGCTCCAGCACGAGCGCGCCGGGCACGCCCGCATAGGGCTCGGAGACGGTGTGCGCGGTGAAGTAGTCGCGCACCAGCTCGAACCCGGAGACGGATTGATCCTTCGGCGCGAGGAAGTGGGTCCACGGAAAGCGGAGCTCCTGCATCCGCAGGATGCGCGGCGTGCCAGGGCCCTCGGGTTGGTGACAGCGAATGCAGTCGAGCGCGGTGTTCTCGAGATCACGATCTTCGTAGAGCGTCGTCGATCGCCAGTCCGACTCGGTCGCTTCGGTGAGCCGGTCGGCCGTGGTGCACGAGGCCGTGGCGTCGCACGCTTGACTGAACACGACGACGAAGAAGCGCAGCGCCTGGGTCGTCTCGTCTTTGGTGACCAACTCGACGACGGGCTCCCCGCGAGTGAAGCCGAGCGCGAGGAACCGGCGCCGGCTCAGGCGATCGCGCGGCACCCCATCGAAGATGATCGCGCGAGGGTTGAGCGGGTTGACGCCGCGAGTCCCCAGCGCGGTGGAGTGCGCGGTGAGGGTGAAGGCCACTCCGGGCGCTTCGGGGAGCAGCCCAAGGCCCGCCTCGAGCTCGCGCAGGCTGGTGGGCGTCGGGGCGGGAACCTGGCAGAAGTACCGGCTGACCCGATCGTCGTTTCCCCGCGCGCAGAGCGCCGCACCGGGCGCCGCAGGGAGGAACTTCGCCATCACGCTCGGCGCGAGCACCCCTGGCTCGTCGTCAGGCATGACGGGCGGTGGCGTCGCGGGCTTGCTTCCGCACGCTGCCACCACGAGTCCGAGGCACACCAAACGCACGCCGCTACCTTACCCTGTCGAAGGCCTCCCAATGACCCCCACGATTCGCGAAGAACGACCGACCGACCGCACCCCCATCTTCTCCCTCACCGAGCGCGCCTTCCCCTCCGACGCCGAGGCGAGGCTGATCGACGCGCTGCGGCTCTCGCAGGCGCTCACCCTCTCGCTCGTCGCCGAGGTGGACGGGCTGGTGGTCGGGCACCTCGCCTTCTCGCCCGTCACCATCACCACGCCTGACGGCCGCGCGATCACCGCGATCGGGCTGGGACCGATGGCGGTCGAGCCAGCACGACAGCGCACCGGCATCGGCGCCGCCTTGATCGCGCGAGGGCTCGAGCGGCTGAGGCACGACGGCCACCGGCTCTGCGTCGTGCTCGGGCACCCGGCCTACTACCCACGGCACGGCTTCCGGCCCGCGCACGAGCTGGGGCTGCGCTGGGAAGCGGGGCACGATCACGCCTTCTTCGCGCGCGAGCTGGTGCCAGGTGCAGCCGTCACCGGAGTCGTTCGATACCGCCCCGAGTTCGACGGCCTCTGAACCGTCACTTCACGATGCGCAGGTGGCCGCGCTTGGGCGGAGTCGGTTCCTTCGGTGGCTCGTCACCGACCGGGTTCTCGAGCACCACCTCGCGCAGCAGCGCCTTGCCGGGCGCCTTCTCTGGCGAATCGGCGGCCTCTCCCTCCGAGAGGCCCGAGGCGACCTGGGCGAGCATCGCGGCGACCTGCGATCTCGCGTCGGCACCTGGCGGAGGCACCGCGCGCTGCTTGTCGATCGCGCCCTTCAGCAACTCCTCGGGCATGTCGTCGGGGAACATGAAGAAGTCGTGCGAGACGTGGCTCGCGATCGCGTAGAGCGCCGTCCAGGGAACGCCGATCGTGAAGCGCTCCCCACCGAACGACAAGGTCTCGCGAACCCCCCACTCGTTGACGGTGAGATCGGGCGGATCGAAGCGGAACGAGAGGTTGAGCACGAGGTGGTGATCGCCCTGGAACCGCTTGGGCACGAGCACTCCAGGCCGACGCGCGTCGAGGTGAATCTGCGTCATGCCCTGCTCGAGGGCCGTCAGCAGGCGGCTCTTCTTTTCCTCGGTGCGTGAATCCATCGTCGAAGCTCCAAAGCTAAGCGGTTTGGTCTCCGCGCGCACGCCTCGTTTCCCGCCCGAGCCGAGCCCCGCGAAATCGCTCAGCGGCGACGCAGCGCGCGATCGATCTCCCGCTTGCTCTCGCGTTCCTTGATCGTGTGGCGGCGATCGACGTCCTTCTTGCCTCGGCCCAAGCCGAGCCGCACCTTCGCCCACGGGCCCTTGAAGTAGAGCGCGATGGGAATGATCGAGTAGCCCCGCTCACGCACCTTGGTGCTCCACTTCTCGAGCTCCGACTTCTTGACCAACAGCGGGCGCGGTCGGGTCGGCAGGTGGGTGAAGGCAGACGCCGGCTTGTATTGGCCGATGTGCGCGTTGTGGAGCACCAGCCCCGTCTTCTCGGGCATCGCGTAGGCGTCGTTGAGGTTCGCCTCTCCGTCACGCAGGGCCTTCACCTCGCTGCCGGTGAGCACCAGCCCCGCCTCGAGGGTCTCGTCGAAGTGGTAGTCGAACTTCGCGCGACGGTGTTCGCAGACCAGCCGCTCGGAGGTGTCCTTCGGCTTCGCCATCGCTCAGGGGCCCTCGAGGCCGAGGCCGAGGTTGTCGATGAGCCGCGTCGTTCCGACGAAGGCCGCGACCAAGGCTCGGGCCGGCTTCCCCGGAGCGAGCGTCGAGATCGCAGCGAGCGTCTCGGCGTCACGGACCTCGAGGTAGTCGAGCTTCACCTGCGCCTCGGCGAGGACGCGGGTCCCCAGCGCGACGAGCGCCTCGCACGATGCCTCGCCCGTGCGAGCCGCAGCCTGCATCGCGTGGAGCGCCTTCGAGAGCGAGAGCGCCTTCAATCGATCGGTCGCGGTGAGGTAGGTGTTGCGTGACGACATCGCGAGCCCATCGGCCTCTCGAACGGTGGGCAGCCCGACGATCTCGACCCCGAGCTCGAGATCACGGGTCAGCGCCTTGATCACCTGCAGCTGCTGGTAGTCCTTCTCTCCGAAGAGCGCGACGTCGGGCCGAAAGAGCGCGAGCAACTTCGTCACCACCGTCGCGACGCCGCGGAAGTGACCCGGCCGACGATCGCCACAGAGGCCCTGGCTGACCTGCTCGACGGTCACGTACGTCTGGAAGCCCGGCGGGTACACCGTCGAGGGCTCGGGTGAGTAGACGACGGTCGCGCCAGCCGAGCTGCACTTGGCGAGATCGCCGCCGAGATCTCTGGGGTAGCGGCTCAGATCTTCGTTCGGACCGAACTGGGTGGGGTTGACGAAGATCGTGGTCGCCACCACGTCACAGCGCGCCCGTCCTTCACGCATCAGCGAGAGGTGTCCATCATGGAGGAAGCCCATCGTCGGCACGAGCGCGAGGCGTTGACCGCGGCGGCGGAGATCGGCGGTGAACCAGCGCACCTCGTCGGGCGTCTTCAGCAATCGCGGCGTCGTCACGGAGGGCTTCTGCATCGGCGCAGGGAGGGTCGCAAGCGTTCCAGACGCCCCCAACCGGAGGAAATGACGGGCAAACGACGATCGACGTCACCTTTGGCGCGACTTGTCCGACAATCTCCGCATGGTCGCTCCTGTCTCGAACCGTCCTCGCGTTCAAACCACCACGGCCCCCTCCGAGATCGGCCCCGGCCTTCGGGCTGCTGCCGATGGGCAATACCTCCGACGCGGCTCGTCGGGTGAGGGGTGCTCGAGCTGCAGAAGGCGCTCAACGCCCGTGGCTGGCGACTGGAAGAAGACGGCAAGTTCGGCCCTGCCACCGAAGCGGCGCTGCGAGAGTTCCAGGGGCGCACCGGAGCGAAGGTCGATGGCGTGGTCGGCCCCGAGACCGTCGGCAAGCTGCAAGGCTCGAGCGGCACCCAGGTGAACCGCCGCGATCCCGAGCAGCCGCGACCTGGTTCGACCTCGGGCTACGAGCCCAACCGCCCGGCGCCGGTCGACCTCCGCCCGCCGAGCAACGATGAGCGCGCGAAGTTCGACTTCTACGCCTCGATGGTGCGGCGCGCAGGCGGAGAAGTGAACCCGAACGGACAGCCGACGGTGCTTGGGCTGCGTTCAGGCACGGGTGGAGCGGCGCGCGAGTACCACGATCGCTTCGTGGTGTTGCTCGCGAACGGAACGGTGAAGGAGTTCAACGGCGCGACCTACCCCGGCCAGACCCGCTCGACGATGTCGCCAGACGTGACCGGCGACGGCGTCGGCGACGTGGGAATGATCCGGCCCGGCAACTATCAGGTCGTTCCCAACGGGCCGCACGCGGGCGCGGAGTCGTTCCACGTTCGAACGATCGGCGGCTCGGGCAACCTCCCCGGCTGGCGCGACACCAACCACGACGGCCAGTATTCCGACTCGGAGCAGGCCGCCTCGCAGCGTCGCGGAGACACCTTGAGCGGCGTGCTCTTCCACCAGGGCAACCCGAACGCGCCCTCGTCGATCGGCTGCCAGACGATGTCGCCGTCGGAGTTCCGCCGCTTCGTCGACACCATCGGTGGCGGTCGCGCGAGCTTCACCTACACGCTCGTGTCCACGGGTGCCTGAAGCGACCGCGCAGCGCCCGTCAGTCGAGCTCGAAGATCGCCCACCGAACGGTGCCGACGAAGCTCGTCGTCGCTTCGACGTCGGCGAAGGTCGAGGTTCCTGAGAACGTCACCCGGCGTGCTGGGCGAGTGGTGTCGATCGAGCACTCGGCGCAGGTGTTCGTCCCGCTCGTCGGAGAGCGTCTCACCTCGAACCGCGTGCCATCGGCGAGGGTGAACGACGCGGTGGATCCCGGAGGCCCGAGCACGCCGACCACGTCGATCACCGACGCGCGATCTCGCTCGCTCACCACTCCGGGATTCGTCGCCTGAGCCAGCGTCTGCACCTCGGCGTCCAGCAGCGGGAGCAGCTGGTTCTCGACGAGGAAGAGCGGGAGCCTCCCGAGCGGCGCGGGGACCGTCACCTCACCGGGGCCCTGGTGCGGGGTGCGCTCCGTCCACTCCACGTACCGCCCAGGAGGGAGCCAGATCGTCTTCGTGCGCTCACCACGCCGAACGACCGGCGCCGCGTAGAGTGACGGCCCGACGAAGAACGCGTCGTCGATCGACCACGCGCGCACCTCCTTGGGGAACAGCAACCACGGCGAGATCGTGATCGGCCGGCCGGTCTCGTTGGCTCGAAGCGCGAGCGCGCGAAAGTACGGCGCCAGCCGCGTGTGCAAGGACGCCGCGGTTCGGTAGATGTCCTGCGTCTCCTGATCGTCCCACAGCCGCGCCTTCACCCGATTGCCCCCAACGGGATTCGAGCAGGCGTCTTCGTCGTGCATCATCGGCGCGACCGCGCCCATCAGGTACCACCGCACCAACATCTCCTTGTCGTGTGGGTCGGTGGTGAGGCACTTGTACCCGCCGATGTCGGAGCTCCAGTACGGCACGCCAGTCATCGAGAGGTTGAGGCCTCCCCGGAGCATCGCCGGCAACCCGACCGCGTCGTCGAAGCTCGCCTCGGGATCGCCGCCCCACACGTCGAAGGCGTAGGCCTGGCTGCCGGTGTAGCCCGAGCGGATGAAGCAGAGCTTGTCGGTGCCCTGCAGGAGGTCGAAGCAGGCCTTCGCCGAGCGGACGGGGAAGCGGTTGTGTTCGTCCTCTCCGGTCGCGCCGTTCGAGAACCGCGAGGTGCGGTTCACGTACTCTCCGAAGTCGTGCATCCACCCGTCGTAGCCAGCGTCGAGCGTGCGGCTCAGCAGCCCCTTGAACCACTCGACGGCCTGCGGGTTGGTGAGATCGATCGTCGAGATCGTCTGCGGCCCGCCGGAGAGGAAGAACGACGTCGCCGGGCCTCCGTCGGGTTCCTGTTCGAAGAAGCCGTTCGCCGCGCCGAAGTCGTAGTCGCTCCGGCTTCGGTCGGAGGACTTCGAGACGTAAGGGTTGTTGTACGCCATCGCCTTGTAGCCAGCGGCGTGGAGCGTGTTCGTCCACCGGTTGAGCTCGTCTTCGATGCCGACCTGGGAGCCAGCGGGCAGAAAGTGGGTGGCGTCGTCGATGGCGGTGAGCGGCAGCTTGCGATCTCGATGGAGCTGCCATTCGTCGACGCCGTCCACCTTCGCCCAGCGGTTGATGCGGCGGCGCGGCCCGAAGGCCCAGGGCGGTGGAATGAGCGGGCGGCCAGTCAGCGCAGTGAAGTCGTCGATCGCCTGGAGCGGCGCCTCGCGCACGAAGAACACGAGCGCGAGCTTTCGATCGAGCACTCGCACTCGCCACGTCTCCGGCTCGTCGGGCACCGTGCCGAAGTCGAAGGTGCTGCGGCGATAGGTGTCGGCCCAGACCGCGAGCCCGCGGGTGGTGTGGACGAAGGGCACCGGGAAGTAGGTCATCGACGGGCCGTTCGGGTACGGATTGGTCGTCGAGATGCCGGCGTCCTCTCCGCCCGCGAGGCCACCCTCTTCTGGCCAGGAATAGAGCGAATGGCCGCGGTGATCGAAGGTCGCGGTGCGTTGGCCCAGGCCGAAGAAGTGATCGGTGTCGCTCATCGCGAACGCGAGCGCCGAGGCGTTGAGCAGTCCGCTCGTGTCGGCCGTCTGCTCGAGCCGCACCGAGGCGCCGTCGACCTTCACCGTCACCGAGACGACCCCGGCGTCGTCCGCGAAGGTGATCATCGCGCTCGTCGCGTCGGAGTGAGCGAGCGTTCCGTTCGCCCACTGCTTCCAGGCGCGCTCGTGCGACTTGAACCCGTCCCATCCGGGGACGATCTGCGGCTCGACGCTGAAGGCATCGAAGGTGGTGCGAGGGCCGCCGCGGGTCTCCAGACGAGTGGCCCCCGCCGAGTCGACGATTCGCAGGGAAAAGGGCGCGGCCTCGACCTTCACCGAGAAGCCCTCTCCCTCGAGCGTCGCGCCACTCTTCACCGAGGGAGGACAGGCGGAGAGCAGGAGGACGCAGCCGAGCCAGCGAGTCATGGCGACCTGATAGCCAAGACGAGGAAGGGGTGTCACCGCGCCGCGCGAAATCCGAGGGTCATTGGTCTGCCGGCGTCACCGACACGAACGGCTCGAGGTGAACGAGCCCCATCGGGGGAACCCGAGCCACGGCCGTGCTTCAGGTGCGCGTCGAGGCGCGTCTCGAGGCACTCGATCGAATCAGCCTCGAAACGAGCGTGCCGCAGCGCACAGGTCGCTGCAGCCTCATCCACTCAAACCGGCACGCCGTAGACGCCGCTCTTCTCTTCCCGCTCGCTGGGCTTCACGTCGGGGTTCGACGCCACCAGCCGCATCGTCGTCGAGCGGAACGAGTGGTCCTCGTCGGGGAACGCTCCAGAGCGCACCTCGGTGAAGAACCCCTGCGCCGCTTCGCTGATCATCTGGTACCCGTTCGCGTACCGCTTCACGAACTTGGGCTTGAAGGACGGGTTGAGGCCGAGCAGGTCGTAGCAGACCAGCACCTGGCCATCGCAGTGCTTGCCAGCGCCGATGCCAATGGTGGGGATCTCGAGGCGGTGGGTGATCGTCTTCGCCAGCTCGAGCGGCACGCCTTCGAGCACGAGCGCGTAACAGCCGGCCTGCTCGAGCGCGACCGCGTCCTCCACCAGCTTGCGCGCGGTGTCTTCGTCGCGACCCTGCACCACGTAGCCGCCCATCTTGTGCACCGACTGCGGGGTGAGGCCGATGTGGCCCATCACCGGTATCGAGGCGCGCACGATGCGGGAGATCACTTCGGCGAACTCGGTGCCGCCTTCGAGCTTCACCGAGCCGACGCCACCCTCGGAGACGAGCCGGCCGGCGTTCTTCACCGCGTCCTCGACCGAGTTCTGGTAGCTCATGAAGGGCAGATCACCGACGACGTGGGCGCGCTGCGCTCCGCGGGTGACGCACTTCGAGTGGTAGACCATCTGGTCCATGGTGACGGGCAACGTCGAGTCGTTGCCCTGAATCACCATGCCCAGCGAATCGCCGACGAGCATCACGTCTGCGCCCGCTTCGTCGAAGATGCGGGCGAAGGTCGCGTCGTAGGCCGTCACCATGCAGATCTTCTGACCGGCATGCTTCTGCTTCTTCAGTGTGTGGATGGTGACCTTGTTCACGGTTCACCTCCATGTGCGCCTGTGGTTGGGCGCTGGTTCGTGCGGCGAACATCGACCCGGAGCGCCGCGCCGCTCCGCTTCCTGCAAGGTCCCGGTCCGACTGGATCCAGGCCTTCGTTCGCTCGTCGAGGTTCGCCGCCTGTTGCCAGGTCGCCGCCCCGGAGAGAACCCTTCGTGCTTGTCTTACAGCCTACTTCCTCGACGGCAACGGTTGGTAATGCACCGTGCCTTTCCGCGTCTGCCTGACGACACTCAGCAAGTCTTCCAAATCAGCTGGGTTGTTGACGAAGTCGATGTCCGAGGTGTTCACGACCAGTAATGGCGTGTCGGCGTAGTGAAAGAAGAAGTCGTTGTAGGCGCGGCACAGCCCGTCCAAGTAGGTGGGGTCGAACTTCCGCTCGAACTCGCGACCACGCTTCTTGATGCGGGCGAGCAGCACGTCGATGCGCGCCTGGAGATAGATGACGAGATCGGGCTTGGTGACCCGCGGCTGGAGCGCTTCGAAGACGCGCTCGTACAGCGACAGCTCGTCGGACTGCAGGGTGAGGTTCGCGAAGATGCGATCCTTCGCGAAGAGGTAGTCGCTCACCGTGACCGCGCTGAAGAGATCTTGCTGGAAGAGCTCCTGCTGCTGCTTGAAGCGCGAGAGCAGAAAGAACATCTGGGTCTGGAACGCGAACTTGTTCCGGTCCGTGTAGAAGCTCGCGAGGAACGGGTTCTCCTCGACGACCTCCATCACCCGGCGCGCGGCGAAACGCTCCGCCACGATGTTCGTCAGCGACGACTTGCCCACGCCGATGGGCCCTTCGACCACGATGTAGCGGTGCTCCAACTTCTTGGGGCGAGCGGGGCTCCGATGCAGGCGAGGCCGGAAAACCGGCCTGGAAACGAGACGGAGCACACAACCACAAGCGCTCTGGCGTCGCAATGAAGAGCGTGATGGCGTGCGACCGATGACGGACGAACGAAAGCTGATTCGGGCGCTCCCGGCGCGGAGCGTGGAAGACGTGATCGCCGAGCTCGCCGCCGCCCAAGTACGCGCTGCGCGCGGTGAGCCGTTGAGCCCGCCCGTCGTGTCGGTGCACCTCGCGAGCGGCTTTCACGCCACCGGCGAGATCATCGACATTCTCTTCGATCAACGTCGCGGCACCACCCTGCTGCTCCACCTCGTCGGCACCAGCCGGCACGATCGCTCGAGCGACGTCATCTACGTTCGGGCCGACGCCGTCGCCGCGCTCACGGTGCACTCGGCCGTCGGCCATGTCGCCTTGCTCTCCGCTGGCCAGGTCATGCCGCCGGCCGGTCCGCCGCCCACCAAGCTCGAGGCCAGACGCGCGCTCGAGAAGGTGCGGCAGCAGCTCGTCGAACGGCTCGGAAAGGACGTCGGCTTTCGCACCACGCTCGAGGAGGTGCCCGCCGAGCAGCTGGGTGGGCTCGTCGACCTCGCGAACCTCGTCTTCGCTGCGATGCAGAGCGTCAGCCGTGACGAGCTGGGCATGGAGGCAGTGCGCGCTCAGCTGCAGTCCGTCGGGCTTCGTGGCGCTGCATCGTTCGAAGCAAGCCTGAGCGGCGGGGCCCTCGAGGTGGCGGCGCCGCTCGTCGAGAACCGGAAGAGCTGGCCGAGCGAAAGCGAGCTCGTTTCCCGGCTCGAGAAGCTCTTCTGACGCCGAGCTGACATTCCCCCACAGCGCCCAAAACGGCGGTAAATCGGCCTGCGCTTGATTTCTTGTGTGATCTCAGGCATTTATTTTGACGGTACAGCACCCTACACGTATGGTCATTTCCATGACGACAGGCAGGGCGCGTTCCGCGAAGGTGGTCTCGCTGTCGACGCAAGCCGAGCAGTCAGTCCCGGTCGAGCTCGAGGCGAGCCCGTTGTTTGGAGTGGCGATGCTGAAGATTGCGATGGAGCTCAAGAAGGCCGATCCACTCCCGCTCGACGAGCTGGTGAGTGGCGTGCTCCGCCGCATGAACCTGCCCGAAGCCGAGTTCCGCGCGTTCCTGGAGTCGAACGGCGGCTTGCTCCGCACCATCGCGGCGAAGCGAGGCTACTGATGGCGGGTAAGGCGAAGATCCCGGCGCAGGTGCTGACGCGAGCGAAGCAGGTGGCGATCGCGACGCGCAAGCCCGCCGTGTCGATCGCGCCCGCCGAAGCGGCGAAGCCCGTGAAGAAGGCGACGCGGGAGAAGGTCATCCGCGCGCTCCAGAAGCTCCACCCGATGGACTGAGCTCGCTCCGACTCACGCGGCGCCGAGCCTGGGTTTCCGACTCACGCGGCGCCGAGCCTGTCGCCAAGCCTCGACCCGGCGACCGAGCGAGCGCATGCTCGCGCCGCATGCTTCCACGCCTCCAACTGTTCGAGTTCAACGACGCCCGCTTCGTGCCTGCGGCGCTCCAGCGAATGATCGTCTCGTCGCTCTCGCGCACCCTGCGCTGGGGAAAGATGCTCGACGGCTTGGTCGACCCCTTCGTCGAGTTCCTCGCCGCGGCGAAGACCCACCAGGTGCTCGAGATGGCGTCGGGCGCCGGAGAACCCGCCGCGGTGCTCATCGAAGCGCTCGAAGCACGCGGTCACGTCCCGCCGACCTTCACCTTGACCGATCTCCTTCCGCACCCCGAGGCGTGGAAGGCCATCGAGGCGCGCCACCCCGAGCGCATCGCCTTCATCCCCGAGCCCGTCGACGCGACCAACATCGATCCCTCGCTGGGCGCCGGTCGCGCGCGGGTGATCGTCAACGGGCTCCATCACTTCCCTCCTCAGCTGGCGCGGCGCGCGATCGAGGGAATGGCGAAGGACGCACCCGGCGTCTTCATCGCCGAGGGCCTCGTTCGAAACCCACTGTCCTTCGCGGCGATGGCGCCCTGGGGCATTCCGGCGCTGATGGCCGAGCCGGTGCTGGGAGAAGGATCGCTCCTCGCGGGCGCGGCGATGACCTGGCTGAGCCCCCTCGGCTTGCTGGCGAGCGCCTGGGACGGAACCGTCAGCACCTTTCGCTGCTACTCGGAGCAGGAGCTGCGCGAGCTCGCCTCTGGGGTCCCGAATTGGCGCTGGGAGTTCGGCGAGTACAAGGCCGGCAAGCTCGGCAAGGGCAGCTGGTTCTGGGGTGTTCCGCTCGGCGCGCGCTGAGCTCGCTCGGTCGTGGAACCAGCGCGGGGTCGAGCGTGTTCGAGCGCCTCGACGTCGCGGCGATCCTGAAATGCCCCCGATGAATATCGGGCTCACTCTTTCGTATCGAGGTTTCCATGCGCACTCCCTTTCTCGTCGCCGTTGGCCTCGCGGCGGGCTTCGCGTGCGGCCCTCAGCTTCCGCCCGACACTGAGTGCGTGAGGAACACCGACTGCAGCCGCGGGCGACTCTGCCTCGACGGGCTGTGTGTCGACGCCGTTGCTGGTGGTGTCGCGGGAGGTGGGTCGGCGGGTGGAGCCATGGTGGCCGGCGGCTCCGTGGCGGGCGGGGTGAGCGGAGGGAGCGTCAGTGGCGGCGGCACCGCGGGGGGCCTTCAGGGCGGCGGGAGCGCAGGCGGGGGCTCGGCCGGAGGGAGCAGCGGCGGAGCGAGCGCAGGCGGGATGAGCGGGGGACAGGCGGGCGGCGTGAGCGCGGGCGGTCCTGGCGGAGGCAGTGCTGGCGGGGTCGGCGATGGCGGCAGCTGCCTGTGTTCGGACGCGGAGGAGTGTGTCGGTGGGCTCGTGTGCGTCGCGCGGTACGCCCTCCTCCAGTGGCGGGCGCCTTCACCCAACGCGACCTTCGACGTGACGGCCTCGGTGCGGCTCGAAGCAGCGCTCGTCGTCGCCGCCGGTCGCACCCGAAACGACCCGGCGCAGCTGCCCTTCGTGGCGACGAGTGACGCGGGCGCCATTTCAGGCACGCTGGCGTTGATCGACGCAGGGCTGTACGCCCAGACCGCCTCGTTCCCGGAGGGCCAGTGGAGCGCGACGGTCAGCTTCCCCGATGCAGGCCTCGTCGACGGGCCGCTCCCTTTCACCGTTCGCAGCGCGTCGTTCGAGGTCAGCTGGGCGCCACCACCGCTGCGGCTCTCGAGCGGAGGGCTGTCGGCGGCCGACCCACTCGATGACGGCACGTTCTTTCGCCGCAACGAGCTGACGACGGTCGTGGTGAGCAACGCGGCCGGCGCGACCAACGTCACCGTCTCGGTCCAGGGCATCCTCGCCGACGGTGGAAGCCCCCTCACCTCGCTGGCGACGAGCGCGCCCTGCCCCGCCTGTGTCGGCCGACCCGGCTTCTGCGAGTGCTACTCGCTCGACCTCGCGCGACCCGACTTCGACGCCTTTCGCGGGCGCTTCGGCTTCACCGTCACCGGCACCGTCGGGATCACGACGGTGACCCAGACCAGCCAGACGCACCCGGCGCGCCTTCCCACCCTGCCCGTCACGCGATGGAAGTGGGCGCTGAGGCGGGGCGACGACGCGGGCACCTTCTTCGCGACCGGCCCCGTGCTCGATCCGGCCGGGAACGTCATCGCCAGCTTCACCCGACTCGACGGCGGCGTGCGGGACGACGGCGTCGCCAGCGTGTCGCCAGCCGGCGCGATCCGCTGGGTGTCGCGCGCGGGCAACGCCACCACCGATCTCGTCCTCCTCGTCGGCGATGCCGGGGCACAGGTCTTCTACGGCTCGCAGACGCGTGGCTACGTCGGGCTCCAGACCTCCACCGGAGACGGCGGCGTGTCTTGCACGGCGCCGACCAACGCGGTGCTGAGTGGCTCGAGCGCGACGGTGCTCGGGTTCGGCGCGGAGATCCCCGCGACGATGGCGACCGTCCCACCCTCGACCAACCTCCTCGTCTTTCCCTTGGGGTCTGGCGGTACCTGCGCCGCGCAGAGCCTCCCTGCTGCCGGCCCGCTCGTCGGCAACGCCGGCACGCTCTTCGTGATGAACAACCTCGTGCGTCAGATCTCGAGCCACGGCGTGTTCGGCGGCGGGAGCGGGACCATTCCCTACCCCGCGGGCGTGACCTCCATTTCCCAGCTCGTGCCGGCGGGCGTGGTGTTCGGCGCCTTCGTCGGCTCGGGCGGGGGGATCTTCACCACGACTCCCACGAACGTGTTCTCGGCCTCGGCCGCTGGCGCGGGCGCGCTCTCGACGACGGACTACTGGGTGCCGGTCGCCTCGGCGCTGCCCTCTGGCGCACAGCTCATGCGCTTTCCGCTGACGAGCTGGAGCCCGGTGACGATCACCCCGCTCGCTGGCCAGCTCGCGACCGTCTCGCTCGGCCGCTCCGGCTACGCGTATGTCGCGACCGATCTCGGCCAGCTCCTCGCGCTGCGAGGCGATGCCGTTCAGTGGACCGTTCCCACCGACGCGAGGCTGGGAGGGCCCGTCACCACCACCCTGCTCCTCGATTGCGAGCGCGATCAGTCGGGGGCGAAGCTCGGTGGCCGCCCGGGCGTTGCCTACCTCGTCGCGGGCAGCTTGCAGCTGCAGGCGATCATCACCGACTCCGCCGGGCTCGACGTCACCCAGCCGTGGCCGATGCACCGGCACGATCCACGCGGGACCAACAACTCCGCCACGTCGCTCGCCGACTTCGCCTGTCCGTGAGCTGATCGAGGTGGAGCTTCAGCGGCGACGTTTCGGGCCAGACAACCACGCGGGCACCGGCGCTTCGTCACGCTTCGCGCGCTTGGGCTTGGCCCGCTTGATCACGGCGGCGGGCTTCTCGACGACCGCCACCAGCGGCCCGACCGAGGCCAACCTCGGCTCCTCGCGGCTCATCTCGGCATCGACGATCGGCGCGAGGACGATCGGCTTCTCCTCGAACACGACGGGGTGCACCGGCGCCTCGCGGCTGAGGGGGATCAGGGCGCCAGCCGCTTCGACCGGCACCCGCCCCCAGGCGACCAGCGGCACCACGAACCCCAGAGCGACGCCGACGAGCGTTCCGACGAGGTGAGCGAGGCCGACGAGGCGAGAGCGCTGCTCGACCTTTCCCTTCAGCTCGGCCGACCGAACGGCCGGCGTCGCGGCGGGCATCAGCACCCGCTTGGGGAGCGGGGGAGGCACCGCGACGGGAGGCAACGACGGCATCGACACCGGCTCGATCGCCTCGATCACCTGCGAGATCGACACCTCGCGCACCGAGGTCGTCCGTCGGCGCCGGGGCGCGAGATGTGCGGTGAGCGCCTGCTCTCGCCGGTTTCGAGTCGAGAACAGCTCGGTCACGAACTGCGAGCGCGCGTCGGTGCGCCACATGAACGACGAGGAGGCCCGCTTGAGCTCCTGCGCGAAGTCCGCCGCGGTCTGGTATCGCTGGGCGCGATCGGTCGCCAGCGCACGGAAGACGACCTCGTCGAGCGCCTTGCCCACCATCACGTTCAGGCTCGATGGAGGCGTGAGCTGCCCACGCTCGATCAGCTTCACCCGCTCTTCGAAGCTCGCCGTGCGACGAACGGCCTCACCCGAGAGGCACTCGTAGAGGAGAATTCCCAGCGAGTAGAGATCGGCCTTCGGATCGGGCAGGCGACCGTTGAGCACCTGCTCGGGCGCCAGGTACGGGCCGGTCACCTCGAGCACCTCGCCCCAGGAGCGTTTGCGCGCGAGCACCTGAAAGAGGCCCGCGTCGAGCAGCTTGGTCACCCCGTCGAAGCCCACCGCGACCGCGTGGTTGCTGATGAGCCCATGCGCCATGCGGGAGTGCACTTCGGAGAGGGCGAGGGCGGCTTCGTGAATCGTCGAGAGCCCCAGACCCAGCGGCAGGCCCTTTCCGCGGGCGCGGCAGGCCACCATCAGCTCGGCGAGGGTCGCGCCAGACACGCGCTCGGAGACCCAGAAGACGCCCTCGTCCGACACCTCGCACGGAAACACCCGCGCGAGGCTCGAGTGCCGCAACCGCCCCGCGTCGTCGGCATAGGCCTCGATCTGCGGCCCGTCACCGTCGGAGACGTCGAGCTGCCGCACGTCGACCACGTCGGAGCCACCGTCGTCGTGTCGGAGCGCGAGCAGCCGCTTCGCCGACCCCGGAGTGAGCCGGCGGATCACCTCGCAGCGGCCGATCTCCCAGCCCGCGCAAGGATCACCTTCGAGCTCGGCCTCTTGATCGAGCACGTTGCCGGTCGGGAGCGGCTTGAGCGGCTTCGCGGGCAGCCCGTGCTTGGGGAGCTCGGCGCGCTCCCAGGGTAACCCGATGCAGAACCCCTGCCCCGGCAGGAGAAAGTTCTCGGTCGGAATCGGGTTCTCGGTCGACGAGCTCATCGGAGCCTCCCACGCCAGGCCGTGGCTGGCCCGTCGACCAAGCAACCGTGGTGCCCGCCTCGAACCTCGCGACGTTTGGTTCGATCTGCAAACCGCGCTGACACCTCGAGTGGCCACTTTCCAGTCGAACGGCCGCAAGCTGTCTTCTCGAGTTCTCGCTCGCTGCAACGAGGCTTTGCACGCCAGGTTGCGCCATCATGGAGCGATGGGCCCTCTCGACTTGGAGGCGATCGCACAGACGCTCGCGGGCGCGGCGGCCGGGGCGACGGTTCGGGCGACGAAGGAGGCGCTCCTCGAGCTCGGCGAGCTCCGCGATCTGTCGAGCGAGATCGAGCCAGAGCAGCGGCTGGGGGCGGGCGGCATGGGAGAGGTCTTCCTTGGACGACAGCGCTCGCTCCGTCGGCTGATCGCCTTGAAGCGCTCGAAGGACGAGAGCACGGCTGCCTTGGTGGCGGAGGCGAGGCTCATCGGCGCCCTCGAGCACCCGCACATCGTCCCGGTGCACGCGCTCGGGTTGGGGAGCGACGGCCGGCCGATGTTGGTGATGAAGCGCATCGAAGGCGTGACGCTCCAGAAGCTGATCGACGAGCCTGCGCACGCGGCGTGGCAGGGGCTGATCGACCGCGCAGGCGATCGGCTGGGCGCGCTCGTCGAGATCATCGCCCGGGTCGCCGACGCGCTCGAGTTCGCGCACGAGCGGGGAGTGATCCACCGCGATCTCAAGCCCGAGAACGTGATGGTGGGCGCACACGGCGAGGTCTACCTCCTCGACTGGGGCATCGCGCTCGACGATCTCGGTCGCCAGGGGCTCCCCGCGCTCGTGGGCACCCCCGCCTTCATGGCACCCGAGATGCTCAGCGGAGACCCGGCGGCGATCGACCGGCGAACCGACGTGTTCCTGCTGGGTGCCACGCTGCACGCCGCGCTCACCGGCCAGCCCCGTCACCAGGGCACGACGCTGTTCGAGGTCGTCTCGGCGGCGGCGAAGTGCGCGCCCTTTCCCTATGGGCGGGAGGTGCCCGAGGAGCTCGCGGCGCTCGCCAACCGCGCCACCTCCGTCGATCCTTCCCGTCGCCCCGAGTCGGCAGCGAAGTTCCGCGACGAGCTCGCGGTCGCGATGCGGCAGCGTGGCTCGATCGCCCTGGCGCGCGAGCTCGAGGCCCGCATCGCCGCCCTGGGACCCGAGCCGAGCGGGGAGGCGCTCACCACTCCGAAGATCTCCGAGCTGCTCCTGGAGAGCCGGCTGTCGCTGCGGCGCGCGCTCCAGGAGTTTCCGCACAACGCCGTCGCCGCGACGACGCTCCAGCGCGTGCTCGAGCTCACGGTGATCGCGCACCTGCACCACGACGATCTCGTCTCGGCAGAGGAGACCGCGGCTCAGCTCTCTCCCCGCTCAGCGCGCATCGCCGACCGGCTTGAGAACGCCCGACGACGCGTCAGCGAAGCACGACAATTCGAGCAGCTGGGGCGCGCCGAGGCGAAGGAGCAAGACCTGCAGGGTGGCCGGCTGGCGCTCGTGGTGCTCCTCGCGGTCCTGGCGCTGAGCGGCGCCGTGCTCTACGCCACCCTCGGGGTCGACGATCACGACTCGATGCTGAGGTTCCTCGGGTTGGACGCCGGCATTCTCGTCTTGCTCGCGTCGGTCGCCGTCGCCTTTCGCCAGCGCATCGCCTCGAGCCGGAAGGCACGGGCGTTGACCGCCACCCTCTTCCTCACCTTGATCTCCACGTTCTCGGCCCACCTCTTCGGGTTCGTTCAGGGGCTCCGCCCGCCTCAGATCGCGCCGTATTCCTTGCTCTGCCTCGCGCTCGGCACCTCGTTGGCTGGCGTGAGCTCGGGGCGGTGGTTCTTCTTCGGCGGCGCGGTCATGTGGAGCGGCGCGGTGCTCGCCCTGCTGCTCCCAGGGCAGGTCGACGTGGTGGTGCCGGTGGCGGTCGTGCTGGCGAACGTGCTGAGCGGCCGAGAGATTCTTCGCCAGGCGAAAGAGACCGCGAAGGAACCGGCGCACCCCCGCTGACGGCGCCCTCAGCGAAGAGGGCCGAGCGCCCGCTCGATCGCCGCGAACTCCTCGACCGAGAGCGTCTCGGCGCGGCGCTTGCCGTCGATGCCCGCCGTCTCGAGGACGGTGCCGATCGAGACGCCTTCGACCAACGCTCGATCGCTCGACAGGGAGTTGCTGAGCGTCTTCCGCCGCTGGGCGAACCCGGCCTTCACCACCTGCCGAAAGCGGGCCTCGCTCACCACCTCGGCGCGCGGCTTCTCCCGCCGGGACAGCCGAACGACGGCGCTGTCGACCTTCGGGGGCGGGTGGAAGAAGTGCGCGGGGATCTTCATCACCTGTTCGACGTGAAAGCGCAGCCCGAGGAGCACGGTGAGCAGGCCATAGTCCCGACCTCCCGGCTCGGCGGCGAGCCGCTCGACGACCTCCGCCTGGAGGGTGAACACCGCGCGCCGCACGTGCGCGACCTGATCGAGCACCTCGAAGAGGATCGGGCTGCTGAGGTGGTACGGGAGGTTGCCCACCACGATCACCTGATCGGCACCAGCCGCCTTGGCGAAGTCGAGATCGGCGGCGTTGCCCTCGACGAGGCGGAGCCGGTCGAGCTTCTGCGCCTCGAGCACCTTCACCATGTCGCGATCGCGCTCCACCGCGACCAGCGTGCAGCCGGTCTCGAGCAGCGCGCGGGTGAGGTGACCCAGCCCAGGGCCGAGTTCGATCACCACGTCGGCAGGCACGATCATCGCCTCGTCGACGATGCGCGAGAGGATCACCTCGTCGGAGAGGAAGTTCTGGCCCCAGCTCTCTTTGGGGCGCAGCCCGTGACGCTTGAGGAGCGCTCTTGGGTGCTCAGCCATGGCTCGTCCCCAGTCTCCAGGTGGCGTCGGCGGTGAGGTGCGACCCGCTCTGCACGCCGCGCCGCAACGCCTCCGCGCCTGCGACGGCGATCATCGCGCCGTTGTCGGTGCACAGCCGCTTCGGAGGCAGGTAGACGCGCAGCCCGGCCTCGGCTCCTCGCTCTTCGGCGAGGCTGCGCAGCCTCGAGTTGGCCGCCACCCCGCCGCAGAGGACGACGGTGTTCGCGCCGGCCTTCTTCGCGCCCAGCACGAGCTTCTTCGTCAACGCGTCGGCGACCGCTTCCTGAAAGCTGGCGCAGAGATCGTCGAGGGCCTGGCCGCGCGGCACGCCATGGGTCTGCACGTACTGGAGCACCGACGTCTTGAGGCCAGAGAAGCTCCAGTCGAGCACGTCGTCGCCGCGGAGCGCGCGCGGGAACTTGATCGCGCGCCGATCGCCCGTCTGCGCGTGGGTGTCGATCGGCAGCCCGCCTGGGTACGGCAGCCCGAGAATGCGCGCCACCTTGTCGAAGGCCTCGCCGGCGGCGTCGTCGCGGGTGGTGCCGAGCCGGCGATAGCTGCCGTAGGCCTGCACGTCGTAGAGCGTGGTGTGGCCGCCGGAGACGCAGAGCCCGAGGAAGGGCGGCTCGGGTGCGTCATCGGCGAGGCGAATCGCGAGGAGGTGCCCTTCGAGGTGATTCACGCCGACGAGGGGCAGGCCGGTCGCGCTCGCGAGGGCCTTGGCGACCTGCAGCCCCACGAGCAGCGCCCCCTGAAGCCCCGGCCCGCTCGTCACCGCGATGCCGTCGAGCTGGGCGAGGGTGAGGTTCGCGCGCGAGAGCGCCTCGTCGATCACCGGCATCACCTGCACGACGTGGTTGCGGCTGGCGAGCTCGGGCACCACGCCACCCCAGCGCCGGTGGATGTCCATCTGCGTCGACACCACGTCACTGAGCGCGACCCGGCCGTCCTTCACCACCGCCGCCGCGGTCTCGTCACACGAGGTCTCGATGCCCAAGACGAACACGCGCCGGCTCTAGCACCCTTCCCCGCCGTGCACCTTCGTCAGCGTGGCGCGCGATGCACGACGATGCGGTGCACCTGGTTCGGATCGCCCGTCTGGGTCGCGACCGAGATCGTCGACTCGGTGGCCAGCCCGCTGGCCCAGCCCGAGGTCACCTCATCGGGCACGAAGCGGCGGCGTTCGCCAGTGAGCTCGAGCTTGGGGCCCAGGCGAAAACGGTGGAGGTGCCCTGGCCACTCCGCGCCCCTCGTCTGATCGCCGACGATCAGATCGAACCCACCTCCGGGACGAACGAAGAGGAAGGGAACCAGGAGCGAGGCGACGTCGAGTCCGCGTGCCGTCGCGATGATCTTCGAGTCCGGTTCGCCGGCGGCGGGGAATCGGGTCACCCGCACGGGAGACTCGCCGTCCTCCGAGCCGGTCGTCGCCACCACGATCTCGCGCCCGCTCACCACCACCGACGAGTCGATGACCTGACCGACCAGGGGACGAGCCGAGACCCTTCCGTCGGGATCGAGCGAGAGCAGCCGAGCGCCTTGGGGCGTGGAGGCGGCGACCAGCCAACCGCCGTTGCCCCAGACGGGCGGTGACGGAAACGAGCCACCCTCGACGAGGGTGAGGGTGACGGGCGGCGCAGTCGGGAAGGCGCGAGTGACCCGCAGCTCGCCGCCGCAGCCGAAGGCCAGCAGCCACTCCTCGCGCGCACCGCTCCAGCCAAGCTGAAACCGCCCATCGCCTCCGCAGCCGCTCGACGAGGGCACCTCGAGCTGCTTCACCTTGGCGGTCGGTGCAGACGGTACCCGGGCGAAGACGAGCTGGCCCGACGGGTTCGCCGCAAGGACGCCCCAGGCCTCGAGCTCAGGTGCCCACGCGATCTTGGCGGACAAGCCCGACTCGAGCACGGTGCGTGGCGCGCCGACTTGTTTGCCCGAGCGATCGAGCAACAGCAGCTGGGTCGGCCCGTCGGACTTCGGCAGGAGCAGCGCGAGCGTTCCGTTCGGGCCAGCCGCGACCTGGGGCGGATGCGAGCCACGCGGTGCTTCGATCGAGAAGAGCGGCTGACTGGCGAGCAGACAGAGAACGATGGCGTGCACGGCTGATCCTCTCGGTTCCGACGGGAGGTGAGGCGCGCGGAACGGTGGGCCGGTTCCCTCTGGTGGTCAGCGTCGCGCCGATCAGGGAATGCCCTGGAGCGCCGCGCGCACTTCGTCGGCTTGGGGGCCCTTGGGGGTGAGCTCGAGGAACTTGCGGTAGGGCGCCTTCGCCTCGGCGTCACGCCCGAGGTTCTGCAAGGCGATGCCGAGCGCGAGCCAGGCGCGCGCGTTGGCGGGGTCGCTCTTCGTCGCTTCCTTGAGGTGGGGAATCGCCTCGCGGAACCCGGTCTCGGAGAAGACGAGTGAGATGCCGAGCCCCGTACGCGCCTCGGGATCGGTCGGGCGATCTTTCGCGGCCTTGCGGAACGCCTGGACGGCCTTGTTCCACTTCTCGGCGACGATGGCGGCCTTCCCGTCTTGGATCAGCTGATCGTACTCCGCGTCCGACAGGGTGCCGCCTGCGGGCGCGCCTGCATCGGCGACTGCGACGGGCTCGGCCGAGGAGCCTGCGTCCTTCGACGGCTTCACGCCCGCGTCGACGACGACAGGAGGACCCACGGCGCCTGCGTCGATCGGCGAGCGGCCCGCGTCGACCGAACCCTGCCCCGCGTCGACCACCGGCTGACCGGCATCGACGATCTTCCCCGCATCGGCTGGCTCCGACCCGGCGTCATCGATCACCTCGAGGGGTGGTTGCGGCTCGATCGCGACGAGGGCGCCGGCGTCTTCCTCGGGGCCGCCAGCGTCTTCGACGATCACCATGGGCGGGGTCACCGTCGGGCCGCCGGCGTCGGCGCCCTGGGGCTCGTCTTCGCCGCTCATCACGATGATGGTGCCGACGATTCCGGCGAGGAGCCCGAGCGCCACCACGATGGGCAGCGCCTTCGAACGCTGGGGAACCGGGTTCTCACCCGTGAAGGGTTGCGAGTTCTGGCCTTCCGAGTCGTCGAAGAACGCGTCTTCCGGCTCGGGGTTGATGCGCGCGATCGGAACGGCCTTCGCCGGGGCTGGGGCGGGAACCGGCGGAAGCTGCGGCGTGGGCGAGGGGAACTGGGGCGCCGGAGTGGTGGTGGTGAGCGGCGGCGGGCGTGGTGGCGACAACGCCGGGGCAGCAGGCTGCGCGGCGATGGGGCGCGCGACGGGCGCCGGCGGGAGCGGAGGCGGGGACGGAGGAGAGAGTGAAGGAACCGGAGCCGGTGGCAAGGGCAGCGGTGGAGGCGCAGCCACGCCGCGCGGGGTCCCTGGCGGCGGGGTTGGCGGCGTCGAGTGCGGGCTGGGGAGCGGACCGCGCAGGGCGCTCACCGGCACCGGCGTCGGCGCCGAAGAGAAGCGCTCATCGGAGAGCGGCTCGACGGGCAGGGTGACCGCCTCCATCGGCCCGGGAGTCGGAATCGCGGCCTGCGGAGCCGCTGCGAGTGGCGGCTGGGCGAGCGGCGGGAGGGCGAATCGTTCCTTGGCGGCGCCACCAAACACCGGAGGATTTCCGGGCGGCGGCGCGGGCGACGGGACGGGCGTCGGGAGGTGGGGTTTGTTCCACCCCGTCATCGGAGCCCACGTCGAGCTCGCCTCGAGCCCGTCGTTGTCGACGGAGGACCACTTCTCGAGCAGCGAGGTGCGCGCCTTTTCCAACTCGGTCGGCGCTCGCTCGACGAGGAACTGCGAGGCCTGCGCTTCGTCGACGGGGGCGGGCTCGGGGGCCGGGGCGACGCTCTGCCCGAGCATTCTGGCCTTCGCTTCGAAATGCACGACCGGCACCGGCGGCTTCGGCGGCTCGGCTGGTGCGGGCGCGCGGGAGCCCGAAGAGGAAGAGCGAACGGGCGCGATGGGAGGCGGCGCTGGAGCGATGGCCGTCGCCGGCACTGGCGGAGGCACTGGGTCGAGCTCGATCGCCAGCTCCGCAGGTTCCTCGACACCCAGCGGGGGCAGCTCGGGCTCGGCGCTCTCCACCTGTTGGGCGACGGTCGGTGGGCTCGCGGCAGGCGGCATCGGCTGGGTCGGCGTGACGCTCGGGCTCGCCGGAGCGGGCTCTCCACCAGCGGGGTTCGGGCCGGTGTTGAGCCATTCCTCGATGCCGGGCTTGCGTTGGCGATCGGCGGCCGCCGGTGGCATTCCCACCTCGCGAATGAGCCCCTCGAAGTAGAGCTTGGAGATGATGCCGAGCGCGGCGAGATCCTCGAAGTCCGAATCCTCGACGACCCGCTGCAGGCTCCGGCGCCCGTCGAAGAGCCGCAAGAGCCCGTTCACCTCGTCCGGGATCTCGGCGAGCCGATCGGCGAGCGACTGATAGTCGAGCTCGAACACCGTCTCGAGCGGAGGCAGCTGCTCGAGCATGCGGCCCCATTCGTCGAGCCTCCGCATGCCTTCCATCAACAGGCCCTGGGTCGACACCTCGATGCGCTCGGCGCGCTCGACCGCCGCGAACGACACCTCGAACTGCCCCTCGAAGGTGTTCAGCATTCGGTAGAACGCGTTCTCTCCGCGCAGCCGGCCGAGCTCGGCGTCGATGACCCGGCCTTCCTTGAAGTACACGGTGCCCTGGCGATCGCCGAGGATCTGGATGGTGCCCGTCTTCCGCCCGATCTCGAAGGTCTGCACGAGATCGACGACGCCCATGTCCGAGAGGTTTCCGGTGAAGCCGGCGCGCTGTTCCTTCTTCTCGATGCGCTCCTTCTCCACCTTGGCGAGGATCATCCGCACGCGGGTGACGACCTCTTTGATGTAGATGGGCTTGGTCAGGTAGTCCTCGGCGCCGGTCTCGAGGCCCTTCACCTTCGACTCCACCGACTTCTGGCTGGTGAGGAAGACGAAGGGAATGTGCCGGAACCGATCGTCGCTCTTGAGGACCTTGCACAGCTCGAAGCCGTCCATCTCCGGCATGCGCGTCTCGGACAGCACGAGATCGGGCGTGCTGATCTGCACCTTGTCGAGCGCGTCCTTCCCGTGAATCGCGGTGGTGACTTGGAAGCCAGCCTTCTTCAGGCTCACCTCCATCACGCGAAGGCTCTTCGCGTCACCATCGACCAACAAGAGGTGCTGCTTCGCCACGGGATCCGTCCCTTTCGGCCACCAAAGTCAAAAAGTCGCGGAATGTTTGGCCTTGCAAGGCGGAGTGTCAACGTTTCGAATGCGATCATGAACTCGGATCAGCGCCGGTTCGAACGCAAGGCCCTGACGGTGCAGTTTCACGCGAAGGACGCGCAGGGCGTGGGGCAGCTGATCTTCGAGTCGGCGGATCTCTCGACGGGCGGCACCTTCCTCAAGAGCGATCTCTTACTCGAGGCAGGCGAGGCGTTGGCGCTCGAGTTTCCGATCCTCGAGGGGCGGGTGATTCGCGCTCAGGCGCGGGTCGCCTGGGTGCGGCGGTTTCCCCAGGCGCGCGAGGTCGCAGGAATGGGAGTGGAGTTCACCGCGATGCAGGACGGTGATCGCGAGGCGCTGGCGACGTTTCTGGCTCGGACCTGACGAGCGGGCGTCCCTCAGCCGAAGATCCCGCCGCCCTTCTTGCCGGTCTCCTTCTTGCGGCGCATGTCGATCAGGCGGAGTTCCTGGCTGGCCTCGAGGTGGCGCGGGTTGACCCGCACGGCCTCACGGAAGTGCTTCTCGGCCCGGGCCATGTCGCCCTCGACGCGAGCGATGACGCCGAGCTGGTAGTGCGCCCGATCGCAGTTCGGATCGATGGTGAGCGCCTTCTGCATCATCGCGCGGGCGTTGCCGCCTTCGGGCTTGCGAGCGGGATCCATGTAGATCGCCCAGGCCTGCGCGGCGAGCGAGGTGGCCGCCTTGTCGAGCGCGTGCGCTCGCGCGAAGTGATCCTCGGCTTGGCGGTAGTCGCGCTTCTTGAAGAAGACCTCGGCCATCTTGAAGAGATCGCCGGCCTGAGTGGCGGTGATGCCCGACGGGCTGGAAGGCGTCGCGGCGCGAAGCTTCGCGGTCAGGTTCGCGAGGTAGGTCGCGCGTCGATCGTCGTCGTAGAGGGTCTCGTACGCGTCGCGAATGCCCTCGAAGACCGCCGACATCTTCTGCGCGAGCTGGGGCAGCGAGGGCGGGAGCCGATCAGGGTGGAAGGTCTTGGCGAGGTTGAGGAAGGCGGCCTTCACCTGATCGCGGCTCGCCCCGGGTTGGAGACCGAGGGTCGCGTAGTGCTCCTTCTTCTTGAGTCCCTCGAAGCGGGCTTCGATCTGCGCAGCGAGCTGCTGTTCCAGGGGAGTGGGCGCGGGAGCGGCGACGCCAGAGCCGCGGGCGACGGGCGGAGGCCGAGCTGGAGAGGCGGCGGGGACTGGCGCTGGAGTCGGGCGCGCGGTGGGAGGCGCACTCCCGAGGCTCTCCATGGCGCGGCGCAGGAGCTTCTGGCGGCGGAGCTTCGCGGCTTCGGCGGGGTCGCTCGGATCGCCCAAGTCGTCCTCCTGTTGTCTCTGCGGCACGGGTGAAGGCGAGGCGAGTTCGGCTTCGATGATGGGCTCGACCGGCGCGGTGAGCGGCATCGGCGCGCGTGCAGGTTGGCCGACGAGGGCCTCGAGGCTGGTGTCGACGCGACGGAGCGCCTCCTCGAACGACGCCGAGTTGCCAGGTGCTGGCTCGGCGCGCGAGGCGGGATCGACCATCTTCCACAGGTCGACGTCGTCTGACTGTTGGTTCTTTCCGAAGACGAGGGGACGCGGAGAGGACGCGCGCGGCGGGGGGGGAAGCGGCGGCGGCGGTGCGATGGGCGGCAGGCCGGGGTCGGTCTTCTCGTCGCCACGCCGGGTGGGCTGGGGAGGAGGCTCGCTGGGTGACACCGAGCGCTTGAGCGCCTCGTTCATCTGCCGGAGCAGGTCTTGCTGCTTGCGGTGCGCCTCGACGAGCTCGCGATCGTCGGAGCCACCACCCACCGCTTCCTGCATCGGTCGGGGAGTGAGGCCGCTGGGCGAGGAACGAGGTGGCTGGGCGAAAGTGCTGGTGACGAACTCCGCGCGGGAGCGTTCCTCGGCGAGGCGAGCATGTTTGGCACGTTCGGCGCGGGCGAGGAGCTCGGCCTCTTCACGCTCGGCGGCCTCCCGGGCCTCCTCTTCGGCGAGGAGCCGCCTGGCATCGGCGATACGGGCAGCCTCCTCCGCACGTTGCTGGGCGGCGAGGCGATCGACGAGGGCAGCCTGCTCGCGCTCTTCTTCCTCGGCGTGACGGCGGCGGGCGGCGAGGCGCTCCTCTTCCTCGGAGCGGGTGCGCTCGTCTTCAGCGTCGAGCTTTCGGCGAATGCCGCTCTCGGTGAGCGGCTTGGCTTCGGCGGCGCGAAGCTCCTCGGCCAGGCGAGCCTGTTCGGCGAGGCGCGCTTGTTCGGCACGGCGCGCCATCTCTGCGAGTCGAGCCCTCTCTGCGAGTCGAGCCTCTTCGGCGAGTCGAGCCTCCTCTGCGAGTCGAGCCTCTTCGGCGAGTCGAGCCTCTTCAGCGAGTCGAGCCTCTTCGGCGAGTCGAGCTTCTTCTGCGAGTCGAGCCTCCTCGGCGAGTCGAGCCTCTTCTGCGAGTCGAGCCTCTTCAGCGAGTCGAGCCTCTTCCGCGAGTCG
>JBPOIJ010000092.1:0-36359 GCA_052034585.1 Myxococcota bacterium
TGCCCTTGAGGTTCGCCTTGATCAGATCCCGATTGAACTCGGCGATCACCCGCGTGGGGATCTCCTTCGGGCACACCGCCTCGCACTGCGAGAGGTTGGTGCAGGTGCCGAAGCCCTCGGCGTCCATCTGCATGGCCATGTTCTTCGCCCGCTCGTACCGCTCGGGCTGGCCCTGCGGGAGGTGCGCGAGGTGCGAGGCCTTCGCCGAGACGAAGAGCATCGCCGAGGCGTTCTTGCAGGCCGCCACGCAGGCGCCACACCCGATGCAGGCCGCCGCGTCCATCGCGAGATCGGCGTCGCGCTTCGGAACGGGCAGGGCGTTCGCGTCGGGCGTTCCACCCGTGTTCACCGAGACGAAGCCACCGGACGCGATGATCCGATCGAACGCGGTGCGATCGACCACGAGATCCTTCAGCACCGGGAACGCCTTCGCGCGCCACGGCTCGATGTAGACCTCGTCGCCGTCCTTGAAGTGGCGCATGTGCAGCTGGCAGGTGGTGACGCCCTTGTGCCCGCCGTGCGGCACGCCGTTGATCACCATCGAGCACATGCCGCAGATGCCCTCGCGGCAGTCGTGGTCGAACGCGATCGGCTCCTCGCCCTTCTCGACGAGCTTGTTGTTCACCACGTCGAGCATCTCGAGGAACGACATGTGCGGGTTCACGTTCTCGGCGACGTACTGCTTCATCTCGCCCGGCGCGTCCTTCTTCGCCTGCCGCCACACGTGCAGCTTCAACGTCATCAATTTCTCGCTCACTTGTAGCTCCGCTTCGCAGGGTGCACGTAGTCGAACTTCAGGGACTCCTTGTGCCGCACCGGGTCCTTGTCGCCTTGGTATTCCCAGACCGAGGCGTGCATGAACTGATCGTCGTTGCGCACGCACTCGCCTTCTTCGTCCTGATGCTCCTCACGGAAGTGCCCACCGCACGACTCGTCGCGGTCGAGCGCGTCACGGGCCATCAGCTCTCCGAACTCGAGGAAGTCGGCCACTCGCCCAGCGCGCTCGAGCTCGACGTTCAGGGTGTCGGCCGTGCCGGTCACCTTCACGTTCTTCCAGAACTCCTCGCGCAGCGCGGGGATCTGCTTGATGAGCTCGCCGAGGCCCTTGGCGTTGCGGGCCATGCCGCACTTCTCCCACATGAGGGTGCCCAGCTCGCGGTGGAAGCTGTCGGCGGTGCGCTTGCCGTTGATCGACAGCAGCTTTCCGAGCTTGCCGTTCGCGTCCTCGAGGCCCTTCTTGAACTCCGCGTGGTCGGTCGTCACCTTCGGCTGCTTCGCGTTCGCGAGGTAGTGACCGATCGTGTACGGCAGAATGAAGTACCCGTCGGCGAGGCCCTGCATGAGCGCCGAGGCGCCGAGCCGGTTCGCGCCGTGATCCGAGAAGTTCGCCTCGCCGATCACGTGCAGCCCGGGGATCGTCGACTGGAGGTTGTAGTCCACCCACAGCCCACCCATCGTGTAGTGCACGGCCGGGTAGATGCGCATGGGCCGCTCGTACGGGTTCTCACCCGTGATCGTCGCGTACATGTCGAAGAGGTTCCC
Organism: Myxococcota bacterium; assembly: GCA_052034585.1. Lineage (GTDB taxonomy): Bacteria > Myxococcota > Myxococcia > Myxococcales > Myxococcaceae > Xiheimicrobium. The sequence goes on from JBPOIJ010000092.1 coordinate 1,543, forward strand.
GTAGCGCTCGGCGATCTTGTTCTTCCCGAGCCGCTTGATGGCGTCGGCGAAGTCGAGGAACACCCCGCGGCCACCCGGGCCCACGCCTTTGCCGGCGTCGCAGGCTTCCTTCGAGGCACGGCTCGAGACGTCGCGCGGCGCGAGGTTGCCGTAGCTCGGGTACTTCCGCTCGAGGATGTAGTCACGCTCGCCTTCCGGCACCTGGTGCGGCGGCCGCGAATCGCCCGGCGTCTTCGGCACCCAGACGCGGCCGTCGTTGCGCAAGCTCTCGCTCATCAGCGTCAGCTTCGACTGGTAGTCGCCCGAGACTGGAATGCAGGTCGGGTGAATCTGGGTGAAGCAGGGGTTCCCGAAGCCAGCGCCCTTCTTGTACGCGCGGTAGCTCGCGGTGACGTTGCAGCCCTTGGCGTTGGTCGAGAGGTAGAAGACGTTGCCGTACCCGCCGCTCGCGAGCACCACCGCGTCGGCCGCGTGCGCCTCGATCTTTCCGCTCACCAGATCGCGCGCGATGATCCCGCGGGCGTGCCCGTCGATCACCACCAGATCGAGCATCTCGTGCCGCGCGTGCATCTTCACGTTGCCGAGGCCGATCTGCCGCTCGAGCGCCTGGTACGCGCCGATCAGCAGCTGCTGGCCGGTCTGGCCCTTCGCGTAGAACGTGCGCGACACCTGCGCGCCGCCGAACGATCGGTTGTCGAGCAGGCCGCCGTACTCCCGCGCGAAGGGAACGCCCTGCGCCACGCACTGGTCGATGATGTTCACCGACACTTCGGCGAGCCGGTACACGTTCGACTCGCGCGCCCGCCACTCGCCGCCCTTCACCGTGTCGTAGAAGAGGCGGAACACCGAGTCGCCGTCGTTGCGGTAGTTCTTCGCCGCGTTGATGCCGCCCTGCGCCGCGATCGAGTGCGCGCGCCGCGGGCTGTCCTGGAAGCAGAAGGTCTCGACGCCGTAGCCGAGCTCCGCCAGGGTGGCCGAGGCCGACGCGCCCGCCAGGCCGGTGCCGACGACGATGATCTTGTACTTCCGCTTGTTGGCCGGGTTCACCAGCTTCATGTCGAAGCGGTGCTTGGTCCACCGCTGTTCGATCGGCCCCGAGGGGATCTTGCTGTCGATGTTCATGGCTTGATGATCCCCAGGAGGACGGAGACCGGAATGGAGAGGAAGAGCAGACAGGTGCCGTAACCGACGATCAGCGCCGTGTTCTTGAGCCAGGGCGTCCACCGGCGCCCCCACAGCCCGAGGTGTTGGAACAGCGAGTAGATGCCGTGCGAGAGGTGCTGGGCGAGCAGGATCTGCCCGACGATGTAGAAGCCGGCGATGAACGGGTTCTGGAAGCCCTGCACGAGCATGTCGAACGGGCTGAACGCGCCGGTCGGGCCCTTCGCCTCGGTGACGTTCACCACCCGGAGCGTGAAGTGGCCGAGGTGGTAGAGGAAGAAGACGCCGACGACCAACCCAGAGAGGATCATCGTCTTCGCCGCCATGCGCGCTGGCGTGCGGTTCTCGTACGCATACGCGACCGGTCGGGCCTCGGCGTTGGCGCGGGTCGAACGCACCGCGAACATGAAGTGCAGCGGCAGCCCGGCCAGCAGCGCGAGCCGCACCACCCAGATGAGCGCCGGGTTGGCGTGCAGCGTCTCGGCGTAGTGGTTGAACGCGTCACGGCCGACGAACGCGGTCAGGTTGCCTGCGAGGTGGCCGGTGACGAACACCCACAACCCGACGCCAGTCAGGGCCATCATCACCTTCGACCCGACCGATCCCATGAAGAACTTCATGATCGAGCCGAACAACGGCTCGGCTCGTTTCATCTCTGCTGCTTCGGCCATGGACGCTCCTTGAATGGCGCAAAAAGACGCTGGGCTTCTAGCCGCGAGCCCTCCGCTCAGCCACGACGGAGTTTTCGGAGCCCTCGGGGAACAGCAGCAAAAGCATGGCGATCTGTGAGCAGCAGTGATGCGGGAAGAGTTGTTGAGTGGGCGTTTGGCTGGCTATGAAAGGGTGATGGGCTCCGAGGCGGTGAAGGCGTCGTCGTCGGCCTCGCCGGTCGAGTGCCCGGCGCCCGTGTCCATGCGGCAGGAAGCGAAGCAGGCCGCTCCGATCGCCCTCGCGGTGCTGGGCGCGATGATGCCCGCGACCGTCGTCATTCCCGTCATTCGCTCGTTCGTCGCCTCCGGCTGGCCGGAGTCGGAGTGGGTGGTGCACGCCTTCATGGCGGTGAACCTCCTCGGGGCGTGCCTCGTCGGGCCGCTCTTCGCGGTGCGGGCCGATCGGCTCGGCAACCGAGGCACGATCGCGGGCGCGCTCGCCTTGCTCGACGGCGTCGCGGTGGCCCTGGTGGCGTCGAAGCCACCATTGGCGGTGATGTTGGGGCTCCGCTTCGTTCAAGGGGCGGCGAGCGTCGGGGCGGTGTCGATCCTCATGGGGAGCGCGCGGAGCCGCGCCCGGACCTCGTTCGGCACTGGGCTGGTGGGCAGCGCGGTGATCCTCGCGCTCGTCGTCGGCATACCGCTCGGCGCGATCTTGGGGCGCAGTGATCCGTCACTCCCGCTCATCGTCGGAGGCAGCATCGGCGCGCTCGCTGGGTTCCTCGCCTTTCGGGTCGTGCCCACGGGCGGCAGCTCGGCGATGTCGGCGCACGACGTCTGGCGCTCGGCCGGAATTCGGCGCCCCGTCTTCATCGTCGGGCTGGAGCGCTTCTCGGTCGGCTCCATCACCGTGACGCTCCAGCTCTTCGCGCACCACGTGCTCCAGGTGCCCGATCGCACGGTGGGCCGTTGGCTGACGATCTTCCTGGTCGCTTTCGCCGTCTTCACCGTTCCCCTCACCCGGGTGGGCGACCGCGTCGACCGCCGGCGGCTCATCGCGTTGGGGGCGGTGGTGTACGCGGCGATGTTCTTCTCGTTCCTCGTCGCTGGCGAGCAGGTGTTTCCGTTCGTGCTCGCGATCGGGGGGCTCGCCTCGGCGGCGATCTATGGCCCCAGCCTGTCGGTGGTGAGCCAGTCGGTGCCGTCCGAAGCACGGGCGTCGGCGATGGGGCTCCTCAACGCGGCTGGCACCTTCGGCATGTTCCTCGGCAACGTCGTCGCGGCGGCGATCACCGTGCTCCTCGAGGCGGGCCCCAGTCGCGCGTTCGTCTATTCGATCGTCTTCGTGATCGCCGGGCTCAGCCAGCTCGTCGGCGCCGGCCTCGCTGCGACCAGCCCACCACCGCCAGCAGCACGATGACGCTCACGCCCTGACCTGCCCCGTTGCAGGAACAGGTGGGAACGAAGGCCAGGTCGCGGCCTCCGTCAGCGCCGCCATCGGGCGCGCCCGCGTCGTCGGGGCCAGGCGCTCCTGCGTCCACACCCGCATCGACAGCACCTGCGTCGACGACGGCGCCTCCATCCTCCAGCCCCGCGTCGATCGCTCCGCCGTCGGGCTCGACCATTCCCGCGTCCGTCGCGCCCGCGTCGGTGTCCGGCGTTCCCGCGTCGCTCGCCCCTGCGTCGGCCGAGCCCGCATCGGTCGCTCCGGCGTCGGGCGCGCCCGAGTCTGGTCGACCCGCATCGGGGAGAGCTCCGCCGTCCCCAGTCCCACCATCCCAGATGAGGAGTCGGGCTCGAAGCCGAGTCGCGCCGAGCACGCGATCGAACTCCTGCCACACCATCGCCGCGGTTCCCGTCGGCGTCACCGCGAAGTGAGGGGCGCGCACGCCGAGAGTCGAGGTGGTGTTCTGGAGCGCGAGCTGCCCGCCGTCGGGTTGGATCAGCACCGTCGAGAGGCCGTCGAAGTCAGGGGTGTGTTCGAAGGCCACGAGAATGCCGCTGGGCACCACGACGGCCTCGGGGTTGGCGGGCGTGGGGCTCGACGGAACGGTGAAGTACCGCACGCCTCGAATGGTGGCGCTCGGCCGATCGATGGTGAGCCGGGCGACTCGAACCTGCTGCCCGTCGGCCCAGCTCAGCACCAGCTCGTCGCCGAGGGCCGACCGAGTGGTGCAGATGGGCTGCGCCGCCGCACCGGAGCCGGCGATCGGAGTGATCGACGACACGCCTGCGTCGCTCACGAACACGTAGCCAACCTCGGTCGCGGTCGCGCTCGTCCAGCCCGCGAAGAAGGACTTGCCGTCGAGGCCGGCTGCGCAGCGTGGGGCGGTGAGGAGAACGGCTGCTCCCTGGAGTTGCAGGCTCCCGTCGGTCGCGCGGCGAAAGAGCACCGGGGCAGGGGCATTGGAGAACTGCCAGTCGCTGAGCCCGACCGTGCCGGTGACCACCAGGCCGCCGTCGGGCTCGACCCCGAAGATCTCGGTCGAGCCTCCCGATCGCCGAGTGCCCGCGACCTGATCGAGGGTCGTCTGGGTGAGGTGCGGCTGGGGCGAGACGATCGCGACGGCCTCGTTCGACACGACGGTGGCCTGCGGCCCCAATTGGTCGAGGAAGCCCAGCCGCGTTCCCCATTGGTCGATCGCGGAAGCTCGCTCCTCCCAAGCGATCACGAAGGCGTTCGCTCGCGCCAACCACGCGATCGACGGGCCCCGCATGGTGGGCGCGAAGCGGACCGAGGTGAGCTGCGCCGCCAGCGTCTGTGGATCGAAGTCGGTGATCGCGCCCCCGCTCCCGCCGTGAAGCACGGCCGCCCTCGTCGGACCTGCGGCGATCGCCAACGGCAGGCCGGTGTTCATCGTGGGGGTGGTGATCGGAGCGCCGCCCGCCCATCGGCCGATCACCCCTGCGCCGAGGTTCGAGGTGACGAAGAGGGTGGTCGTCCCCGTGCCGGTGGCGAGCACCTCGGTCGCGCGGTAGTTCCCAATCAGCACCCCACCGAACCCGACTTGATAGGCGGTGAGCGGGACGGGGTTGACGGTGGAATCGAAGGCGACGAACTCGTTTCGGCCAGGCGACAGACCTGCGAGTCGAGTGCCGGAGAGGTTGAAGAACGAGATCGGAGTCGCGCCCGGAAACGCCACCACGTCGCCGATCATTTTCGTCGGCTCCTCGTAACCAACGAGGAGGTGATCGCCCGCCTGCGAGAACACGAACCGGTTCGGCGCCGCGGTCATCGTGCCCAGACTCGGCGAGTTGGGGGGCGGCCAGGTGTCGATCTCATAGTGGGTGAGGTCGGTCTTCGCGATGGCGAACCCCCCGTCCCACGCGGTCACCGCGACGTTGAGGACGCTCGAGGTCGGCGCCGTGACCGAGGTCGACGTCACCGGCGCGCCGCCAAGCGGCGACTCCCGCAGCTCGACTCGGGGCATGCCTTGAGAGTCGATCCAGCCGATGAGCCGATTCTGACCCGAGATCGCGATCGTCGGGCTCCTCAGCGAGAGCACAGTGGCTCCCTTGGCGATCAAGGCGACGGTCGGAAGGCTGGAGGGGAGCTTGCGACCCCACCACAGATCCATCGTCGGAGCGCCCGGGGACTCGCCGAGCGAACGCCGAGCGTCGAGCCACAGCAGCTCGACCGCCGCGCCATCCATCGCGATCGCTGCAGCGGACGCGGGAGGGTAGTCCTGGAGCGGTTCGAGGCGCCCCACCGAGTGCGCGGGAGCGGAGAGCGGCGGGGACCAGGTCTGCGCGAGGACGCAGCTCGCGAGGAGTGTCAGCACGGTGTTCCTCGTTGCCTGACGCGCCGTCGCGCAATCGAGGCGCCCACGAACACGAGCCAGACCGCGCTCGCCAGGCCGCCCTCGCCGCTGCATCCGCAGATCGGCACGAACCCGAACTCGCGGCCCCCGTTGAGTGCACCCGAGATGCCCGCGTCGCGCTTGCCTCCGTCGGCGCCCGCGTCCTCGTCGCCAGCGTCGGGCGCACCGGCATCGGGCACGCTTGCGTCGAGGCTGGCCCCGCCGTCGACCAACCCCGCATCGACCGCCGCGTCCGGAATGCCCGCGTCCGCGCCCCCGTCGATGGGTCCTCCAGCGTCGAGAGCGACTCCGGCATCGAGGACGACTCCAGCATCGAGGACGACTCCAGCGTCGAGGACGACTCCGGCATCGAGGACGACTCCGGCATCGAGAACGACTCCCGCATCGAGAACTCCCGCATCGAGAACTCCCGCATCGAGCAGCGGGAGCCCTCCATCGAAGATGACGAGCTGGGCGTGCACTCGAGCCGCGCCGAGCTGGCGGTCGAACTCGGACCAGACGATGGCTGCCTGACCGAGGGGCGAGACGGCGAGGGCGGGGCTCCGCACCTCGAGCCCTGGCGCCGCGCCGACCTCGAGATCGACGCGCCCCTGGGTGTCGTCCGAGTAGGTCGCCAGCACGGTGGAGTGGTCCACCTCCGCCTCTGCGACGACGAGCGTCCCCGAGCGAAGGCGGGCAGCGACGGGGTTCGCGGCCAGACGGTGTCCTCCGTCGAGGGAGTAGGTGAGGGTCTGGTCGATCAGCGGCGTGTCGGGCGCAAGCGCGTCGACGACGACGATCCGCACCGCCCCGTTCTCGGCCCAGGAGAGGACGAGCTCGTTCCCGAAGGCCGAACGAGTGAGGCAGATCGCGCCTCGCTGAACCGAGACCAACCCGCCGTCGAGGTCGACCCGGGTCGTCCCGACGGAGCCCTGCACCGCATCGACCGTCGAGATGATGGGCCCAGTGCCGCCCACCCAGCCGCTCACGAAGTGGCGCCCACCGACGGCCGCTGCGCAGCGTGGCGCCGAGTGAACGAACGTCTCGCCGATCGTGCCGTTGACGACGAGCGTGTTCCCGCTGGCGGCCCCGAAGGCGAGCCCGGGCAACCCATCGGAGGCCTTGAGCGCGTCGCTGGCCACGCTGAACTCGGGAGTGCGCGAGGGGACCCCACCGTCGAGCCAGGAGAGGCTGAAGCGAGGCGCCGCTGAGGTCTGTTCGAGCCCCACCAGCTCGGCCGAGAGCTGCACCGCGCGAGGGCGGGGCGCGACCGCTTCTTCGCCGACGAGCCGCGGCCCGGCGATCACACCTCCATCGAGCATCAAGGACGCCGATTCGGCGCTCCACTTCTCGGTCGTGTTCGCCATGACGCGTTCCTCCCAGACGACCAGGAAGCGCTCGGTGCTCCCCTCCCAGGCCACGCTCGGGAAGCGCTGCGTCGGGGAGAAGGCGTTGAGGTCGGTCACCTGGAGCGGACCGAGGGTGTTGGCGAAGAACTCGATCGAGAGCGATGGAGCGACCCGGAGCGCCGCGCCTGCGCCGTCGTCGTTCGCCGCGACCGCCACCACCGGATCGGTGACGTTCGAGACCCAATCGCTCGTGAGGGTGTGGTTGGCCATCAGCCCAAGCCAGGCCGCGTTCATCGACCACATCGCGATCGCTCCGCCGGAGCCCGATCGAGCGCTCTTCGCGTCGACCAGGAGCCGCCCACTCACTGCGACGGTCCCGACGCCACCATCGAGCTGAAGGAACGCGAGGGCTCCGTTCGTCGTCACTCCCGCGAGCGAGTCGTCGTCGACGAAGCCGGCGATCGACCGCCACCCGAGCGCCGTTGACGACGGTGGCGCCCCGAACGCCGTCACGTTCGCCCGGCCCTGGTCGAAGAACCCGGCCGCCACCCCTCCGTCGCGAAGCCGGCCGAGGACGAGCGACCGCCCAGCGACGGTCTGCTCGCTGGGGGAGGAGGTGAACCCAGCGCGGCCGTACACGAAGGCACGCGCGGTCACGCCGTCGAACCACCCGAACGCGATCGTTTGCGGGCCGACCGAGGTGAGGGCCAACGAGGCGGTCTGCACGCTGACGAGAGAAGGCGGCGGCCCTCCCTCGAGCCGCACGTAGGGCCTGCCCGCATCTGGCTGGCCGCGCTCGAGCCAGGCGATCGTCCGTCCGAGGCCGTTCACCACCACGCGCGGGTTCGTCATCGTCGTCGCGAGCTGGCTCTGAATCAGCTGGGGTTGGCCAGCGACGGCTTGCCTGACGGCGCGGATGCTCCAGAGATCGACCTCTGGCGAGGTTCTCACGAACCCCATGCTGCGCCGCGCGTCGAGCCACACCAACTCAGCCCCGCCGTCGGGGTCCATCGCGAGATCGGCCGAGTCCGGCGAGATTGGGTAGATCTGCTTCGTCGTGCTCCCGAACGAGACTGGCGCTGCTGGCACCAGGACCGGCTGGCTCGAGACGAGGGCGAGGAACGTGCTGAGCATGGGGGAGGTCGCGAGGAGCCGACGCGAACACGATCTTGCAGACATTCGGCCGTTTCGTCGATACGACGACGCGCCTCGAGCAGCGAACGGGAGTCGACATGAAAATTCACGAGTACCAGGGCAAGCAGATCTTCGCGAAGTACGGCGTTCCGGTGCCGCGCGGCATCATGGTGCAGTCGCCCGACGAGGCCGAGAAGGCCGCCAAGTCGCTCGGCACCAAGGTGACGGTGGTGAAGGCGCAGATTCACGCCGGCGGCCGCGGCAAGGGTGGCGGCGTGAAGATCGCCAAGAGCCCCGCCGAGGCGAAGGAGCTCGCCAGCAAGCTGCTCGGGATGATGCTCAAGACGGCGCAGACCGGCCCCGAGGGCCAGAAGGTGCACAAGCTGTACATCGAGGAAGGCCTCGACATCGACAAGGAGTACTACCTCGGCGTCACCCTCGATCGCGCCACCAGCCGCATCACCTTCATGGCGTCGACCGAGGGCGGCGTGGAGATCGAAGAGGTGGCCGCCAAGCACCCGGAGAAGATCCTCCGTGAGGCGGTCGACCCGGCCGTCGGCTTCCAGGCCTACCAGGGCCGCAAGCTCGCCTACGGCCTCGGCCTGACCGGCGACTCGGTGAACGCGTTCGTGAAGTTCTGCAGCGCGCTCTACAAGGCCTACGTCGAGAGCGACGCCTCGCTCGCCGAGATCAACCCGCTCGTGCGCCTCAAGGACGGCAAGGTGGTCGCCCTCGACGCGAAGCTGAACTTCGACGACAACGCCCTCTACCGCCAGAAGGACGTCGTCGAGATGCGCGACGTCGCCGAGGAGGACGAGCGCGAGGCGAAGGCCAAGGAGTTCGACCTCGCCTACATCGCGCTCTCCGGCAACATCGGCTGCATGGTGAACGGCGCCGGGTTGGCGATGGCCACGATGGACACCATCAAGCTGGTCGGTGGCGAGCCCGCCAACTTCCTCGACGTCGGAGGAGGCGCCACCAAGGAGAAGGTGACCGCCGCGTTCAAGCTCATCCTCGCGGACCCCGCGGTGAAGGCCGTGCTCGTCAACATCTTCGGCGGGATCATGAAGTGCGACGTGATCGCCGAGGGCATCATCGCTGCGGCCAAAGAAGTGCACCTCTCGGTGCCGCTCGTCGTGCGCCTCGAAGGCACCAACGTCGAACTCGGCAAGAAGATCCTCGCCGGGTCCGGCCTCAAGATCACCCCCGCCGACAACCTGCGTCAGGCCGCCGAGAAGGCCGTCGCCGCGCTCAAGGGCTGAAAAGGACCGTCATCATGAGCATTCTCGTCAACGACAAGACGCGCCTCATCGTTCAAGGCATCACCGGCTCGGCCGGCTCGTTCCACGCCAAGCAGTGCATGGAGTACGGCACCAACGTCGTCGCCGGCGTCACCCCTGGCAAGGGCGGGCAGACCTTCGAGGGCAAGGTGCCCATCTTCGACACCGTCGAGCAGGCGGTGAAGGCGACTGGCGCCAACGCCTCGGTCGTCTTCGTGCCTCCGCCCTTCGCGGCGGACTCGATCATGGAAGCGGCCGACGCGAACCTGCCGCTCGTCATCACCATCACCGAGGGCATTCCGGTGAACGACATGGTGAAGGCCAAGCGCTTCCTCCAGGGGCGGTCGACGCGCCTCGTCGGCCCGAACTGCCCTGGGGTGATCACTCCCGGCGGCAAGTGCAAGATCGGGATCATGCCGGGTCACATTCACCGGCCCGGTCGCATCGGCGTCGTCTCGCGCTCCGGCACCCTGACGTACGAGGCGGTGTTCCAGCTCACCAGCCTCGGCCTCGGCCAGTCGACGGCGGTCGGCATCGGCGGCGATCCGGTGAACGGCACCAACTTCATCGACGTGCTGACCCTCTTCAACCAGGACGCCGAGACCGACGCCGTCATCATGATCGGCGAGATCGGTGGGAGCGCCGAAGAAGAGGCCGCCGCCTGGGTGAAGGCGAACTTCAAGAAGCCGATCGCCGGGTTCATCGCGGGAGCGAGCGCGCCTCCGGGCAAGCGCATGGGTCACGCTGGCGCGATCATCGCGGGCGGGAAGGGCACCGCCGCCGAGAAGGTGAAGGCGATGGCCGAGGCCGGCTACGTGATGGCCGCCTCGCCCTCGGAGCTCGGCACCACGCTCGTCGAGGCGATGAAGCGCAAGGGCATGAAGGTCTGAGCGGTGTTGGGCCAGCTCTCACTGCTGGCCCTCCTCGCCGCCGACGGAGGCGTGTCGGCGCCGGCGGGCGTGTTCTCTGGGGAGGCATCGAGCCTCAGCCACGCCACGCTCGACGCCCATGGCGAGTGTGACTTCAATCTCCGCAAGTCGATCGTCCTCACCCTCGCGCCCGACGGAGGGGGAGAGGTTCGGCAGCTCTCCCAGACCGATGCGTTCTGCAGCGAGAGCGGCGCCCAGAGCTCGAACTGCTCGGCCGTCGCGCGTTCGACGCTGTCGCTGATTCGCCCGGGCCGGTGGCGGCTCGCTCTCTCGGAGCCCGTCCGCACGTCCCTTCCACCCGATGGCTTCAGCTTCGTCGATTGGCGGTGTGGCGATCGCGTTCGGACCCAGCTCGCTGCGGTGAAGCCTCCGAAGGGCTGCGTCCGTCTGGGGCCGCACCCGCTCCGGTTCGATTCGGCGAGAGCGGCGGAGGAGTGCGACCACTTCTCGAATCAGCTCGGCGAAGGGCTCGAGCTCGAGGCGACTGCGACTGAGCTGCGCGTCGAGCTGGATTTCGATGGCTTCACCAAGGCCGTCCCGCTCGCTCCTGGGAAGCGGAAAGCCGACGGCGGCGCTTCACGGAATCGGCCGCGCCCCTGAGTTCTCCGGCAGCGCGCTCGGCTGGCCTTCGATCGCCGGCAGCATGCGGAAGCCGTCGCACGACTTCTTGAGGCCCAGGAAGAAGGGAATCGAGCGCCACGTCATCTTGAGCCAGCCCCACCACGCGCGCAGCCGCGACGGCTCGGCCCTCCCGACGAGCGTCATCGCCTTCACCAGATCGACGACGTGGGTGTCGACGTGGCCGAGCCCTTCGAGTTCCTCGCGGCCTGGCTCGGCGAACGTCTTCAGCTCCCCCTCGAGCCGCTCGTAGACGGGGGTGCTCATCAGCACGTATTCGCGAATCGGCACGCTGTTCTTGAGGAAGCGGTGCACGGTGATCACGTCGACGCCCGCGAGCTCGGTGTAGCGCTTCACCTTCTGGAGCGCGACCTCGCCCAGATGCGCGACGAACTTGAGGGTGAGATCGCCGGCCTGCACGCAGCCGTCGCAGCTGCAGACGCGGTTGATGGCGAGCTCGGCGCGTCGATCGAGGAAGGCCTGGCGGATCTTCACGACCCGCTCGCTGAAGGCGACGAGCTCCCGTTCCTTCGGTGTGTCGGGCAGCTTCGCGTAGAAGAAGGCTGCGTCACCCTCGAGCTTTGCGAGCGAATACGCCGGCTCGGCCGCGTCGATCACCGCCTCGAGCAGCTGCGCCACGACGTACTGCGCGTGCGCCAGGTTGATTCGGTGCACGGTCATGAACTTCGTGTACCCGCCGATGTCGGCGATCAGGAGCAACGCGCGCATGGACTGAGGAAGTGTACGTCTCGCCACGGCAAACGTTTCGCGATTCTCGGTGTGGGACAACCGCTCCCAGGTCGACTGAATGACCATGGAAGGCGCAGCGCGGTCCACGAGAATCCTGCCATGAAGATCAAGCTCCCTTCGGTCCCGCTCCAGTCGCTTCAACAGACGTCGATCGTCGAGGTCGCGAAGACGCCCGCCGCGCCCGCGCCGATCCCCGTTCCGTTCCCCAACGTCCCCGACTCCCAGTTCACCGGGCAGGGCGTCGAGCGGCGCTTCTCGACTCGTTTCCAGTCCTCGATCGAGGGCCGGCTGAAGGACGCGAAGGTGCCGGGCAAGCTCGCGACCAAGCTGCTCGAGCGCTTCGCCGGAATGGACCGGTCGACCCTCGACAGGGAAGGGCGGCTGATCGAGCGAATGCTCGAGACGAAGAACCCAAGACAGGCGCTCGCGGTCTACGCCGCGATGGATCAGCTGCGCTGTCTGGGCCTTCCCAACGGCGGCTCCGCGCAGGCGAACGACCAGGGCACCTTGACCGTGCGAATTCCTGGCCGGGAGCCGGTCGAGTTCGACCCGAAGCCGGGCAATCGGCTCGAGCTGCCGGGCGTCACCTTGACCTCCCCCGAGGCCGGGGTCGTCAGCACCGCGACCCAAGAGTTCAGCCTCAGCTTGAGTGAGCGAATGAGCGCCATCCCCCTCGACATGGTCTTCACCTTGACTCAGCTCTCGCCGATCTTGGGATTTCCGGTGGGCGCCGCCCAGGCGGTGTCGCTGGTCGCGTGGGCTGGCGCGAAGTCGGCCGAGGTGATCCTCGACACGACGGCGACCTATCTCCATCACCTGGGCCTCCACACCCCGGGGACGGCGATCGGCGTGGGAGCGAAGGGCGCCGAGGCCACCGCGGACGCGATCGGCAGCACCATCATCACCGGCGATCCCGACGGCAAGTCACCCCACCTCGACCGCTCATCGTCCGCGCTCGTCTCGCTCGCGCTCATGCCGGAGGGCGCGTTCGCCGGCGTTCAGAAGGCGTTCGCGCGCGTGGGCAACTCACCCGCGCCGAGCAGCCGCGCCGACCCCGAGCGCGAGCGAATGGTGCTCCTCGACTTCGTCGGTCGGAACGTCGCCCGGTTCGCGAACCCCGAGACCGCCCAGTCGGCGCTCCGCGACTTCAACCTGTTCGCGCAGAAGGCGGCGGGAAAGGAGCAGCAGGTGCTCAACGCGCTGGCGAACGTGTCCGCGAAGTTCGACGCCACTGCAGAGCGGATCATCGGCACCATTCGCGGCTGACGAGAGGCTTGCTCCAGGCGGCCATTCGCGCGAAACCGCCGCCACCATGGCCATCAACCCGACGCACGCCCTGGACTTCGAGCGGCCGCTGCTCGAGCTCGAGAAGAAGATTGGCGATCTGCGCAACATCTCCCGCTCCGGCGCGGTCGACATGACCCAGGAGCTCGGCCGCCTCGAGAAGAAGGCCAAGAAGCTGCAGGAAGAGATCTTCAACGATCTCTCGCGCTGGCAGATCGTTCAGCTCTCCCGTCACAACGCGCGGCCGTACTTCCTCGACTACGTCAACGCGCTCTTCACCGACTATTGCGAGCTCGCGGGTGATCGGCTCTTCGGCGAAGACCCGTCGATCATCGGAGGCTTCGCCCGCTTCGACGGCGAGCCGGTCATGGTGATGGGTCACCAGAAGGGCCGCAGCACCAAGGAGAACATGCTGCGCAACTTCGGCATGCCCCGGCCCGAGGGCTACCGGAAGACGCGGCGGCTGTTCGAGCTCGCGGCGCGCTTCAACCGGCCCATCTTCACCTTCGTCGACACGCCCGGCGCGTACCCGGGCATCGGCGCCGAGGAGCGCGGTCAGGCCGAGGCGATCGCGATGAACCTCGAGGTGATGGCCGGTCTGCCGGTGCCGGTGATCAGCACGGTGATCGGCGAGGGCGGGTCGGGTGGGGCGCTCGCGATCGGCGTCGGCAACCGGGTGCTGATGATGCAGTACAGCATCTACTCGGTGATCTCTCCCGAGGGCTGCGCGTCGATTCTCTTCCGGGACGCGACCCGCGCCGACAAGGCCGCCGAGGCGCTCAAGCTGGTCGCCGCCGATCTCAAACAGCTCGGCGTGGTGGACGAGATCATCGCGGAGCCGGCGGGCGGCGCTCACCGCGATCCAGCCACCGCTGCCGAGTCGCTCGGCACCGCCTTGCGCAAGCACCTGCGGGAGCTGAAGAAGCTCCGCGCCGATCAGCTGATCGATCAGCGCTACGCCAAGTTCCGCGCCATGGGCGTCTTCGCTGGGAAGTGAACGAATGACCCGGCCGCTCATCGTCGCGATCGACGGCCCCGCGGGCGCCGGCAAGTCGTCGGTCTCGAAGATCCTCGCGCGGCGGCTCGGCTTCACCCTCGTCGACACCGGCGCCATCTATCGCTGCGTGGCGCTCGAGGCCCGCCGCCGGGGCCTGGCGCTCGACGACGACGCGCGCCTCGAGCAGCTCCTGAAGAGCCTCCACGTCTCCTTCCGGGTCGACGAAGAGGTGAACCACGTCTTTCTCTCTGGTGAAGACGTCTCGGAGGCGATCCGCACGCCCGAGAACTCGCTCGCCGCCTCGCAGGTCTCCAGCCGGCCGGTGGTGCGCGCGCACCTGCTCGACGTGCAGCGTCGCCTCGCGCTCGCGGCGAAGGACGGCGCGATCCTCGAGGGGCGCGACATCGGAACCGTCGTCTTCCCCGACGCCGACGTGAAGGTCTTCCTCTTCGCGAACCCCGACGTGCGCGCCAAGCGGCGCTACGAGGAGCTGTTCGAGAAGGGCTCCGAGAAGCCGCTCGAGCAGGTGCTGACCGAGCAGAACCGGCGCGACAAGGAAGACTCCGAGCGCGACGTCGCCCCGCTCAAGCCCGCCGCCGATGCGGTGCAGCTCGACTCGACCGCCCTCGCGCTCTCCGACGTGGTGCAGCGCATCGAAGAGCTCGTCGAGCGCAGACGCCGATGAAACGGCGGATCCAGTGGGGTGGCGTCTTCCTCCTGGGGCCCTTCTTCTGTTGTTCCTGGGGAGCGGTGTACGACGCCTTCATGCACGGTCGCATCGTCGGCAAACACCATTCGGTGATCGGGACGAACGACCCCTTCTTTCCGATCGTCTTCATCGGCCTCCTCGTGGTGGCCGGGTTCTTCACCTGGGGGCTCGTCACCGCGCTGCGCGGTGAGCCGCCCGACGATCGCCATGGCACGTGAACTCGCGCTCCTCGCGGTTCTCCAGGCGTCGCTCGCCTCGGCGCATGGCGTCGCTCCGCAGACGCTCAGTGTCTCGTCGAGCCCGTGGGCCGATGGCGGGCTGGTGGTGCCCACCACCTTCGGCCTGCTCGTCACCGCCGATCGGTGCACCTGGCAGTGGGTCTGCACCGGTCACCTCGGTCTCGCTGAAAAGGAGATCCCCACCTGGCACGTCGCGCCCTCGGGCACCGTCTACGCGGCGGCCTTCTCCGGTCTCGTGGTGAGCCGCGATCGGGGCTGCACCTTCACGCGCCAGCCGTTCTTCGACGCGACCGGCGTCTCGCAGGTCGTCAGCGCGAACGGGATCGTCTGGGCGGTGAGCGGCAAGTTCGGCGCCACCAATGGGCTCGCCAGGTCGACGGACGACGGCCGCACCTTCACCTGGACGACGGCCCGCGCCACGGAGGCGTTCTTCAACGCGGTGAAGCTCGCGCCCTCGCGGCCCGAGCGCTTGTATCTCTCGAGCTGGTACTTCGAGCCTCCCAGCGCACGGCTCTGGGTGAGCGACGACGGCGCGGCGAGCTTCACCACGATCGACCTCGGCTCCTTGGGAGCGGCCGGCGCGGTCTTCACGGTGCACGCCGTCGATTCGCAGAACCCCGACGTCCTCTACGTCTCCTTCCTCGACACCTCCAAGACGCCGCAACGCTCGGTCCTGCATCGAAGCGGCGATCGCGGTCGCACCTTCTCCGTCGTGCTCGAGGGCGACGGGGCGGTCTCGAGCCTCGTGCAGGGCGACTCCGGCTGGTGGGTTGCCCTCGGCGATCACCTGTTCTCGTCGAGCGACGGGCTCGCCTTCACCGAGTTGCCCTCACCGACCCAGCGCGCCTGCGTGAGCCAGGTGGGTGGACAGACGCTGGTGTGTGGGCGGCCGCCGCTCGATGCGTTCTCGGTCGGCACCCTGACGGGGCGGGAGGTGGTTCCGCTCCTCAACTGGAGCGCCCTCTCGGGTCCGATTCGGTGCGAGGAGGGATCCCCTGCGGTGACGGCGTGTTCGACGAGCTGGCCGGTCGAGAAGGCGGAGCTGGGCCTTGCCGCCGATCATGAAGCGACGTGTAGCGCCAGCCCGACACCCGGCCCGAAGCCCGGCTGCTGCCAGAGCTCGGTCGGCGAGTCGTCATTGGTGTGTCTGCTCTTCTTTCGCCGCCGTCGGAGGAGAGTAGAGTCGGCTCGACACCGATGAAGCTCGCCCCCGACGAATTCACGGGCAGACGCTACGGGAAGTACGAGGTGCTCTGTCGCCTGGCGGTTGGAGGCATGGCGGAGATCTTCCTCGGCTTTGCCCGAGGGGGCCCGTTCATCGGAAAACCGGTGGTGCTCAAGAACATCCTCCCGGAACAACGGGAAGATCCGGTCGCGCTCCAGATGCTGCTCGACGAGGCGCGCGTCACCGCCACGCTTTCCCACCCGAACGTCGCGCAGGTGATCGATCTCGAGCGCACCGCCGAAGACGTGCTGATGGTGATCGAGTTCATCGAGGGCGCGAACCTCGAGGAGATCGTCGAGGCCTGGAAGAGCAGCGGTGAGGCCGTGCCCCTCGGCTACGCGCTCGCCGCGGTCAAGGAGGCCGCCCAGGGGCTGAGCACCGCGCACCAGCACAAGGACGCCCGAGGGCAGGCCCAGCCCATCGTCCACCGCGACGTGACGCCGCGAAACGTCATGACGTCCTTCCAGGGCGCCACGAAGATGCTCGACTTCGGCATCGCGCGCGCGATGGGCTCTCAGCGCCGCACGGTGGCGGGCATGGTGCGCGGCACGACGGCGTACATGTCGCCCGAACAGGCCATCGGGAAGGATCTCGACCCGCGCAGCGATCTCTTCTCGATCGGGGTCATCTTCCACGAGCTGCTCACCGGCCAGCGCCTGTTCTTCCGCGGCAACCCCGGAGCGGAGATGGCGGCGGTCTACGAGGCGGAGATCCCGCTGCCGTCGCGGGTGAACCGCCGGGTGCCCAAGCAGCTCGACGCGGTGGTGATGCGCGCGCTCGATCGCAACCGCGATCGCCGCTACCAGACCGCGGTCGAGTTCGTTCGTGATCTCTCCGCCGCCGCCGGCGCGTCGGTGTGGCCCAAGGAACGCTGCGCCGAGATGGTGCGGGAGCGCTTCGCCGATCGAGAGCGCAACCTCGGCCAGATGCTCGCGCGCATTCCGAGGCTCGAGGCCGTCAACGACGAGCGCTTCCTCACGCTGCCCGAGCGCTCCGACGGGCGCACCGTTCGAATGCAGCAGCCTGCGTCTCGCGGGGT
This sequence comes from Myxococcota bacterium, assembly GCA_052034585.1. GTDB lineage: Bacteria > Myxococcota > Myxococcia > Myxococcales > Myxococcaceae > Xiheimicrobium. The sequence continues at coordinate 18,707 of JBPOIJ010000092.1, forward strand.
GACGCCCGGGCCGTCGTTCAGCAGCGAGCAGCCCGCGAAGACGCTGATCGAATCGGGCCCCGAGCTGGCCGAGGCCCGCGAGCGCGCGCGGCGGGTGATGGAGAGCTGGAACGAGCCGCCCACGGGCGAGGAGCCCCAGATCCCCAGGGCGCCGCCGATGCCGGTCGAGGCGAAGCCCTCGCGCATGGCGCTCCAGCCCGTGGGGACGCAGCCGGTCTCGGCCTCGGTGCCGACCAAGCAGAGCTCGCCGACGCTCCCTCCTGCCAAGCCCAGCACGCCCCCGCAGCCGCAGCCGGCCAGGCCGCTGACGCCTCCCCAGCCCCAGCCCGCCAAGCCCATCACCGCGCCGCCCGCGAGCCTCGACGCCGATTCGCTCTTCGCCGATCTCCCCGAGGAGCGCACCAAGCTGCTCACCAACGGCCCGCGCTCGGTCAAGAACATCGAGCTCGTGCCCACCAACCCGGCCACCCGGCAGGAGCCACGCCCCACCGGCACCTCTCGCACCTCGCTCGTCCTCGCCGCCATCTTCGCCTTGCTGATCGGCGCCGGAGGGGGCGCGCTCATCTACTCGAAGATGGGGAAGCTGCACGCCGGCGCGCAGCTCGGCCGGCTCTCGCTCAAGTCCGATCGGCCGGTCGCCGTCGTCCTCGCGGGCCAGTCGCTGGGGCAGACGCCGATCGACAGCTGGCTCCCTGCCGGCACGCACTCGCTCCAGCTGATCGAGCTCGACGGCACCACTCGCACCCTCACCATCGAGGTCGGGCCCGGGCAGGTCGTCGATCACTCCGTCGCGCTCGACTCGCTCGCCAAACAGCCCTGACGCCTCGGCTGCCTCGGCCGTGGCGACCGGGCGATGATTCGCGTAAAGCGCCCGGCCATGCTCACCGCCCTCAGCCTGTCGTGCGCGCTCGTCGTCGGAAACATGCCCCCGCCGCCTCCCAAGCCGACGCCGACGCCCGTCGCCAAGCCGGAAGAGAAGAAGGTCGACGAGAAGAAGGCCGCAGAAGCCAAGGCCTTCGCCGCGACCCTCAACGAGGAGCTCAAGCGCCTCTACATTCGCAGCTCGACCGCCGAGTGGATCAAGTCGACCTACATCAACGGCGACACCGAGCGGAACGCCGCCGCGATGAACGAAGACACGATGGCCTACACCTCCTCGGCCATCAAGAAGGCGATGGCCTTCAAGGGCATCAAGCTCGACCCAGAGACCGAGCGAATGCTGTACCTGCTGCGTGTCTCCCAGGCGCTCCCGGCCCCGGCCGATTCGGCGAAGCGCTCGGAGCTCGCCACCACCGCCGCCGTGCTCGAGGGCCTCTACGGCAAGGGCAAGTGGTGCGGTGAGGGCTTCGTGCCCGGGAAAGACGCCGAGGCCGACAAGAAGCGCTGCCGCGATCTCGGCCAGCTCTCCGACACGCTCGCGAAGATCGGCGCGAAGAAGTCACCCAGCTACGACGAGCTCTACGAGGCCTGGCGCGGCTGGCACGAGACCTCCAAGGAGATGCGCCCGCTCTACACCAAGCTCGTCACCCTCTCGAACGAAGGCGCCCAGGAGATCGGCTCGAGAGATCTCGGCGAGCTCTGGCGCAGCGCCTACGACATGAGCCCCGCCGAGTTCGAGGCCGAGACCGATCGGCTCTGGACCCAGGTGAAGCCGCTCTACGATCAGCTGCACTGCTACGTGCGCGGCAAGCTCTCGAAGAAGTTCGGCGCCGACAAGGTGGCCGCGACCGGCCCGCTCCCCGCGCATCTGCTCGGCAACATGTGGGCGCAGGACTGGAGCAACATCTACCCGCTCGTCGAGCCCTACCAGGGCCAGCCCAGCCTCGACGTCACCGCCGGCCTCGAGAAGCTCGGCAAGGCCAAGAAGCTCGATGAGAAGGGCCTCGTCCGCTACGGCGAGAAGTTCTTCACCTCGCTCGGCTTCGACCCGCTGCCCGAGACCTTCTGGCAGCGCAGCCAGTTCAAGAAGCCGCAGGATCGAGAGGTCGTCTGCCACGCCAGCGCGTGGGACGTGACCTACAACGACGATCTGCGCATCAAGATGTGCATCAAGCTCGACGAGGAGGACCTGATCACCGTCCACCACGAGCTCGGCCACGACTACTACTACATGTCCTATTTCAAGAAGCCGGTGCTCTTTCAGCAGGGCGCCAACGACGGCTTCCACGAGGCGATCGGCGACGCGCTCACCCTCTCGATCACCCCGCAGTACCTGAAGGACCTCGGCCTCATCACCGCGCTGCCGAAGGACGACAAGGGCCTCATCAACGTTCAGATGAAGGACGCGCTCGAGAAGATCTCGTTCCTCCCGTTCGGGCGAATGACCGATCAGTGGCGGTGGGACGTCTTCAGCGGAAAGGTGCCGCCCTCGAAGTACAACGAGCACTGGTGGGCGGTGCGCCTCAAGTACCAGGGCGTCGCTCCGGCGAAGGGCCCCCGCGGTGAGGAGTTCTTCGATCCCGGCGCGAAGTACCACATCCCCGCGAACGTGCCGTACATGCGCTACTTCCTCGCTCGCATCCTCCAGTTCCAGTTCCACCGCGCGCTCTGCCAGGCGGCCGGCCACCAAGGGCCACTCCACACCTGCAGCATCTACGGAAACAAGGCCGCCGGCGCGAAGCTCAAGGCCATGCTCGAGCTGGGTGCCTCCAAACCCTGGCCCGACGCCCTCGAGGCCATCACCGGCCAACGCCAGATGGACGCCTCGGCCCTCGTCGACTACTTCGCGCCTCTCCAGGCGTGGCTGATCGAGCAGAACAAGAGTCAGCAGTGCGGCTGGTGAAATCGCCTCGTAATATTCCAGTGAAAGCGCGCGGTTGGTGACGTCCGTCAGAGAGAATTGCTTGAAAAATGGCGCGGAGGGCCTTGCCGGAGCCGGGAGGGGTTCTGGTAGACACCTGACGTCTCCCGCAGTGGGGGGCGTTCATCCGCGGTAGCGAAAGACGAGACAAAGATGGCGACTGGTACTGTCAAGTGGTTCAACGACGCGAAGGGCTTCGGCTTCATCACCCAGGACGGCGGCGGTGAAGACGTGTTCTGCCACCACACGGCCATTCAGATGGACGGGTTCCGCACCCTCCAGGAAGGCCAGAAGGTGGAGTTCGACGTGACCCGTGGGCCGAAGGGCCTGCAGGCGCAGAACGTTCGCGCAGCCTGAGTCTCGTCAGCGAGAAATCAGGGGGAGAAGCCCGGTGGAAACGCCGGGCTTTTTTCTTTTGCGGAGTTGGGGGAAACCAGGCGCATGAAGATGGTCGACGTGGGTGGGAAGTCGAAGACGGAGCGCGTGGCGGTCGCCAAGGGCCGCGTTCGAATGTCGAGCAACGCGCTGGCGGCGATTCGAGAGCGAACGGTCGAGAAGGGTGACGTGCTCGCGGCGGCGCGGGTCGCGGCCATCATGGGCGCCAAGCGCACGCCCGAGTTGGTGCCGCTCTGTCACCCGATCGGGCTGTCGGGGGTCGAAGTCGATCTCTCCGCCGGCTCGATTGGCGTCGACATCAAGGTGACGGTGAAGACGGTGGACCGTACCGGCGTCGAGATGGAGGCGCTCACCGCCGTCTCCGCCGCGGCCCTCACCGTCTACGACATGCTCAAGTCCATCGATCGCGGGATGATCATCGAATCGGTTCAGTTGGAGCACAAATCGGGAGGCCGCTCGGGCGTGTGGACGCGTCCCGAGGTGGGCCAGGCGAAGCTCCGCGCCAAGAGGAAGTCATGAACGGCCTCGTGCTTGCCTTCGCGATCGCTGCCCTGCCGATCGAGCCGCTCCTGCCTGGCAAACCCGCCGTGGTGCGCGGGCACACCGACGCCATCACCGCGCTCGCCTTCAGCCCCGACGGCAAGCGCCTCGCGACCGGCAGCCGAGACAAGTCGGTCAAGCTGTGGGACCTCGAGTCGGGCGCTTCGGTCGTGACGATCGGCGACGCCAAGCAGCACCCGGCCACGTTGGCCTTCTCTCCCGACGGCACGCTGCTCGCCATTGGCGATGCCGAGCTCGAGCTGCGGTTGGTCGAGGTGGCCAGCGGCAAGGTGCTCCGGAGCTGGCTCCACCCCGATCAGCTCTCCGAGATCGTCTTCGACGCCGACGGTGGCCGGCTCGCGGTGGCGGGGCTCAACGGCAACAGCGCGGTCTACTCGACGAAGGACGGCAAGAAGCTGTTCGACGTGCGAGCGAACGCGCTCTGCTTCCTCGACGGCAAGGAAGGGCTCGTCTTGACCGGTGACGGCCAGCTCGCGCCCGTCGACCTCAAGACGGGGAAGCTCAAGAAGGCCCTCGCCACCGGCCTGCCCGCGAAGCAGCTCGTGTTCACCCGCGATGGCTCGACGGTGATCGGCTTCAACCACAGCTCACCCGATCTGCAGCTGCTCGATCGCAAGACGGGGAAGCCCGGCGCCGAACTCAAGGCGCCTCGGCCCGATCCCAACACGATGCCCGAGAAGCGCACTCCGCCCGTGGTGTCGTCGGTCGCGCTCTCGGTGGCAGGCGATCGGGTCGCCGTCTCCTCCGTCGATCACGTGGTGCGGGTCTGGAAGGTGAAGGAGGGCGCGGTGACTCAGACGATCCCCACCCAGCACCAGGCGATGGTGGCGCTCTCGCCCGACGGCAAGTGGGTCGCGGCGACCGATCTCAGCGTCGTGGCGCTGTACGCGATCACTCCCTGAGCGTCCCGCCTCGATCGGGGCCGCCCCCGAGCGCCTTCGGGCCGAGCGCGTCGAAGAGGAACGCGGCCAGCACCAGCGAGTGCGAGATGACGCCCTGGTGAACGAGGGCGGCGATCTCCTCGCGAGGCACCAGCACGAGCTCGATGTCTTCGCTCCCGTCCTGGTGGGGTTGGGCGGTCTGCCGACACCCCAGCGCGAGGAAGCTGTGCAGGGCGTTGGTCTGGATCGCGGGGTTGGGGAGCGAGCGGCCGAGCAGCCGGACCTCCGAGGGCACGAAGCCAGTCTCCTCGGCCAGCTCACGCAGCGCGGCGGCTTGAACGTCTGTCTCGTGCGGGTCCACCATGCCGCCGGGGATCTCCAGGGTGTTCGACCAGGTGCCGAAGCGGAACTGACGCACCAGGACGATGCGCTGATCCTCGGTGACGGCGATCACATTGACCCAGTCTGGGCAGTCGAGAACGGTTCGGACATACTCGGACCCGTTCCGAGGGTCGGCGACGTCGAGAGTCTTGGCAGTGAAGATGCGAAAGTCTCGTTCAGCGCGGGTGCGGAGGAGCGTCCAAGGTCGAGGCTCGGGCATGCTGGAGGTATCGCACGGGGCCGGTCCGTGCGGGCAGCCGTGGAGAACGACGTGGCGATGATTCCGCTCGACACCGCCAGTGCGATCGTGGTGCTGGAGCTCGAGCGCGCCTACGGCCTGGGGTTCGTCGCGCCCAACGGCCGCATCGTCACCAACTTCCACGTCGTCGCCAACGAGCGAGCGATCGTCGCCCACCTGGCAGACGGGCGGCGGCTCCCGGTGCAGTCGGTCTGCGCCCTCGACATGAAGCGCGATCTCGCGGTGCTCGACGTCGGCTTGCTCGACGCGCAGCCGGTTCGCGGTTCGGGCCCGCGGCTCGCGGAGGAGGGCCAGCGGGTCTTCATCTTCGGGCTGGTGCCGAGTGAGGATCGGGTGCGCTGGGTCGAGGCCAAGCTCGGGCCGGCGCAGGTGTTGGGCCCCGGGTTCTCGGTCTACGCCTTGTCGGGCGCGATTCCTCCCGACGCGTCGGGCGGCCCGCTCATCGGCTCAGACGGGGCCGTCCTCGGGGTGGTGACGATGGCGGAGGGCGACGATGGAATGGTGGCGCTCGGCGTTCCGTGGAAGCACGTCGAGCCGCTGATGCCCCTCAACCAACAGCTGCCGCTCGCCGTCTTGCAGCGCAACCGGCGCGGGGTGACGCGGCAGATTCCGCAGCACCCGCTCTCGTTGCTCGAGGGCTCGAACCTCGCCGGCCTCGAGGCCACCACCCGGGCGATCGCCGGCGCGATTCAAGAAGGGGCCCCCGCCTACAACGAGGGCGACATCGAGAAGTGCTTCCGGCTCTACCAGTCGGTCGCCAAGAACCTCATCGACTCCCGAACCGACTGCCCTGGGGTGCAGACCGCGCTCCGTGACGGGCTCAAGCGAGCGGGCGGCCTGGCGGACGTCGATCACCAGGCCTGGGCGATGCGCGACGCCTTCGATGGCCTGCTGTCGGTGATCGAGAAGTACATGCGCACGCGGCTCGGCTTCGCCAACGCGCGCGGCGGCAAGCCCGACTTGCTGAACTGATTCCACGCCCTTCAGTCGATTCCGCGCCTTGCGACGCCCGGCCGTTGGCGAGCCGGGTGCACTGCGTTAGAGCGCCCAGCGTTTTCCGTGTCTCGGAGGCCACATGGCCCGCATCGTGGTGCAGAAGTTCGGCGGCTCGTCGGTCAGCGACGTCGAGAAGATCCGCAAGGTGGCGCAGCGGGTGAAGGCGCGCCGTGACGAAGGCTGGCAGCTCGTGGTGGTCGTCTCCGCGATGGGCGACACGACGGACGAGCTCCTCTCGCTCGCCAAGCAGGTGAGCGCCGATCCTCCACGGCGTGAGCTCGACATGTTGCTCACCTGCGGAGAGCGGATCTCGATGGCGCTGATGTCGATGGCGCTCCAGGAGCTCTCGGTGCCGGCGATCAGCTTCACCGGCTCGCAGTCGGGCATCATCACTGACGACACCCACAGCCAGGCGCGGATCGTCGAGGTGCGGCCGGCGCGCCTCGAGGAAGCGCTGGGGCAGGGCAAGGTGGTGATCGTCGCCGGCTACCAGGGCGTCTCGCGCGGCAAGGAGGTCACCACGCTCGGGCGGGGAGGCTCTGACACCTCGGCGGTCGCGCTCGCGGCGGCGCTCCACGCCGACTGTGAGATCTACTCCGACGTCGACGGCATCTTCTCGGCCGACCCCCGCGTGGTGCCGAGCGCGAAGAAGCTCGACTCGATCTCACCCGAGGAGATGCAGGAGCTCGCCGCAGCGGGGGCCAAGGTGCTCAACGCCCAGGCAGTGGAGTTCGCGCGCGAACACGGGATCGTCATTCACGCGAAGTCGACCCACTCGGCCGGCACGGGGACGCGCATCGAGCGCACCGCGGGCGAACAGGGGCGGGTGCGTGGGATCACGAGCGAGACCGAGGTCTGGGCCTTCTGTGTCGACGGGAGCCCCGAGAAGCTGCTCGAGGTCCTCGACGCAAGCCAGGTCAAGCCGCGCAGCGTGAGCTTCGACGCCGCTGGGCGGACGATCGTGTTGGTCCCTCTCCACGACGTGCATGGGCCTGACGTGTTGCGCTCGAAGCTCCCCGCGGGCGTGTCGGTGCTCGACGGCATGGGCACGGTGAGCTGCGTCGGCACCGGGCTGCACGCAGACGGGCAGGTGGTTCGCAAGGCGCTCGCGGTCGCGCACGGCGTCGGCGCGCCAGTGACGGCCCTCTCGAGCTCGGCGCTGCAGCTCACGGTGATGGTGCCCAAGGCGCAGGTGAAGGAGCTCACCAAGAAGCTCCACGAAGCGCTCATCGGCTGAGCGTCGGGCGGGTGTCAGCGAACGAGGGCTCGGTTCCCACCGCGCCACGAGCGGGTAGAGTCGGACGAGTGCGGGCGCTCCTCGTGACTCTGGTGTCGACCTCCGCACTCGCGCAGCCGATCTTCGTCGCCGATTTCGAGGGGCCCACCTCGACCGATGGAGGCTCGGGGTGGACGTCGTTCTTTCCCGGCATGGCTTCCCGCGAGATCACCCAGAGCTGGGCGCACCGCGGTGACGCCGGCCTTCGGATTCGACGCATGGCCGGAACCGCGGGGCCTCCCGACACCGACACCCAGTACGAGGTCTCGCTCGCTGGCGTGTCTGGCGCGGGCGAGGAGTGGGCGCGCTGGTGGATGCGGGCGATTCCCATCGTCGTGCAGCCGCAGATGGCGATGAACTTCGGCGACACGCTCGCCGGAGTGCACGTCGGGCTCTCCTACGATCCAACTGGGTATTTCCTCGTCGGGTATGAGGGCGCCGCGCAGACCTTCTTCGCCGATCGGGTCGCGAACCTGCCCGATGCGGGCTGGCACCTCTATGAGCTGGGGCTGCTCAGCAAGGGGGCGGTCGACGCGGGGTATCTCTTCTTCATCGACGGGGAGCTCGCGGCGACGCGCAAGACGGACTTTGGCTATCGAGACGCAGGAGTGCACCAGCTCAACATCGGCATGACGTATGGCGATCTGCGGTTCGCTGGGGCGTTCGACTACGACGACGTGCGAACGAGCAAGACGAGACCCGCCGGCCGCTGGAGGCTCCGAAACCCCAACGTGGCGATGCCGACCGTCGGCCAGTGCTTCGGGTTGTTCCTCGGCGCCACGACGAGCGACGGGCTCGAAGATCGAACGACCGACGTCGAACACCGGGTGATCGTGAGCGGCCCGGTGCTCGCGAGTGGTGGCGCAACCTGCTCCACCCAGAGCGCGGAGATCGTCGTGCCGGCGAGGTCGATGTCGGTGACGGTGCAGGTGGTCGCGACTCAGCCGGGGATCATCACCATCACCGCGTCCGATCCCGATCTCCTCCCTGGCACCTTGCAGGTGGTGATTCTCGGAGCAGCGGGCGACGGAGGAGTGGATGGCGGGCCGAGCGACGGAGGAGGGGACGCTGGCACCGACGCCGGTCTCTTCGACGCGGGCTCGATGGACGGGGCTGTCCTCGACGCCGGGCTCTTCGACGCGGGCTCGGCTGCAGGTGAATCGGACGCAGGGCCGTCAGATGCCGGCGCCTCGGACGCAGCAGTTCCCGATGCTGGTGCACCGACGCGGAGTGAGCTGCGGGTCGGCTGCGACTGTCAGAGTGGTCCTGGCGCGGTGCTGCTCGTCACCGTGCTCGCGCTGACCGGCCGGCGCACGCGCAGGGCTCAGGCTCGAGCGCGCAGACGAAGCGCCTCCGCGAGGCCCGCTCCGCGCATCGCCCACAGCAGCCCGAGCTGCGCTCCGGTGGAGAGCCGCCCACGCAAGAGCTGAAGCAGCTGCTCGTCGCTCAGCCGATTCAGCGGCTCGAGGCTCCCTGCGGTCGAGGCCGCCATCGCGAACGCACGCACCGGGCGGAGCTCGTTCCACCGGGTCGTTCCGTGCACGTCGAGGATCGCGGCGATCGTCTCGCGATCGATCGAAGGCGCCTCGCACAGCCGATCGGCGAGCTCGACGGCGTCGGCGACTTGGTCGGTGCGAAACGGGTGGCTGCTGCCGAGCGATGAGGGACTCGTCCCGAGCGATTCGAGGTGCCGTTGCGTCGACCGCACCTCGGCCACCTGAAGTCCGCAGGCCGCCAGGTGTCTCTGGGCGATCGTCTCGAGCGAGGCCCGCTCGTTCGCGGCTTCGCTGAGCAGGCGCTGGAGCTCGACCATCACCCGACTCGGCCCGCTGGGAATGATCGTCGTCATCACCCCTGGGCTCGCGCGCAGATCGATCCCGATCGGCACCTCGAAGCCGTGGGGTTGGCCGAGCTCGACCTCGAGCCGCGTCAGCTCAACCCGCAGCCCGCCTTCGCGAGCGACTGACCGATCATCGATGATCGCCTTGGCCTCGATCGTCTCTCCGGTCGAGAGCGTCACCGCGTGCTCGCTGATCGCCGTCACCTCGACACCGCGCCGCAACCGATCGCCGAGCCGCTCCGTCAGCTTGCGCTCGAGCTCGTCACCGCGAATGAAATGAAACCCACCACCGACGCGTCGAGTGGCTGTGCTGCTGATCACGTCGAACGAAGGCCAGCTCGCCGAACCCAAGATCCACAGCCACTCGAGCTGCGCCGCGGTCACGTCCTTGCCACGAAAGCTCCACGTGCGATCGGCCCACCTCGTTCGTTGCCCGAGCACGGCGAAAGCGATCTCGGGCCGGCGCTGCAGCAACCTCCACGCAAGCGCGCCAATCGCGAAGGAATCGCCCACCAGAACCAGATCGAGCACCCACGTGTCTGTAGGCAAAGGCGCGGACGAGCACGAGCAGTATCAACTGGTTGGAGAAAACGCGGACACAGGCGGTCAGGGAATCTCGAGGCGAGTCGACGGGTTGAAGAAGTGTGAAGACCGTCGCGCAACGCGAAACCAAACACCCCGCCCGAGCATTTCATCGAGCGAAGCAGCGGAAGGGCCCCACCGAATGCGAGGTGGGCTTGGCAGGACGAATGAACCAGAGCCGGGCGAGGACTGAAGAAGTGAAGGCGCCGGTGAGAGACCTTGCCGAAGAGGCAGGCTGCGTTACCCGTGGAGACATCATGCGAGGACTACCCCCCCAGATCATGCCGTTGCGAGTCGTGGTTCAGGCCGACCATTCGCTCGTTGAGTCCCTGGCCGAACAGACCGACCGCTTCATCCTGAGTCCCGTCGAGAGCAGCCTGGAGATCGCTGCCCGCGTCGCCCAAGCCGACGTCATCGTCGTCGACGTCACCCGAGATCCCCAGCGTGCCTTGAGCGAGATGAAGAACCTCCAGCTCAAGCGCCCGCTGCTCGCGCTCGCGACCAAGGAGCAGGTCGGTGACGCGTTGGCTGCCGGAGCTCAGGCGGTGATCCCGCGTGACTCGACCGCCGCCAAGCTGGAGGTCGCGATCGCCGCCGTCCAGAAGGGCCTCACCGTCACCGAGCCAGGCTGGCTCGCCGCGGCTGGCACCACGAGCGGAGGGGTCGAGTCGGGTCACGCCATCGACGACAACCTCACCCCGCGCGAGCATGAAGTGCTGGTGCTGCTCGCCGAGGGCCTCTCGAACAAGCAGATCGCCGCCAAGCTGACGATCAGCGAGCACACCGCGAAGTTCCACGTGAACTCGATCCTCCAGAAGATGGATGCTCAGAAGCGGGTCGAGGCGGTCGTTCGCGCAGCGCGTCGAGGCCTCATCAATCTGTGAGGATGTAACCCCTCGCCGTTCGGTGTGTTTCTCGCCGTTCGGCGGATTTGCGGGACCGAGGGGATGCGTAGCTTTCCGGGAGCAGTCTTCCCCGCCGTTCAAGGAAAGCACGCATGCCCCTCTCAGCACTCGAGCTGTCGGAAGCCTTGTCGAACGTCGTTGAAGCCGTTGGTCGAAGCGTGGTGCGGGTCGAAGGAGGCCGCCGCCAGCCGATCAGCGGCTTCGTCTTTGCCCCCAATCGAATCGTCACCGTCGCGCATGGGCTGTTCACCGACGAGGTGACGGTGAGCGCCGAGGGCGTGTCGGTGCGGGCGAAGGTGAAAGGGCGCGACCCCGCCACCGATCTCGCCTTGCTGGAGTTCGAGGGCTCGCTGCCTTCGACGCCGTTGTCCGATGGGCTCGGGGCCAAGGTGGGCCAGCTCGTGCTCAAGCTGGCGCGGCCGGGCCAGACAATACGAGCGACGAGCGGGATCGTGAGCGCGCACGGCAAGCACCCGTTCAAGGCGATGCGAGGTGGATCGATCGATCGCTACCTCGAGTCGGACGCGCCGCACCACCCGGGCTTCTCGGGCGGAGTCCTCGTCGGGGTCGATGGAACCGTGCTCGGGATCACCAGCACCGCGATCGTGAAAGGGGTGAGCCTCACGATTCCTGGGAGCACCGTGAAGCGGGTCGTCGATCAGCTGGAGCGGCATGGTCAGGTGCGCCGCAGCTACCTCGGCGTCGAGATGCGCCCCGTTCGACTCCCGGAAGACGTGCGCTCGAGCACCGGCGAGGAGATCGGGCTGATGATCACCGGCGTCGAGAAGAACAGCCCCGCTGACTCGGCCGGCATTCGCTACGGAGACACGCTGCTCCACCTGGGCGACGACACGGTAAAGACGCTCGAGGATCTCACCTCGTACCTGCGCGCCGATCACGTCGGGCAGCAGGTGCCGGCGAAGCTGTGGCGCCAGGGCAAGGTCGAGCACGTGCAGGTGACGCTGGGCGAGAGGCCGCGCGCGTGAACCCGCTCGAGCTGTTCTCGAACGAACTCGAGACGCTCGTCACTGGAGCGGCTCCTGGCGTGGTGGCGATCGAGCACCGGCGCGGCAACGGCACGGGCCTGGGCCTGCGGGAAGACGGCTACGTGCTCACCAACGAGCACGTGGTGCGTCAGTCCAACGGCCGGGTGCGGGTGCGCTTCTCGGACGGCGACTCGGGTGACGCCGAGGTCGTCGGGCGCGACGAAGCGACCGATCTCGCGGTGCTGAAGGCGAAGCGCCCGCGCCTCTCGGTCTTGCCCCTCGCGTCGGCGGCGGCGGTGAAGGTGGGCCAGGTGGTGATCGCGCTCGGTCACCCCTTCGGCTTCGAGCGGAGCGTCACCTTCGGAGTCGTGAGCGCCCTCGAGCGGCGCCTGCCGGGACGAGACGGGGCCCTGCTCGACGGGCTCATCCAGACTGACGCGGCCATCAACCCGGGCAACTCGGGCGGGCCGCTGCTGTCGGTGAAGGGGCAGGTCGTGGGCGTGAACACCGCGATGCTCCCGTTCGCGCAGGGCATCGGGTTCGCGGTGCCGTCGTCGACCGCGTCGTGGGTCGCGAGCCTCCTCATTCGGCACGGCGAAGTCCCTCGGCGGTTTCTGGGGATCTCGGCGAGGAACGAGACGCTCGCACCGGAGCTGGCCACCCAGGTGGGGCAAGCGCGGGGCGTACGAGTGGTGGAGACGAGCCGGAGCTCACCTGCTGCCGTGGGAGGGATTCAAGCCGATGATCTGGTCGTCGGGCTTGGCGCTTCTCCCGTCACGACCGTGGACGATCTGCAGCGGCTGCTCGCCTTCGAGTCCGCGTGGAACGTCGAGGTGACGGTGTGGCGCAAGGGCGCTCGGCTCACTCGGCAGGTGACGCCACTCCAGCGCGCGGTGGCGTGAGGCTTCGGCTCGCAGCGCGCTCGGGCGCTCAGCACGTGGGAGTTCCGACGGAAGCGGCTGACGGAGACCACGCTCGAAGTCGCTCGAGCTCACCTCTCGTGCGCTGAGCTCGCGTCAACGTCTCCGCGCCTCGAGGCGGGCGAACTCGGCGGGATCCATCGACTCGTTCCCGAAGTGCCGATCGGGTGCGACCTTCGCGCCGTGGAAGTCACTCCCGGCGGTGGGCACCAGCTCGAGCTCCTTCGCCCAGCCCAGCAGCTGCTCGCGCTGTGAAGGCGGGTGATCGGAGTGATGCACCTCGAGGCCGTCGAGGCCGAACGCCTTGAGCTGCTCGAGCTCGTGCCGGTTGAGCCGGGTCGAGCCCGGGTGCGCGACGGTGGCAGTGCCATGGGCTGCGTGAATGAGCTCGATGGCCTGCTCGGGAGTGACGTCGAAGCGGGCGACCGCCGCGGGTTTGCCGTCACCCAGGAAGCGGGTGAACGCGTCGGGGAGCGAGGTGCAGTAGTTCGCGTCGACGAGCCAGCGGGCGAGGTGGGGGCGGGCGAGGTGGGCGTCGCCGGCGATCGCCCTGACGGCCTCCATGCTCGCGGGGAAGCCGAGCGCCTTCAGCTTGTCGATCATCTGCTGCATTCGCCGCTCGCGGGTGCGGGCGAGCTCGGCGTCGAACGAGGCGAGCCGGGGCAGTCGCCGATCGACGAAGTGCCCGAGGATGTGCACCTCGCGGCGGTTGAGGTGGACCGAGATCTCGATGCCGGGGACCAGGCGAATGCCGTGTGCCTTGGCGGCCTCTTCACACGCGTCCAGCCCCTTGACCGTGTCGTGGTCGGTCACCCCGAGCACGGTGATCTTCGCCTTCGCCGCCATCGCGATCTGCTCCGCCGGAGCGTGCTGCCCATCGCTCGCGGTGGTGTGCGAGTGGAGATCGATCATGGCGACGTTGTAGCGATGGACGAGGGGCGGCGCCATGCCGCCAGGGTGCTATACCCGGCTCGATGGCCCACGCCTTCCAGATCTCCCGCAAGATGGAATACGGCACGCGGGCGATGGTCTTCCTCGCCTCGTTGCCCGACGGAATGACGACGAGCTTCCGAGAGATCGCGAAGAAGATGGACATCCCCAGCGACTTCCTGGCGAAGATCCTCAAGACGCTCGCGAAGGCGAAGCTGGTGCGCTCGGCCCGCGGCGCGCACGGTGGCTACTCGCTCGCCAAGCCGGCCTCGACGATCTCGTTCCTCGACGTGATCGAGGCGCTCGAGGGGCCGGTGAACGTCAACGTCTGCACCGCGACCGATCACGAGGGCTGCGCCTTCACCAAGGCGTGCACGATGTACGGCGTCTGGCGCTCCGGTCAGGAGCGCATGCTCGAGGTCTACCGGGGCACGAAGCTCGACAAGCTCGCGATGCGGAGCCTTCGCCACGAATCGCCCGTGCTCTCCGCACGCCGGCTCTGACCTCAGCTCGATTTCGCGCGCGTCGATGCGTGACGGCTCGGGAGGGCCTGGCGGTGGCGCCTCCACGGTTCCGCCTGCCGAGTCTTTGCTCAGCGCCGGGACGAGCGCGTGCCGAACCCGGGGCTCGAGGCGACCGGGCTCGTCACGCTGCCTGACGACGGCTCGTCAGGGCAGGACGTTGATGTTGAGCGACACCGGCTGACCTTGCTGGCCGCGGCTGTCCCAGACCGTCATGTTGACGCGGTACAGGCCGGTCGAAGGGAGGGTGAGCACGGCCTTGTTCGCCATGCCGCGCGTGTTCGGCATCATGCTGCTCGCGGTCGCGCCCTGGGGGTGCGGCATGAGGAGCTGGAAGCGGTATTCGGTCGGCTTGCCCATCGTGGTTCCGTCGAAGTCGGTCGAGTTGAAGCCCGAGACGGTGAGCGTCTTCGGCGTCTGGGTGATCATCGACAGCTGCACCGTCATCTGCGACTCGCTGCCGAACTCGCAGTTCGGATCGTTGATCAGCTGCGCGGGGATGCAGCCCTTGAGCACGCCGGTGGGCGGCGGGTCGAAGGGCGAGGAGGAGATGATGTTGATCTCCTTGGTGCCCGCTGGCGGCCCGAAGAAGGGATCATTCGAGAGGATCTTCAGCTTGCCGACCTGCATGCCGCCCGAGGGAGGCCGGTTGTACTGAATCGAGGTCTCCGCCGACAGGCCCGCCTGGATCGAGGTGTTGGGCATGATCTTCGGGTCGATGATCGAGAAGAACATGCTCTGTTCGATGCCGATCTGGTTGATCACCAGCGTGCCGCACTGGGACGAGTCGGTGCCGCCGTCGGGCAGTCTGCGCCGATTGTAGATGAAGAAGGGCTGGGCCGACATCGGCGTCATCGGGTTGTTGAAGTTCACCTCGTCGACGGTGTCGAGGCAGGGCTGGCGGCCGCCGAAGAGCGCAAAGGAGACGTCTCCCGCCGGCGCGGTGCCGCCGTTGAAGACCGACTTCAGCTGCAGCTCGTCGATCACGTAGAGGGGCATGTCGTTGTGGGTCACCTCGAGCACGATCGACCCGCCCGGCATGATGGTCTGGTTGGTCGGGTTGGAGACGAGCGTGAAGCGCCCGTTCTGGCCGCTGGTGGCGTTGCCGCTCGACTTGAACTTCACCTCGCTGATCCTCACCGTCGCGTTCCCATCGTTCCGCACCGTGAACCGCGCGCGGTTGGCCACCTTCGGGCTGTTGCCGCAGGTGTCGGAGTCGCGGGAGAAATCGCATGACGTGGGCGAGGCCGAGAGGGCAGGGCGCAGCCCCTCACCGCGGAGGCTCAAGACGCCGGGCGCCGAGATCGGCATCATGTTCACCGGGTCATTCGAGTCGATGATGATGAAGCCGCTCTTCACTTCGTTGCCCGGGCCGGTGTCGGTGGGCTTGAACTCGATGACGCCCTCGATCGTCTCGGTGCCATCGGCCTTGTTGAGGGAGATGGGCGCAGCGGCCGAAGGAGAGGGCGGAGACACCAGGCGGAAGTCCACCGAGTCGGTGCCGAGGGTGTCGAGGGCGACCTTGATCGACTTCACCTTGAGGGCGGGGCAGCCCTTGTTCTTGATGCGGATCTTCTTGGTGATCGGCGTGTCGAACTGCACTTGGGGGAAGGCGAGCTCGCAGTCGGTGAAGATCGCGCCCTCGGTGCAGACGGTGAAGCCGCCGTCTTCCTGCTCGACGCCGGTCTCGATGGTGGCCTGCGCAGGGAGATCGAGGCCGGTGCCGACGAGGCTGATCACCGGGTCGGTCGTCGTCTCGGCGACCTGATCGTCGATGGTGAGCGTCGCCGAGTGGGTGCCCTTCTTCTTCGGGCTGAACGCCACCTCGAAGTCGACCTCCGCGCCGAGGTCGATGTCGAGCTCGTAGGGCGTGGTGACGGTGGTGGGCATGCCGCCGTCCGACGGGAAGCGCAGCTTGAAGGCGTCGGAGTCGGCCCCAGAGAAGGTGAACTTCGCCTTCGCGGGCGCCTTGCCGGAGGCGTTGCTCAGCTTGGCCGGCTTGGGATCGGGGAACACGTCGGACACCGGACGGTTGTTCTCGTCGAGGGTCGGGCACGCGGTGAAGTCGAGCGCCGCGAGGGTCGCCGACGTTTGATCGAGCGCGCGGAGATCGGGCTTGTTGGTGGTGACGACCGGCGGCTTGCAGTTGCAACCGCTCACCGACAACAGGGCGCCCAGGGCGAGAAGCGAGGTTCGGGTCATGTGCACGAAAAACTCCAATGAATCGGCCAGAGGGTTGCGTGTATATCCGCCGCGCCCATGGCTACCAAGACCCAGCAACACAAGCTTCGCAAGGCATACGACGGCGCACGAAAGGTCAACCCCAAGCCGATTACGGGGAAGGAGTCGGCGCTCGACCTCCTCGAGCACGCCTTCGGGGCTTACGTCGGTCGTCAGGAGCGGATCGCCTTCGAGCTGATGAAGCGATCGCTCGAGGAGAACGCCGCGATCTTCCTCACTCTCTCGGGGGCGATGACGCCGGCCGGCCTGCACCAGAGCTGTCTCATTCCCCTCGTCGAGTCGGGCGTCATCAGCGCGGTGACGACGACGGGCGCGAACCTCTACCACGACGCCCACCGCATCATTCGCCACCAGATCCGCGAGGTGAACCCGAACGCCGGCGATCTGCAGCTCCGGCTGGCGCGCATCATTCGCATCTACGACTTGGGCTTCTGGGAAGAGGCGTTGCTCGACACCGATCGGCTCTTCTCGGCGATCATCGCCGGCCCCGACTTCCAGAAGAAGATGACGACGCCGGAGTTCCACTACCTCCTCGGCAAGCACCTCAACGCGATCGAGCAGGAGCTGGGCGTCGATCAGCCCTCGTTCCTCTCCACCTGCTACCGGCGCGCGGTGCCGATCTGGTCGGGCGCGGTGCAAGACGGCTCGATCTTCTTGAACGTGGTGAAGCTCAAGAAGCTCCTGGGCGAGCAGTTCAAGTTCGAGCTCGACGTGAACGACGACGTCTACGCGATGGCGGCGATGCAGCACTACTGCCGACACCACTTCGATCAGAAGCTCGCGATCTGGATCCTCGGTGGCGGGGTGCCGAAGAACTACACGCTCCAAGGCGAGCCCTTGCTCGATCAGATCCTCACGGTGCCGACCCACGGCTTCGACATCGACGTGCAGTTCTGCGTCGACCCGGTGGACAACGGCGCGCTCTCGAGCTGCCCGGCTGGCGAAGGCCACACCTGGGGCAAGGTCTCGGTCGAGGCGGTCGAGACGGGCTCGATGTACTGCCACACCGACGTGACGGCCGTCTTCCCCTGGCTCACCCACGCGCTCTTTCAGCTGAAGGTGAGCAAGCGGAAGCACTTCCGGCTGATGGACAAGCTGACCGAGGCGGTCGTCTTCCTCGACGCCGACGTGACGAAGCGCGCGAAGGGGTTGATGAGCACCATTCGCTGGGACGTGTC
>JBPOIJ010000062.1:0-7678 GCA_052034585.1 Myxococcota bacterium
CCCGCACGGAGCAAGACCAAATAGGGGCACGCTGGCTTCGGCCAATCGAACGGCCCGTTCGATCGACGTGTCCGGGTAGGTCGCTGGAGCCCGTCAGTGATGGCGGGCCTAGAGGAATGGTCATCTCGCCATAGCCCGGCCGCAAGGCCGGGCGACGGCGGACAGAATTCGGCTTACAGGTTCACTGCGGCCTTCGATCGACCGAGAAGAGAGTACAGATGATGCGCACCCGATTCCCCCTCCTCGCCGGTGCCCTTGGCGCCGTCGTCCTGGCCGGCGTCGTCGCCGCCCCGCGCGCCGATCAGGCGCCGCAGGGACAGTCGGGCCAACCGCGTCCGGGCGGCATCATGCGGCGGCCTGGCGACGGCCGCACGCCCGAGTTTCCGGAACCGACGATCACACAGTACAAGCCGCGCACCACGCTGAAGACGGTGCAGCACCCGACGCCGCGGGCGAAGTTCCCGGTGATCGACGTGCACAGCCACCAGCCGGCGCCGATCAGCGACGCGCAGTTCGCACAGGTGGTGCAGGGCATGGACGCCAACAACCTGCGCGTGCTCGTGAACGCCAGCGGGACCCAGGGTGACCGCCTCGTGCAGGCCGTGGCGGCGTTGAAGGCCAGCCGGTTCAAGGACCGGATGGTGCAGTTCACCGACATCGACTTCCGCAACGTCGGCCCCGGCTGGGCGGCGAAGGCCGTGGCGCAGCTCGAGGCCGACAAGAAGGCCGGCGCGCTCGGCATCGGCGAGATCTCGAAGGCGTTCGGCCTGCGGATCCGCAAGGCCGACGGCACCCGCCTGAAGATCGACGACCCGGAGCTCGATCCGGTCTGGGAGGCGGCGGGCCGTCTCGGCCTGCCGGTGCTGATTCACACGGCGGAGCCTCAGGAGTTCTTCGAGACCATCGACTTCCAGAACGAGCGCTGGCTCGAACTGGCGCTGTATCGCGATCGCCGCTACCCGGCCGGCGAGTTCCCGCGTTTCGAGGAGCTGCTTGCCGAGCGGAATCGGATGTTCAGGAAGCATCCGAAGACCACCTTCATCGCCGCGCACTTCGCCTATCACGCCAACGACCTGGCGCGGGCGGCGGCGCTGCTCGACGAGATGCCGCACGTGCACCTGGAGGTGGGCGCCATCCTCGCCGAGCTGGGGCGCCAGCCGCGCGCCGCCCGCGAGTTCTTCGTGAAGTACCAGGACCGCATCCTGTTCGGGAAGGACAGCTTCCAGCCCGACGAGTTCCCGTACTTCTGGCGGGTCTTCGAGACCAACGACGAGTACTTCGACTACTACCGCGACTACCACGCGTTCTGGAAGCTCTATGGCATGGGGCTGCCGGACGACGTGCTGAAGAAGCTCTACTACAGGAACGCGCTGCGGCTCATTCCCGGGCTGCCGTCTACCGGCTGGCCCCAGTGATCTCATGGCAAACTATCTCGTGACGGGTGGCGCGGGCTTCATCGGCTCGCACCTGGTGGAGCAGTTGCTCAGGCGCGGCGAGCGCGTGCGCGTGCTCGACAACCTCAGTACTGGCAAGCGGGAGAACCTCGACGCGGCGACCGCGGCCGCCCGGGCCGCCGGGGCCAGTGGCATGCCGGAGTTCGTCGAAGGCGACATCGTCGATCTCGACACCGTGCGGCGGGTGATGGACGGCGTCGACTACGTGCTGCACCAGGCGGCGATTCCGTCGGTGCCGCGCTCGGTCGCGGATCCCGTGTCGTCGAACCGCGCCAACATCGACGGTACGCTGCACGTGCTCGTCGCCGCGCGCGACGCCAGGGTTCGGCGTCTGGTGTTCGCCGGGTCCTCGTCGGTGTACGGCGACGCGCCGACGCTGCCGAAGCACGAAGACATGCCGCCGAGTCCGCTCTCGCCCTATGCGCTGCAGAAGCTGGTGGGCGAGCAGTACCTGCAGATGTTCACGCGGCTTTACGGGCTCGAGACCGTGGTGACGCGGTACTTCAACGTCTTCGGTCCGCGGCAGGATCCCTCGTCGGCCTACTCGGGCGTGATCTCGCTCTTCATCCGCGCCCTCGCCGATGGCCGGACGCCCACCGTGCACGGCGACGGCGAGCAGACGCGCGACTTCACCTATGTGGCCAACACCGTCGACGGCGTCCTGCGGGCGGCCGTCGCTCCGGACGTCGCGGGGCAGGTCATCAACGTGGCGACCAACGGCCGCGTGTCGCTGAACCAGCTGCTGTCGACGCTGCAGACGATCATCGGCACGTCGGTCACACCCGTCTACGGCCCGTCACGCGCTGGTGATGTCCGCGATTCGCAGGCCGACATCGTCAAGGCGGCGAGGCTGCTCGGCTACGCGCCCTCGGTGCCGTTCGACGAGGGCCTGCGCCGCACCGTGGCGTGGGCGCTCGGGCGGTGAACCGCGTCGGTTAGCGTCGCCCCGGCACCAGGTCGTCGGTTCGGCCGCCGGCGTAGTAGGCACGGGCGCGCCCGTTCGTGAGCTCGAGCGCCGACGGCACGCCCTTGTACACCGACGACAACATGCCGGTGTCGATGAGGAACAGGCGCCCGGCCAGGCGGGCGCGGATTCGGAAGTCGCGGTTCACCGTGTGCCCGACCACCAGGCGGTCGGCTCCGAGACGGGCGAGCAGGGTGTCGAGCGGCACGTCGATCGCGGCGTCGTCGAGCGTCGCCCAGCCGCGGTACCACAACGGGCCGTCGCCCTTCAGCAACGACCACTCCCCGACCTTCAGGATCTCGGCGGCCTCCTGCACGAGCTCGATGTCGACGCCGTCGAGCGCCGGACGTTCCCCACGTTCCTTCGCCCGCGCCACCTGCGCGTTCACCCAGCGCACCTCGGCGGCGGCGACGGCGAGTGTGTCTTCGAGGCGGAACCACGGCGCCGCGAGTCCGGCGCTGACCAGGCGGCTCAGGAAGCGATCCATCCGCTGCACTTCGCCGCGCGCCCGCGCGTTCACGGCGTCGAGGTCCTCGGTGGTGTCCGGCGGCGCGCCGGCGTGCATGAAGACCGTGCGCTCGACCTTCACCGCGACTGGCAGCGAACGCAGCCAGCGCCCATAGTCGCCGTCGGGACCGAGGGCGCGACGGTATTCCACGGCGCCGCGAGGGTAGGCGGCCAGGAAGGCCTCCTTCGTGCGCGTGAGGCCGAGCGGCTGCTCGCCGCGGCGATCGCGCGCCCGCCGCGCCACCAGGTCGTTGTAGGCGCGCCACGCGGCATCGCGGGTCTTGTCGGCGTCGGCGCCGGCGAAGCTGGCGAAGATCTCGGGCGTGACGTCGCGCACCTCGCCGATGAGGTTCATCACCTCGTGATTGCCGAGCACCGGCACCACGCGTCCGCCGGCGGCCTCGGCCTCGGGACCGAGCCGCCGCAGCAGGTCGAACACGGCGCGCACGCCGGCGCCGCGATCGGTCACGTCGCCGGTCTGCACGAAGGTGGTGGCGCCGCCCGTCCAGCGCCCGTCGCTGCCCGTGAGGCCGGTCGAGCGCAGGATGGCGGTGACGCCGTCGAGGCTGCCGTGGATGTCGCCGATCGCGACCACCCGCGGCGCCGGCGTCTGGGCGCGAGGCGCGGCCGCGGCGGCGAGGCCGATGAGCGCGACGAACCCGGCGAGGACGGAACGGCGGCGCATGCGGCTACTCCAGGAACACGCGCGCGTCGCCCCGCTGCTGCACCATCTTCGCGATCTCCTTGCGCAGGCGGTCGCGCCGGGTCAGCAGCGCCTTGCGCTCGCTGGCACCCAGCCAGGGACCGAGCACGCGGTCGACGTCGGCCGCGGTGAGCGCGTCGATCTTCGTCCACAGCGCGCGATCGATCGTGTTGAGGGCGGCGATGCCGTCGGCGGACTGGCGGGTGGTGAACGCGCGCGAATGGTCGATCAGGAACAGGTGCCAGTCGGCGTCGTACATCAGGTTGCCCTGGTTCCGATCGATGTTGGCGATCAGCTGATCGAAGAGCTTCATCCGGCTGATCTGCTTCGACCAGCGCGGCTCCGGCCCCTGCGGCGGCTTGTCCTTGTTCCAGGGCGTCGTGTGTTCGATCCATGCGACGGCGGCCCCGACCTTGCCATCGATGGTGCGTTCGACCACCGGCGGCACCATGCCGAGGCCGAGCAGCCGATCGAGCTGATACGCCGCGATCTCGGCCTTGTAGCTCTCCGTGAACCCGCCGCGGCGCTGGGGCGGCAGGGCCTTCCAGGCGAAACGTTCCACGCGGCTGCCCGCCGGAAAATACCCGCGCTGCGGCTTGGTGACGCCGATCGGCACCGATTCGAGCCGCTCCACCGGCGCGGTCGCCAGCAGACGCTCGACATCCGCCTCGTGGCCGACCCAGACCTGCGCACACACGGGCGGGGCGGTGGTCTGGGCCGTCAGCGGCGCCGCGATGGCGAACAGAGCGGCCAGACAGAGCGAGGGGGCCACGGGGGCGGCGAGTCGGGTCATCGAAGCTCCTCGGTAGATTCTAGCCGCCGCGGGCCGTGTGACGGCGGTTGCGGCCACGCAAACCGGCGTTGCGGCCGGAAACGGCGGGCGCGGAGGGCGTGAGGGCGCGTCGGCGCCCACTCCCGTTGTCGCCGGTCCGGCGTCGCCGGCCACCCGTGCCGGCCGCCCCCTCCGCGAAGTGGCGACGGCTGAAGGGGTTGCCGGCGAATCGACGGCATGGCCATGCCGCTTGCACTGGCACCGGGTGTCTGCGCGGCGCGCCCGATGTGGTGACCGTCGACCTCGGGTGTCCATCGGCGCGTCGTTGCAGACCATCCACGAATCGTCAGTTCACGCCATCGAAGGAGCCAGTCCATGACGTCCACGTTCACTCGCGTCGCCCTGCTCGTCGCCCTCGCGCTCGGCCCGAACGCCCTCGCCGCCGCGCAGGACTCCGCCACTCGTACGGCGCCCGCCGCCGTCGTCAACCTCAACACCGCCAGTCCGACGGAACTCGCGGAGCTGCCGGGCATCGGGCCGCGGGCCGCGCAGCGTATCGTCGAGTTCCGCAGCAAGAACGGCGGCTTCAAGAAGGTCGAGGACCTGATGAAGATCCAGGGCATCGGCGAGCGCAACTTCCTGAAGCTGCGGCCGCTCGTCACGGTCGGGAGCGGCAAGGGTGACGGCAAGGCGCCCCAGTAGGCGGCTGGGGGAGCCGCGGGTCGATGCCCGCGGCTCCGCCGGCTTCTCGCTGGTCGAGTCGGTGGTCGTGGTCGCGCTCGTCGCCGTGTCCCTGTCGGTGGCCGTGCCGGTGCTCGACAGAATCGCCGACGTGGCCGATGCCGCGGCCGCCGCGCGGTACCTGGCGGGGCGTATCGGGCTGGCGCGGCTCGACGCGGCGCGTGGCCAGCGGACACTGGCGCTGCGCATCGGGCGCACGCCGCCGTTCCTGCTCGATCTCGTCGCCGACGGCGATGGCGACGGGGTGTCGGCGGCCGATCTCGCCGACGGTACCGATCCCGTCGTCGAAGCGGCGGATCCGCTCGCGGTGCACTTTCCGCGGGCCCGGCTGGCGGTGGCGCGCGACGTGACGGGCCTCGACGGCGGCCCGGCGTTGCGGGAAGGTGACGATCCGCTGCGCCTCGGCGCCACCGATCAGATCAGCGTCTCGCCGTCCGGCACGTCCACGAGCGGCACCATCTACGTCGCCAGCCGGTTCGGGGCGCAGTTCGCCGTGCGGGTGGCCGGCGCGACCGGCCGGGCGCGCGTGTTCCGATTCGATCCCGGAGCCGGCACGTGGCGCCCGTACTGACGGCGCCCGACCGTCGCCGCGAGCATCGCGTGGCACCGTGGCGTTTCGGCGTCCTGCCGGTGGCGGTGATGCGTCCCGGACTCGACGTGGCCGTGATCGACATCTCGGCCGGAGGCGCGCTGGTGGAATCGGCCGGCCCCGTGCGCCCGGGCGTCAGGACCGACCTGGCGCTCGAGTCGGCGGACGGACCGCGCTGCGTGCGGCGCGTCGAAGTGCTGCGCTGCTGGGTGCATCGCCTGGCGCCTCTCGCGTTCAGGAGCGCGCTGCAGTTTCTGGGAGGCGGCGAGGGTAGAGGGTAGAGCCTACCCGCGCCGTCGTGATTTCGGCGCGGGTAAGTGCTACCCGTCGCTTGCGGCCAGGGACAAGGAAGTCATGTTTCCCGGCGAAATCTGAGGTATTCGCGTGCGCGGCCGGGCTGGCATCGCCCTTGGAGTCGTACCACGCGGGGGGTGGTGTCGCATGGAGCAGCCGGAGCCGAGCGAAGTGGTCGAACGAAACGCCCGTCAATTGGATCGCCGCCAGGGCCTGCACGCCATCGTGCGTGCCCTCGCGACGCACCTGGTCGCTGGGGAGCCCCACGTGCGGCTCGAGGGCGTGCTCGAGGCGGGGCTGGCGCGGGCGCTCGGCGCGCACTGGCTGCGTGCCCTGCGGCCGGAAGCGCCCGGCCACCCGCGACAGGGGGGCGCGAACCGGGTGCGCTCGACCGGGCCCACGGCGGCCCACGACATCTGTTTCGAGCTGGCCGTCGACGGACGGCCGCTCGACCCGTGGGACCAGCAGCTCCTCGACAGCGCCGCGCACCTGCTGACGCTGGCGCTCGCTGCCGACCGGCACTTCGTCCCGCGGGCCGCACCGGCGCGGCCGGGGGCGGGTGCGGCGCCGCTCATCGGGTCGAGCCCGCAGATGCGGGCGCTGCGCACGCGCATCGAGCGTGTCGCGCACAGCGACTTCACCGTCCTCGTTCAGGGCGAAAGCGGCACCGGCAAGGAACTCGTGGCGCGACAGATCCACGAGCTGAGCCCGCGCAGCGGCGGGCCTTTCGTCGCCGTGAACTGCGCGGCGCTGGTGGAAACCCTGTTCGAGGCCGAACTCTTCGGCATCGAGGACCGCACGGCCACCGGGGTCCGGGGGCGGCGCGGCAAGTTCGAGCACGCGGACGGTGGCACGCTGTTCCTCGACGAAGTCGCCGAGCTGTCGATGGCCGCGCAGGCCAAGCTGCTGCGTGCCATCCAGGAACTGGCGGTGGAACGTGTGGGCGGGCACGCGACGCGGCGCCTCAACGTCCGCATCGTGGTCGCCACCAACCGCCCGCTGGCCGGGCTGGTCGAGCAGGGGCTGTTCCGGTCCGACCTGTTCTACCGGCTCAGTGGCCTCGAGGTGGCGGTGCCGCCGCTGCGAGCGCGGCGCGACGACATCCTCGAACTGGCGCACTACTTCCTCGAAGGCCAGTCGGCACGGGCGCGGGTGGCGCTGTCGTCGACCGCGGCCGACGCGCTGCAGGCCTATCGATGGCCCGGAAACGTGCGCGAACTGCAGCGGACGCTCGAAGGCGCCCTCGCCATGTGCGGGTCGCGGGTGATCGATCTCGACGACCTGCCGCCGGCTCTGCGCGGGTCGTACGCCGACATCGTCGCGCCCTCGCTCGACGCCGACGAGAGCCTGCGTGCCTGGGCCAGCCGGTACGCGAAACTCGTGCTGGCACGCTCGGGGCACAACAAGCGCAAGGCGTGCCGCACGCTGGGCATCAGCTACCACACGCTGCAGGCGCACCTGCGGTATCGCGCCGCGGGGCGCGACGATGTCGCCTGACGAAACGCCGGCGCGGCGCCGCTCTCCTTGACCGCGGTGGTCCGGCGTAGTACGTTTTTGCGGATATTTCCCGCAGAACGGACCCCGCATGAGCGACACCGCCGCACCGCTGAAGAAGACCCCGCTGCACGCCGCCCACGTCGCCCTCGGTGCCCGC
>JBPOIJ010000124.1:0-6031 GCA_052034585.1 Myxococcota bacterium
GTGGACTCAGCCCCCTTCAACCGTTCTTCGAGAAGCAATGGGGAACCCAAAGTCAACTTGGCTTGTGCTGCTTCCAGGATGGAGTCGAAGATCGCCATATCGCTGAGTTCTTCGATCAGCAGGGACAACGCCTTCGGCCCTTCTTCCAACGCTCCACGAATCCCGTTCTGACTGGCCAACAGGAGTTTGGACGCGGTCGCCGCATCAGCACCGAGAAGGGTAGCGCTCAGGCCCGTGACCTCGTTCTGGCCTGTGCAGAAGACTTGACCGTTCAGAACCACTTCCGCCCCGGACTTGGAACGCTTGTAGTGATAGACCTTGCCGTCAACAGTGATGACGAGTTCAACCTTGAGGGAATTGACGGGTTCGCCCCAGGTGACTGTCTCCTCAATAGGTGTGCGCATGCTTCTGCTGCCGAACAGGGCGTAGGCGATGGCTTCAAGCATCGTGGATTTTCCACCCTCAGAGGCTGCGCGGATCACGTTGATTCCCCCGCTGAACTCAAAGCACACGTCTTTGTGTTTGCGGAAGTTGTGTAGGGTGAGTTTGTTTAGCACTTCAGACGCCCTCCAGCAACCTTGACAGCGTCTTTCACGCAGTCAACTTTCGCCATATCGCACTCTACCAAGAGCACGACCGTGTTCTGTTTCTTGCGCCACTTACGGATGTAGGATTCCAATGTCCCAAGGTCACCCCCGTCTTCGTCCGTAACGTACCCTCCCGTGATACTGACAAGGTCGTTATCATTTGGGGTGCAATCACCATCGACGATTACACCATTGATGGTGATTATTTGATCGTCGTGATAAACCCCTTCCGGCCACATCGCGGGGTCTGAATAAAAGGCATTGAATTCGGCCCCACTCATTTTGATTGTCATTTCATCAACTCCTTCACAGTTTCAATTTCTCGTTCGTTAAGTTCGGCAAAGATTGCGCTCAATACGTCAAACGCACGAATGGACTCGATGGACTCCGCGCTCATGGTCATGTCCTGGCCTTCGACCTTCACAGCATTTGTGATGACGTAAGCGTTGCTGCGCTGCCGAAGTTGGGATATGGCTTTGATGACACTTGCCGACTCTTCAGCGGTGGCCTCGCCCACTACACGGACAAAGTCGAAATACTCCGCAACGTCCAAGTCTCTCCAATCTGGTTCGATGTAACTCCCGGCAGAATTCCAAGTTGGAACGAAGGTGTGGTCCCAATTGATGATCAGCGCATGCTTCTGCTCATCACCAATGCAATCGGCGACAGAAGTAGGAAACTGGTTGCCCAAGACAATGACACGACTGCTGCGCATCGTGTAACCTTGATGCTCGTGGCCAAGGACAAGTGTCCAACCTGACCGCATCAGATCCCCAACCTGTTTGTCGTTGATGTTCAAACTATGATCACTGTTCTCTGCGAACCCATTCTTGTAGTTGCAGTGCAGCAACAGGTACTTTTTCGTCCCATCAAACTCAACAGCTTTGTCGAGTTCCAGATCGAACAATGACTGGTTCAGGCAGTGACTTATAGCGTAGACATTATCGTCAACATGGGTGAAACCGTCGGTATGGTCAATGACTTTAACGTACCCTTTGTTGCTCGCCTGGAGAATGTGAGCAAGAAGGTGAAAAGAGGATACGCGATCACCCTTGGCCGACGCATCGTGGTTGCCCATGATCAGGGTTACAACCCCTCCCGCAGCAATGAATTTGCTGAAAAGCTTGTGAGCCGCAATGACTGTTGCGGTATCAACCTGGAAGGAGTCAAACAAATCGCCATTGACGACCACGTGCAAACCGATGTGGTCCGCCAGAAGGTGCTCAAAGCTGCTCAGGACATACTCCCGCAGTGCGGCTTGGGATGCAGGGGTGGTGCTACCGGAACGGACCACGCCCAGGTGTAGATCGTTGATGATCAATGGCATCACAGTACCCTATCTTCAATCACAAGATCGTCTTTGTCGTATATCTGTGAGGCTGTCATATCCCCATTTCTGCTGGCCCAGATCAATTCTCGTCTGGCTTCGGCTTCCTCAAGCGTTCTGTATATCCCCAAGAACTCTCCGGAATTGTAGTAATAGTTGGTCATGTGAAACACCAAGAACACTCTCATCACAATACCTCCACAATGTAGTTGAGATTGGCGGACGGCACGGCAAATTTGCATCCGTTCTGGAGTTCGCCAACAATTGAATTTTCGTCTTGGTCCATGCCCTCGACCTTGACGACTAGTTTGGTTCCGTCAAGAAGGTGGATCGTGGCCAGCTTCACTGGCGGGCCGTTGAAATACTTCTTCTGACGGGCTGGTCGGTAGTAGGCTTCGCTCATTTGTGTCCTTTCGGCTGCTCATCTTTCTCAATGGTCTTCTTGAAAGACAGGTTCCCTGCTGTGTGGTAGACGACGATGCCTTCCGGATTCATGAAGCCGGGGGCGGCCTTGCTGCCTCCCTTATCCAAGATGAACAGGGCTTGATCAACTTCAAACATGAAGAAGTGGCCTTGATATAGCACCGGAACAAGGCCACAGCATTCGGGCAATATCTCCTGAGTCTTGAAGATTCGTGGGTCTGCCGTTGGATACCTCTTTGGTTCTGTACCAAACAACGCCCACCTTTGGACGTTGAACAAGCTGAAGCGGCGCTCCTTCAACCCATAGTTTCGATTGATACCCTGCCCCCACCACTCGCCGAAATGGTGCCCTGGACCAAGCAAAGCCAGTTCGTCGCGGTGCTCATCCACCCACCGAGCGAACCCGTAATTGTCGTCTTGTGGCGTGATCCACCGTGTCCGTGACCCGGCCAATACCGTACCGTCTTCTCCAACAAATACTTGGGCGTTGGTGCCGTCCAACTTCTCAGTGATGATGATGTCTCGGGACAGCCGGGGCATCTTCGGAAAAGCCCTGAACTCTGGAAATTGCATTTTTCTTCCTTTCGATGTGCGTTGGCGCAAGGTGCACATACTGCACACTTGCGCCAACTTTGTCAATGTTTGTATTAGGTGTCGATCTCGTCTCTGAAGCCAAGGAACGTCGGAAAACGGGGCAGATCTTTGACGCCGACCAGGAACGACTTCACCTTGGCCATCTTGCCCAAGTACCTTGCCTGATTATCCCAAATCTCGCGACGTAGGGCGTCGTCGAAACCTGTGCCGACGTTGAATTCCAGCCCTGTATCAGTACGACAGATGACGGCACCGAGGTCACCCCTTCCAACCTTGTTCTCCTTGTGGGAAGAACGTTCAGTATGACCGAGTGCATTGGTCGTTGCTTCGTTTCCATTGTGCATGCGCTCCTGAAATCCAACAACTTCATATTCATTGTCGGTGAATCTTTTTAACTTACCCAAGATCCCCTCCTTCATCGTGCTGCGACCTTGCTTGTACCGACCTTCAAAGCTGCGGACCATGACACCCTCCCCGCCACTTTCCAATACAGACTGTTCAATCCTGAGAAGGTCCGCTTCGTTGAGGGCTTGGATGTTGGGGACAACGACGACATGCAACATGGTTTCGAGGAAAAATCTACGTGCTACATATCCTTCATTCGGTAAATTCCACCTGTCAAAGACGTGGAACTTGAAGTTCGGTTCACCATCCTTCGACATCACCCCACTGTTGGTCACCCGGTAGCAGTCCGGGGCAAAGACATCTCCAACGATCAACTCACCGTCCAGACCGTTGTACTCCGGATGGCCGATGCAGCTTTGCACGTACTCGTTACGGATCGGCTTCAAACTTCTCGACATCGCCACACCATCTATGATCAGGCAGCGAACTCCGTCCAGTTTTACTGAGACGAGTACGGGGTAGGCGACCTTTGACGTGTCTTCGATGGTGTGTGCAAGCAATGGTTTCATCGTGCTTTCTCCTGGTGAAATCCTGTGTAGATACGTTTGTTGGCTTCCTTGTTGGCCGCAACCATAAGTTCCAAGCGTTGCTTGTTGGCTTCCGGGTTGCGCCTTGCCCGCCAGCACGGGCCGCATTGGGCAACGGTCACCCTGTTCTTGACGATCTTCTTGAAGTCGTTTTCAGGGTGTAGCTTCTGGCAATAGGGGCAGCGTTTCAGTGGTGTGACTTCCATCAGTTTATCCTTTTACAAAAGACAAGTTTCGGTCTGAGGTTGGTTGTATCCCACACCCGTTTGCCCGACCACGAATCAGTGCCTTTACCAGACACCCTCTTGCATGTGTAGCCTTTGGTTTCACCAACCAAACAGAATCCGGCTCTCTTGTACAACTCCCCTGTTCTCGGCTTTTCCACAAGTGTCTCTATGCCAACGACAGGATTTCCGTACTTCGCCTGCCAGTCAGTCTTTACAGACTCTACAAAGCAGTTGACCACCTGGCTGGTGAAATTTCTAAACGGATACTTTTCATGGACCGGAGACACATTGAAGAATATGTTGTTGACAATGTTGTTCAGCATACCTTGATGGGTGTGCAAGAACTCGTGTCTCAAGGGTAAAAATTTGGTTGCAGATCCTGCCACAATGTGGCCAAAATAATCCCCTTTAACCATTACAGCGTAACAGATGTTTCTACCAACAAAACCTCTTGGTGCGGAGTAGTGAACAGCCATTCTAGCCAGCAGCCTTGGGTCCGTTCTTTTTGTAACAAGAAGGTCGATCATCAGAATAGCCCCAAGGCCTTGAGTGCGGTTTCAGGATCAGTGAACTCACCATAAGGGCGCAAGTCCCAAGATGGGATAGATGGGTCAAGTTCAGCCACCAGCAGTAACCTCCACGTCTGCTTTAGGTAGTGATGGACCAGGACAAGGTCGTCCCCGCCCGCCATGGTCCACTTTCTGAGCATGGGCAATTGGGTGAGGCGCGCCCGAGTCAGTCGAAAGGGGTGGTCGATGGCTTTGACTTCGATGAACCCGCTGTTCCTACCACACCTATAGAGGTAGTCGGCCGGTTGGGCAGGCAGTCTCCCACGGGATGCGCGAGAGTCAGGCATTCGGTGCCAAGCAAAGTCGGTTCGACTGTTCCACTTCTTGAACACGCCCTCGACCATAGTCTCGGTCTCCTTCCCCGCTTCCTGCGGGGTGACGGACTCCCACCACTCTGAATCGTGTTTCTTCATGTTGTTCTTCTTATCGAATTGAAAAACCTCCGCAGAGCGTAGCTGCGGAGGATGGAAATGATCGTGAAATAGAGCGTGATCTCGACGTTCTGTTGTGTGGAAAGATGAACGCCGTAGATCTTGAAGATCACGATCTGGCTAAGGAAAGAGATGACCAACCCCACGAGGATGTTGGTCATCGTTTCCACGAGGGACATTAGTCGGGTTTGCATGCCTTGATAAACTCCGTAGCAAGTGGGGCAACTACAGCGTTACCATAGCCCCGCAGTCGTCCCACTCTGGCGGCAGCCCCATGAGCCAACGGGAAAGAGCCGGGTTCAATTGGCCTCCACTTTCCATCTTTGCAGGGTAACCAGTCGGCATCTGCCCAAAATCCAGAAGTCCAACCTGTTGCGTCAGAGGCACCCCCGTGTCCTGTGGCCTTGGGGGCTTTACTCCGCGAGACGCATCCATGGTCGTTGGCGTGCACCACCCTGTCAGCATCACAAAATCGTTCAGGTTGCTTCTCCCTTGACACCGCTTCGCTTGCCCTCCTCCGGAGGAATCGCTCGTCTGCGGAGTCGGCCAACCTGCCAACGGGGCCACGTCCTTCAAATTGCTGCATCCCCCTTTCTTCTTTGCCCTTGCTAGAGATTCCGGTGATCGTTCCCCAATGTGATCCATCGTGTTCGGAGTCGGCCACCCAGAACAATCGACTACGGATATGCGGAGCGCCGATGCCCGCAGCAGGTGAACAGACCGCCCCAAAGGCGTAATCAGCACCTTCCAAGTCATCTTGTACAAGGTCGAGCCAGCCGTGTTTAACCGCTGCTTCAACCTGCTCACCAAAGATGATTGAAGGTCTGCACTGCTCGATGAGATGGAAGAAAGCCGGCCATAGGTGCCGCTCGTCAGCAAACCCCTTGCCCTTGCCTGCCGTGGAGAAAGATTGGCAAGGGCAACTTCCTGTCCATACAGGT
>JBPOIJ010000037.1:0-7077 GCA_052034585.1 Myxococcota bacterium
AAAGAGCACCTGCCCCTCTTCGACCGGCGATCCAAGCCGCTGGCTCCAATCACCACTCACAACGACGCCGGCAAAGGGCGCCGTGATCCTGGTGCGCGCGAGTTTGTCGGCCGCAAGCGCCATCTGCGCCTCGGCCTGCGCGACCTCCGCCGCCTTGATCTCGACCTTGGCGGCATCCCGTTCGGCCAGGACCTGCCGATACTCCTTGGCCAACTGATCCCGTTGGCTCGACCAGCGCATCCGTTCCAGCTTCAAATCATGCTCCTGGAGCGTGGCAAGGACTTGACCTGCCTGAACAAGATCGCCGGCCCGTACCGGCGCGGTTTCCAGAAAGCCTTGGAATGGAGCGACCGCCGCCTGCTGAACCGACCCCTCCAGCACCGTCTTCGCCGTCACGCGGTAGTCGCCGGTGGCGAAACAGAAGAAGGCGGCAAGCCCGGCCGCAGCAAGCGTCGCCAGCTTGAACCCCACGTGGCGCGGCCCCATGAGCTTGGCCAGTTGTAACCGGGCCGACTCCCAGACCTTCCCCCCGAGCCAACGCGCGTCCCGCCGTTGCATCTCGAACAGAGGGCCGGTCACCGCACTCAAGGCTTCGAGCAGGTCGAGCGTCGTGCGATCGAACAACGGCTCCGCCCCCCGTTCCACCGTCAGCACGCCGGTCACGCGACCGTCGCACAGCAGGGGCACTGAGCAGACCGCCGCCGTATGAAATTGACGTACCAACTCGTCGTGCGCACGACGGATCTGGGCCGGGGTAGTCGGCAACGGCGGCAGCAGGATGGTCTGTCGCTGCTCGAGCGCTTCCTCCATCGCAGCAGTGATGGCCTGGACCAGCGTAGTCTTGGCGCTGAACGTGCTGTTGTGGGAAAGGGCCGTGAGCGTGACACGACCGTTCGACACCGTGCCGAGGCTGACGCGATCGCTCTGCAATCGGGTCGCGACCTCCGTCACAAACGCTCTGGCCACAGCCTCATACCCCGCCTGCCCGAGCGCCGGTGAGAGTAGATCGAACAAGAGCTGAAGCCGATCCGCGCTCTGGGCCTTCGCCGTCAACTGTGCCAGCACGTCGCTCGACAACGTCTGTTCGAGCCGAGACGTAGACTCAGGCGCCATCATGCTTCGGCTCCGGCATCTCTAGCCAAGACAAACTCGCAACCTTCATCGGCGGAACACTGTCATGCCTCGGACTCGTCATCGGTTTCATCTCCACTTGACTCACAATCTCATTGTGAGATAGTTTGACCCGGTGCACATTATTACGCGGAAGCGGCTGGCGGCATTCTGGCGCATCCACCCCGAGGCGCGCGTACCCTTAGCACACTGGTTTACCATCGTGCGCAAGTCCGACTATGACTCTTTTGTCGCCCTGCGACGGACATTCCCTTCGGCCGACCAGGTCGGCGGGTTCACCGTGTTCAACATCGCAGGCAACAAGTTCCGATTGATTGCCGCGATCCATTACAACCGCAAGAAAGTGTACGTCCGGTATGTACTCACCCATGCCGAGTACGACCGGGACAACTGGAGGACGTAACCCATGCGCACGAACTATCTGCATGAAGCCAACGTTGAATACCGTCGCATGCGCCGCCGGATTCCACTCGGGCCGTTGCGGAACCGGACCGAATATGACCGGGCCGTGGCGGTGCTCGACGACCTCGTCGATGAGATCGGTGAGCGAGAGGCGCATCCCCTGGCCGACTTGGCCGAAATGCTCGCACTTGCGATCGAGGCCTATGAGGACCTCCACGTCCCGATCCCTGAGAGCACCGGCCCGGCGATCCTCCGCGCCTTGATGGAAGAACATGGCCTCTCTCAATCGGACCTCCCCGAGATCGGCAGCCAAGGCGTGGTGTCGGAAGTCCTGTCTGGCAAACGCGACCTCAACGTCCGACAAATCGCCAAGGTGTCGACTCGCTTCGGCATCTCCCCGGCGCTATTCATCCCCTCGTCCGGCATAAGGACATCGACCACGGCACGGCGCAAACGCGCGGTTTAGGGCCCCGCGCGCTCCCGACCTCGCTCCCGAACTTCTCCATCACCAATGCAGTCGGCAACATCATGACGCGGAGTCCCCATCGTGAGCCGTCGTACACGCACTTCCTGCCCCGGACGAAGAGGACGAAGCCGCTGCCGGTGCTGTGTGGTCCAGCGCGCCGTACTGCCGTTCGTACTGCTGCACCACCGCCCCCAGCAACAGCGCCAGCCGCTTGGCGGCGAAGGGGCTGAGGATGATGCGATTCGTCACCTGCACCCGCAAGTCCGCCTGCCCCTGATCCCAAGCCTGGTTCAAGCCGAAGTTGAGCACGATCTCTTCCTTCGTGCTCGCCACATGGCAGCTATTGGAATAATTCGTCGCCGCGCCGGCGCTATCGACCAGAATGCGTCGTTGATCGGCTTTTGCCTGCGCCTGGTCGCTGCTACCCGCTTGTGAGTGTGTCATCAGCCCCTCCACTTATTGTGCAGTATTCCCCTCTTCAGAACTGCGGTGCGGGTACACGCTGGGTTTGCTCCGGCGTCAACCCAAACTGGCTCAACGCCGTGTTCTTCACCGCCTCGCGCTCGTCGATCAACTGTTGATGATCGAACAGCACCGTATGGATCGCAACGACGGCTTGCTGGGTTCCCTGTAGAAATACCGTCAATTGTCCTCGGCACCCAGGCCTGGCCGCGATGGTGTGGTCGTACTCATGGACATGGTCCCCGCCCAGGGCCACCGGACCCCGGCAGTGCATCCGGCTCTTGCCGGTTGCGGGAACCAGGCCTCCCGCATCGTCCGTCAACCAGATCAACGCAGATGTCTCATCGATCGTCGGAGCCCCGTACTTTTCGATCAAAGCGCGTCGCACGGTGTCGGGATGCGCCGGGGGGGCCACCCGTTGAAACCGGGCTATCGCGGAGACCCGCAGCTCGTTCGGCACATTGGGAAATTGCAAGACAATCGACTCGAATTGGCCGTTCGCCAGGAACCGCTGCACACGTACATCCTGGGCCGCGGCCGGCGATTGCAGGGTTTCTTCCGAAAGATCGAATGCCGCCAGTACGGCCTTGGCATTCGATAAATTAAGAAACAGCGGGGGAGGTTCTTGTCCCTGAACCATCGGCTGATGCCTCCGCGCACGGACCAGCTCAAACGGCGCGGGCTTGCCGTTCGCGTCGAGCGACCTCGCGCGCACCAGGGCCAGCGCATCTGCATGCGACATCCCGAGTCGAAGTCCGACCACGTCAAACGGCACGGGCGCTGCAAGCCGTCCAGGCTCGCCAGTCGCCGGCGTGCTCTCCGTGGATGACGGAGCCGGGGACGAAGCGCCGGGCGGGTTCTTCCTCCCGACCAGCGCATCCGAGTAGCCAGCCGACGCATGGTTCGGCAACAGGAGTAGGGCCGACGCGAAGCCTGCCCCAAGGCACAACCAGAAGGCCCCACCCATGCGCTTCTCTATCCCAAACCCGCCTGCCGACCAAAACGCCATCACCGTGTCACAGGCGATCGGGGCGTCCCCACGCGCGGCCCGCTCCCGACGCTCCCCAACTGAGGAATCAATTGGGCGGCCAACCGGTTGGCCGCCTGGAGCATGACACCACCGATTCGCTCCTCAAGCTTGGCCGCATCGGAGGGTTGTTCCCCGCCGGCCCCTGCGGCGCCCATCACCGATTGAATGTCCCCAAGCGTCACCTTCCCGGACTTGACCTCCGAGCTCTGCACCGTCACCAACGTCACGAGGGCATTGGACCGGGCATCGAACACCCGGATATCCAGGCTGATCGGAGCCTTCGACGTCACGGTATCCTTGAGAAAACCCAGGACATTCGACTTACTCTTCCCCTGATTGACCGTCGGCTCCAGAACATATTCCGCACCGACGAAGGAACCGTTAGCCTCCGGCGGACCGATCATAAACCGATTCGTCTGCATGAGCGCATTGATGAAGAGTTCCTGAGCCGCTTCGGCTGGAATGTCCGCTACGTTGCTCACGAGCGGACTGAGGCCAATGGTCCGTTTAACATCGGCAGCCCACGAAATGGAGGCAGCGGACAAAAAGAACATCGCCAATAGCGAGAGCATTCGTCCCCCGCAGAACCGGTTAAACCGCTCGATCTGGATCTGCATAAGGCACCCCCTTGTGAAATGTACAAAGCCCCGCGTCCGAATCAACCCCACCTGGAAGCGAGATCTCGATCTGTGAAACACCATCACCGGCCCTCCACCGCATCAGTCGCTCATGTCACCGTGATCGTCACCGTCGCCACGTTGGATGTGGTCGTGCCGTCGGAGACGGTATAAGTAAACGTATCCGTGCCCGTGTAGCCCACGTTCGGTCGATAGGTAAAGGTGCCGTCGGGGTTGAGTATCAATGAGCCGTTCGAGGGGCCGGTCCCCAGCGTGGCCGTCAGCGTCGGGCTGTCTGGGTCGGTATCGTTGGAGAGCAAGGTGTCCTGAAGACCGCTGGCCCAGAGTTCCTGTCCATTTGTTCCATCAGTGGCCATGAAGAAGAGAGTTCCGTTTATATTTGTGTTCGTCACAAACGCCGTAACTGAATTTCCTGAACCAGGGAAAATGTCCTTGACAAGAATAGTTCCCGCCGCAGACCCATCGCTCTTCCAAAGTTCCCGCCCACTTACGCCATCATTAGCGGCAAAGAACAGGGTACCGTTGACGTTGAGCAAGGTGAACCCGGAGCTCGGAAACGCGCTGGGGGTGCCTGGATTGATGTCCTTCACCAGCATAGTCCCCGTTGCCGTCCCGTCGCTCTTCCAAAGTTCCCGCCCGCTTGTGCCATCATCAGCGGCAAAGAACAGGGTGCCGTTGACGTTGACGAGCCTATCGGGACTGCTGTTGTTTGGTCCAGTATTGACATCCTTAACGAGGACCGTCCCAGCAGCCGTCCCGTCGCTCTTCCAGAGCTCGAACCCATTCACACCGTCACCTGCCATAAAGAACAGTGTGCCATTGACATTCGTCAGGTTGACGGAGGCCGAGCCGCCGGTGCCAGGATTGATGTCCTTGACCAGCACCGTCCCAGCGGCGGTTCCATCGCTCTTCCACAATTCCGGCCCACTCACATTTTCAAACGCGCGGAAAAACAGCGTGCCGTTGACGTTGGTTAGATTGATAGGAGCTGAATCGCCGGTACCAGGATTGATGTCCTTGACCAGCACAGTGCCCGCTGCCGTCCCGTCACTCTTCCACAGTTCCTGGCCGCTTACCCCATCGCTGGCCGTAAAGAATAGCGTCCCGTTCACGTTCGTCAGGTGTTGTGGATCCGAACTGCCACCGGCCCTAATGTCCTTCACCAGCATGGTCCCCGCCTCCGTCCCATCGCTCTTCCACAGCTCGCGCCCGTTTACCCCATCACTGGCTGTAAAAAATAGCGTCCCGTTTACGTTCGTCAGGAAAATAGGGTCTGAGGTATTGCTTCCAGGCCCGATGTCTTTCACCAGCGCGGTCCCTGT
Source organism: Myxococcota bacterium (assembly GCA_052034585.1). GTDB lineage: Bacteria > Myxococcota > Myxococcia > Myxococcales > Myxococcaceae > Xiheimicrobium. The sequence continues at coordinate 5,452 of JBPOIJ010000037.1, forward strand.
TGCCGTCCCATCGCTCTTCCACAATTCACGGCCATTCACGGGGTCGGTTGCCGTAAAGAACAGCGTCTCATTTACGCCCAGTAGGTTTTGGGGCAACGAGTGGCTGCCGCCAATGACATTAGGAGTGTTGATGTCTTTCACCAGCACGGTCCCTGTTGCCGTTCCATCGCTCTTCCAAAGCTCCGCGCCCGTCACTCCATCTTGAGCTTGAAAGAACAACGTCCCGTCCACGTTCGTCAGTAGAGACGGAGCCGAATTGCCATTACTTGGGGCAATGTTCTTTACCATCAGGGTCCCTGCAACCAATGCCGAACCCTGCTGGACCGTATAGCTGTCATTCGTGGCGGTCGGCGTCACGTTCACATCGTTGACCGTGATGGTGATGGTCTCTTCATCGAACAGCGCAGGGCTGCCATTGTCCGTCACGCGCACGGTGAGGCTATGTGGCCCGATCTGTCCCGCCGTCGGCGTCCAGGTAAAGGCACCTGTATTCGGATCGATGCTCGCCCCGGCTGGGACTGTGCCCTGCAAGCTGTAGATCAATGCGTTAGCCGGCAGATCGCCGTCACTCGCCGGCGCCGTGAAACTCAGCAACGCTCCTTCATTCACCGCCTGATTCCCAATGGCATTGAGCACCGGCGCTTGATTCACCTCATTCACCGTCACCGTGATCGTCTCGCGATCGCTCAGCGCGGGGCTGCCGTTGTCGGTCACCACCACATCGAAAGTGAACGTGCCGGGGCCTTGCGCCTCCGTCGGTGTCCAGCTAAAGACGCCCGTGGTCGGGTTGATGCTTGCGCCTGCCGGGACCAGCCCGCTGGTTCCGTTGTCCAAACTGAACGTGAGCGTCTGGCCAGCATTGGGATCACTCGCCGTCGCCGTGAAGCTCAATTGCTGCCCTTCATCCACCGTTTGATTACCAACCGCGTTCAACGTCGGAGCCTGGTTCGTCACCGGCGCCGCCGTGACCGTGATCGTCACCGTCGCGACGTTGGAATCGAGCGCCCCGTCGTTCGCCTTGTAGGTGAACGTATCCGTTCCACTGAAGCCGGCGTTGGGGGTATAGCTAACCGTGCCGTCGGCATTGAGCGTAAGCGCCCCGTTCGTAGGCCCACTCACGAGAATCGCGGTGAGTGGATTGCCATCCGGATCGCTGTCGTTGCCGAGCACATTGGCCTCGCCGTCGACCTTCATCAGTTCTCGCCCAACTCCGCCTGGGGTACCGGTAAAGAACAGTGTGCCCCCCACTGTTGTGAGGCCCTGCGGGGCAAGCCCCGTCCCAACCGGCACGGTGCCCGCCACTGTGCCATCACTCTTCCAAAGGTCGTTGCCGGTTCCACCTGCGCTGAAGAAGGCCATGCCATTCACTTCCGTCAGGAATGGCCCCACGTTGGCGAGGCCCGGCAACGCCAAGCCACCCGGCGCGAGTTCGATCGTTCCCGCCGCCGTGCCGTCACTGACCCAAAGGGCCAAGCCACCTCCCGTCTTTGGTCCCCGGAAGAACAGCGTGCCGCCGACATTCGTGAGGTCGGTGAGGGTCGAAGACCCGGTGCCTGGGGTGATGTCTTTGACAAGAACCGTCCCGGCCGCCGTCCCGTCGCTCTTAAAGAGTTCGACGCCGATGCC
>JBPOIJ010000019.1:0-118857 GCA_052034585.1 Myxococcota bacterium
GACGTCGCCGCCCTGCACCGGAGTGGTGCTCGCGGCCAACGAGAAGATGGGCTCGACCGAGGCCGAGTCCGCGCTCGCCCCGACGACGACGTAGACCGTCTTCGCCGACCCGATGTTGGAGAAGCCAGCGCTCTCCGGCAGCTGTCGACCGGCGGAGTTGGTGCCGGCGATGCAGCGGCGGGTGGCGGAGTCGCACGAGGTCGCCGGGCCGTCGATGATCGAGAGCGTGGGATCGAAGCCGGCGTCCATCGTCGCCGGCGTGGGCGTCACCGTCACCTGGAGGCGCTGGTTGGCGGGCGCCTGGGCCACGTAGACGCGATCTGGCCCGGTTCCCGAGGCGCAGGCGTAGTCACGCTCGAAGGTGACGCCGGAGGGACGGAGGGTCTGGTTGGTGAGCGTCGTCGTGCCGAGCGCCGTCGTCGCCGTCGTGCAGGTGTCGTCTGCCACCGGCGCCGCCGAGGTGAAGGCAATGCTGAACTGGCCACCTGCGCCGGTGGGCCCGTCGACGATGGCGAAGGCCGTCACCGGCGAACCCGTGCCGTTGAAGAAGCCCGCCGTGCGCGGCTGGGGAACGAAGCCTCCGTCGGAGAGGGTGTTGGTGACCGAGTCGGCGGCGCTGACGCACACCCGCGGCATGGCCTCGCAGTCGGCGGCGGTACCCGCGACGAGGCTGAGCGAGGGCGCGAAGCCCGCGTCGGCGATCATCGTCACCTTCGCCCGCTGCCCGTTGGGCACCATCAAGGCGTAGACCCGATCGTTGCCCAGCGTGTTGAAGCTGGCGCAGGTGGGCGCCATCGACGAGGTGTAGTCGTTGTTGAAGCCCGCAGTGGTGCCGGCCACCGTGGTGTTGGCGGTCAGCGCGGCGGCGTTCGAGCAGTAGTCGCCCATCGGCGGGTCACTCACCACCGCGTTGACACTGAAGGTGCCGCCGCTGGCGGTCGAGGAGCTGTCGACGAGCACGAGGAGCGTCTTGGGGCCGGTGCCGCGGTTGGCCCAAGCGACGACGTCGGGGCTGCCGGCAGCGGCGCTCGAGGAGAAGGCGACGCAGCGCAGGCTGGGCGCGCAGTTGGCGCTCCCGTCGACGAGCGCGACCGAGGTGTCGAGCATCGCGTCGGGGGTCACGGTGACGGTCACCACCTTGTCCTGGGGAACGGTGACCGAATACACGCGATCTGGCCCGCTGCTCGGGCTGCCACACGTCGAGGCGAACCCGAAGTCGTTGACGAAGGTGCCGAAGGACTGGCCAGTGACCGGCGTGCCGGGAGTGAGGGCCGTCGGCATGGAGCAGTCGTCGCCCGCGGGTGGCACCGCGACGGTGGTGGTGAGCGAGAAGTTGGTGTCGGGGTCGGCCGGGTCGTAGTTGCCGACGACGACGAAGACGTCTTGCGCCCCGCTGCCGCTGTTGAGGTAGCTCGTCGTCTCGCCCTGCCCGTTGCCGTTGGTGTCGGCGCCGTCGAGGCAGACCATCGGGTCGGCCGTGCACGAGGCCGCCGGGCCAGCCACCAGGTTGACGAACACGTCGAAGCCCGCGTCGCTGGCCGGCGTCGCGGTGGCGGTGAGCCGCTGCCCCGCAGGCACCGAGATGCTGTACACCCGGTCGGCCCCGCCGCCCCTGACGCAGTTCGGGTCGGTGCTGGAGCCGTAGTCGGGGAGGAAGCCGTTCAGGTTCTGGCCCGTCAACGTGCCCGCGGTGAGCGCGGTCGCCGAACCGCAGAGATCGCCCATCGAGGGCGCGGCCATCTCGATGCGCAGCGAGTAACCGCCGGCGTTGGTGATGCCATTCATCGGGTCGGGCGCGTCGTAGGCCGAGTCGACCACCACGAAGACGTCCTTCGAGGCCGAGGTGCCGTTGAGGTACGAGGCGCTCTCGATCGCCGCCGAGTCCTGCGAGTCGTCCGAACCCGCCAGGCAGTTGGTCCGAATGCCCGCGTCGCCAGGCGAGCAGTTCGCGGCGGGGCCGTCGACGATGTACACCGCGATGTCGTACTGATCGCCAGCGTCGACCGCCGTCATCTCGGGCGTCGCCGTCGCCACCAGGCGCATCATCGCCGGCACCGTCACCGCGTAGACGCGATCAGGGCCAGGGTTGCGGTAGCCGGTGCACGCGATGTTCACGTCGTCTGCGGCGCCGGTGGTGCTGCCGGTGATGGTGGCGCCCGCCTGTGCAGTGCCGGGCATGGTGCAGCTCTCTGCGCCCGTCGTCGAGCCACCGCCCGAGGAGCCGCCGCCAGTGACGCTCCCTCCGCCGCTCCCGCCGCCGGTGCCGCTGGTGCCGCCGCCCGTCCCGATCGTTCCGCCGCCCGTCCCGATGCTCCCGCCGCCCGTGCCGCCGACGCAGGTGCCGTTGACGCACGACTGGCCACTGCCGCACTGCGTGCTGGTGGTGCATTTCGACGAGGTGGGGCACGCCATCAGCAGCGTGCTCAGGGAGGCGAGGAAGAGGACGATTCGTTGCACGTGTGACTCCTTGGCGAAGACTCGGCGGGCGCCCTCTATCACGTGCGCTCGTCCGCGAAAGAGCCCCTGGCTCGAGACCGTGCACGGCAGTGCACACCCGACGCCGTGAGTTGACCTCGCTCCAGCCACGCTGCGCGCCCTTCATCGCTCGCCGGCGAGGGACGGGACGACGACACGGAGAGCGAGTCGCCCGACGCCGCGATCGATCGCCCACGCCGAGCTCTCTGCCATGAGCCGGGAGAGCGCGACGCGCCGAGCCCGGCGTCAGGGCCCAGGCTCACCCACCAGAAACGCGAGCCGGAGCTGCGCGAGCGCGCCACGGCCGAGCCGAGCGTAGGAGTCGAGCGCGTTGGGATCGGCTGGTGCTCCGAGCGGCACCACCACGCCGACCTCGGGCATCACGGCCACCGCGCGCGAGACTCGGAAGACGGCGCCGAAGCTCCCGCCTGCGGCGAAGAGCCGGCCTGGGGCGGCACCGGTGGCGCCAAAGAGGTGGAGTCTGGGCCCGAGGACGAGCTGATGGGGGCCCAGCCGCACGCCGAGCAACAACGGCAGCGCGAAGTTCACCACCAGCCCGGTGACGGCGAGCGTGCTCGACAGGCGCGGCTGCCCGGCGATCGAGGGGGCGAGCGAGGCGATGAAGGGCGACCAGCGCGGAGTGAACATCAGCTTGGCCTGCAGCTCGGCGCCGCTCGCGCCGAGTCGCCCGCCGAGATCGAGCCGCTCGAACGCGCCGTAGCGAAGGGAGAGATCGGGCGCCGGCGACGGCGTGACGGCGAGCGGCCTCGTGTCGACGCCGAACGAGACGCCCGGCTCGACGCCGAGCTGGAGTCGCCCCTCGCCGATAGTGTCGGCCTGCTGCGCGCTCGAGAGGCTCACGCAGCCGGCGCACAGCGCCAGACCGATCAGGCTCGGCGCCGCGTGAGCCGGGGTGATCGACCAGCCGAGGAGGACCCGCCGCATCACGCCGATTGTGCCTGAATGATCGAATCGCGCGAGCGGGGTGATACGGTCGAGGCCTTTCGGAAAGGGAGCGTGTGAGCGACGACGTCGTCCAGGTCTGGGTCCGCACCGACAAGGGGCAGGTGTTCGGCCCGCTCAGCCCTCCCTCGGTCGAGCTCTTGATCGACAACGGCGTCTTGCTGGGCCGGGTGCAGGTCTCGCTCGACGGGAGCAACTACGTCTTCCCCGGACGCATGCCGGGCATTCGCATGGTGTTCCCCAAGCAGCTGTGGGGCGAGGGCCCGCTGCCGCCGAGTGAGCTCGACGAGGCCTGGTCGAAGGCGGTGCCACCTGCGCCGCTGCCGAACACCGAGACGGGTCCGCGGCCGCCGACGACGGGCGCCGCAGCGCCTGCTCCCGGTCCAGGCGCGGTGATGGCGGGCCCCGGAGCCGTCGCCGCAGGGCCAGGAGCGATCCGCGCGGGGCCGGGTGCGCGCGCCCAAGCGCAGGCTCGGCCGATGAATCCAGCCCAGGCGAGCCAGGGCCGAGCGCCGACGCCAGGGGTCCAACGACCAACCGCTGCCCCTGCCGGGCCGCTCGCCGACACGCTCTTCTCCGACGTCGTGCCAGCCGCGCCCGTCACTGGGGCGGTGCGCATGGTCGCTCCGGCAGCCAAGCCGCCGAGCTCGTCGGCGTCGATCGCCGCCGCGATGGGGAGCGCTCCTCCGCCGGCGCCCGCTCGAGCGCAGGCCGCCGCGATCGCCGCCGCGATGGGCATGCCGATGCCTCCGCAGGCGATGGCCCCGACGGCCCCGCACCCGCCGACGCCGGCCCCTCCGCCCCAGGCCCACCCCGAGGGGCCGACGAGCGCGCCGTCGTCGGTTGCGATCGCTCCGCTCGACTCGATCCCCGCGGCGGGCTCGCTGCGCGATCTCTCGACGCGGCGCCTCTACTTCCTCGCCGCCGCGCAGGATCTCACCGGGCTCCTCTCGATTCAGCTCCCCGATCGCTCGCTCACCATTCACTTCCGCAAGGGCAGCCCCGATCTCGTCGACTCGACGCACGGCGAAGACGCGCTCGCGTCATTCCTCATGCGGCAGCGGCTCGTCACGCCCGAGCAGCTCGGACAAGCACAGCGCGAGCTGGGTCGGTTCGGTGGAGAGCTGCTGCCGGCGTTGTTCGGGTTGGGGCTGGTGAACCCCAACGTGGCGATGGAGTCGCTCGCCCAGCGCGCCGCCAACCTGGTGGGCCAGGTGCTGCTCTCGTTCGACGGTGCCTTCAGCTTTCAGCCGATCGAGCTGTCGCCGCACAAGGCGATGCCGGCCGGGAATCGATGGCAGCTCTACTGCGAGCAGCTCCGTCGGCTGCCCGTCTCGGAGCTGCGGCTTCGGCTGCGCGACGCCCTCGACTTCCCGGTGATGAAGGCCTCGGGCGCGGTGCCGGTGACGAACTTGCGGCTGTCGCCCCAGGAGTCCCGCGCCTACGCGTCCTTCGATGGAACGCGCACGCTCAACCAGATGCTCGCGACTCACCCCGCCGAGGCCGAGCACGCGCTGCGGGTCGCCTTCATGCTGGAGCCATGCGATCTCGTCTCCTTCGCCGGCACGGTGATTCCGGCGAGCGCTCCGTCGCAGGTCTCGGCTCCAGCCTTCGTGCCCCCGCCTGCTCAGCCGGCACCAGCCCCGGTGATGGTGGCGCCTGCCCCAGCGGCGCCAGTGGTCCCCGCGCCTCCGGTCGCGGTCGCCCCGATCGGCCGGCCTCCTGGCGTCCCCGCGCCGCCTGGTGCCCCTGGCGCTCGGCCAGCGGTCCCCGTTCCTCCCGGAGCGCGTCCCCCCGGGGTTCCCGTGCCACCTGGAGCGCCAGGGGCGCGACCGCCGATTCCGCCCCCGGTGATGCAGCCCGCAGCGCCCGCTGCACCACGGCCGCCCGTCATCACCGCCTCCCACCCCGTCACAGCCGCACCCACGACTCGCCCCTCGGCCGTGGCCCCTGCGCCGACCTCGCGCCCGTCCTCCGCCGGTGCGCCGGCCAGCTTCGACGCCGAAGTGAAGAAGCTGCAGGAGCTCTTCCTCAAGATGAAGACCCAGAACCACTTCGAGGTGCTGGGCGTCGGCCGCGACATTCAGCCGAACCAGGTGAAGGTCGCCTACTTCAAGCTCGCGAAGGACTTTCACCCCGACACCGTTCCACCTGGCGCTCCAGAGGCGCTCTCGAAGGCGAAGGCCGACGTGTTCGCGCGCATCGGTGAGGCGCACCGCACCCTCGCCGACGAGCACTTGCGCGCCGAGTACGTGGCCGAGCTCGACGCGGGCGGGGCGGGCGAGAAGATCGACGTCTCCAAGTTCCTCCAGGCCGAAGAGTTCTTCCAGAAGGGCAAGCTCCTCGTGCAGGCGCGCAAGTTCGCCGAGGCGCTCAAGATGTTCGACGACTCGGTCGCGCTCATCCCCGACGATGCCGAGCCCCATGCCTGGCGAGGCTACGCGCGCTTCTTCGCCGCGACCGACAAGAAGGCCATCTTGCCGCAGGCGCTGAAGGACATCACCGAGTGCACCAAGCGCAACCCGAACATCGCCCAGGCCCAGTTCTTCCAGGGAATGATGCACAAGGTGCTCGGCGATCTCGCCCAGGCGAAGAAGTTCTTCAGCCAGACGGTCAAGCTCGACCCGAAACACATCGACGCGCAGCGCGAGTTGCGCTTGATGAAGTGACCGATTCACCGATTCGATGAAGGACACGAGATGACCCAGACGTTGACGGGAAAGCAGCGGCGCCAGTTGCGAGCGCTCGGCCACCACCTCCACGCGGTGGTGCAGGTCGGCGACGCCGGAGTGACGGAGGGCGTGATCGCCGCCACCGCCCAGGCGCTCGAAGATCACGAGCTGGTGAAGGTGCGCATCGCCGACGATCGGGACGGTCGGGAGGCCGCCATCGACGAGCTCGCCTCGGGCACCGGCTCGGAGGTCGCGCAAGTCCTCGGGCGCACCGTGCTGCTCTTCAAGCGCCGGAAGAAGAAGCCGAAGATTCGCTTCGACGGTGAGGTGTTCTCGTCGGAGGAGATCACCAAGCCTGCGCGCCGGCTGAGCAAGGCGAAGGTCAGCCCCCGAAAGCGATGACGCCCAGGTTCAGCGAGCCCAGCCACTGTCGCTGAAGCGGAGCTCCGCCGATCGACGCGCCGACGAAGAAGGGCCCGAGCAGCACGCGAGCGCCGAGATCGCCGGTGAGCCAGGGCTGCGCGGCGCGAGCGACGGTGGCATCGATGCCGGACGCGGAGCGATCGACCGAGGCCGTCGCGAGCCCGAGCCCGACGCCGCCGGTGAGCTGGAGCAAGGTGCCCTTGGTGTGCGCGCGGAGCTCTCCTTGGATGGCCCAGGCCGAGGACGGGCCGGCCCACGGCGCGATGGAGAGGACCCGCACCGAGGGCGTCAGCCAGTTCCAGAGGTCGACCCCGATTCGGCCCGAGACGGTGGGGGTGAGATCGTTCTGCGCCGAGGCGCCGCCTGCGACCTCGAGCTCGAGCTTCGGATCGTCGGGGGAGCGGCAAACGGCTTCCTCCTCGGCGAACGCGGGGCACGAGAGCACGGCAGCGACGATCGCGAGGCGAAGTCCCGACATGCTCTCTCAGGTGCCGGAGGTGGGAAAAGCGATCACTCGCCCGCGTACTCGCCGAGCGGAATCGCGGCTGCGCGCGCAAACCCTCCCACGAAGTGAACCTTCTCGAGCTCGAGCCGGGCAGGGGCGAAGCCTGGCAGCTCGACGTACTGACTCGCTTCGGGATGCTGGGCGAGGAACCGGGCGATGGCGGCGGGCCGCTCTGCGGGCTCGAGGAAGCGCACCCGGCCGGTGAGGCTCACCCTGGGGCGATCGAGTGTGCCGCCAGGCTGATCGGCGACCACGAGGATCGAGGCCTGTGGAAAGCGCGCGAGCCGCTGGGTGTGTTCGGCGAGGTTCGAGAGCACGAGCAGCGGCCGCCCGGCGCCATCGTCGGCGATCGCCACCAGCGTCGCGAAGACGTTCTCGTCGTCGCGGGTGGCCAGGGAGCCGAGCCGCGCTCCAGCCACGAGCGCCCGTGCCTGCTCACTTGCCTTGGACACGAGGGCCTCCGCGATCGGTCGCCATCGCCACCAGCAGGCTCGCCTTGCCCAGCCGCTCGAACAGCTCCGGGCCGAACCACTGGCGCTTCGCCTCGCCGCCGCCGGCCTTCACCACCTCTGCCGGCTCCAGGTAGCCCACGTAGCCATTGGCCAGCGCCAGGACGCGCGTCGCCCCCGACATTCGCTCGAGCACCTGCGCGCTCTCGAAGGAAGGCTCCACCGGCAGCGCGAGCAGCGAGAGCGGGCCGAAGCGGAGCATCGCCACCTCGACGTCCATCTCCTGCCGGGCGCAGAGCGCGTTCTCGGCGATGCGGGTGAAGGGCCAGGGCGCGAGCCGTGAGCCGTCGGGGTGGGGGAGCTCGACGCGCGCCGAGGCGATCGCGAGCTGCGGCTCGGTCGGGGCGAGCTCCACGCTGCCCCCATCGAGCGCGTCGGCGAGGGCCTTGGCGACCAGCTCCTTCGAGCCGAAGCGGTCCTTCGCGATGGAGGCGTTGCCGACCGAGGTCTGCAGCACGAGGGTGACGCCTGCGCCGTCGGCGGCCACCGCGCCGGGCCAGTCCGTGTCCACCACTCCGCCGCGACGTGGGGCGAGCGTCGGGTGTGCCGCGAGGAGGAGCCACCGGCCGACGACCGCTCCATCGCCCTGAACGAAGCGCACCTCGGTCCCTCGCTCGTCGACGGCCGAACCGCTCCGAGCTCGCGTGAAGGCGGCGGTGCTGAAGGTGCGGAGTTCCATCGTCGCAGCCACTCGGTGGGCGCGGGCCGTGTCGATGGCGGTGCGGGCGGCGGTGACGAGCGCCTGCTCGACGGTGTCGTCGAAGGATCCCAGGGCGGCGACCTGCGCGGCGAGCCGGCGATCGAACTGACCGATCGACGAGTGGGTGTGCGTCGCGGTCACGATGATGGGGAAGTCGTAGCCCTCGCGGATCGCGGTCACCAACGGCTGGGGGAGCAGGAGCAGGTCGAGGGAGACGAGGGCGAAGCGAGTCCCTCCGACGCTCACCAGGGTCGTCCGTGCCATCACTTGCTCACCGGCAGCCGCGCTCGATCGGAGCGGGCCATAGCCTCCGATGGTGACGGGTGCGTCGAGCTTCACCGCGATCTTCGCGACCCCGACCTCGAGCGCGCCCTCGGCTCGCGAGGTGAAAGTGAGCTGTGGGGCGCCGTCGGGCCAGTCACCGCAGCGCTCGGCCGAGGCGAAGGCGAAGGCGCCGAGGAGCACCAGCGCCAGCACGCCCAGAACCTGCCTCCGTCGCTTCGAAGTGCCTGACACGCGCGGGCACCATTTCACGGGGAGCAGGGTCTCCGAAACACGAAAGGCCCGACCTCCGTGGAGGCCGAGCCCGTCGTCCGCAGCTTCATCGCCGGCCCGGTTCGATCGGCGCGAGCGCGGTCAGGGAATCATGAACTCAGTCCGCCATGTTCTTGTTGGCGCGCATCGCGGGGGCGGCGGCCGGAGCGGGAGCAGGCGCAGGAGCGGCGATGGGAGCGGCGATGGGGGCGGCGACCTTCACCGGCTTCTCGACGACGACCGGCGCGGGCTTCTCGACCGGCTTGGCGGCGACGGCGACGGTGCGGGTCGGAATCGGCTGCGACTTCTTCGCGACGAGGGGTTCGGCGACGACGACGACCTTCTTCGCCGGCTTCTTCGCGGTCATCACGACCGGGCTCAGCGTGCCCGACTTGGGCGCCTGCTCGAACGCCTTGATGGCCTCGGCGATGACTTCCTCGAACGCGACGCGGGTCTTCGCGGCCGGGGTGATGGGCAGGGTCGCGTTGTACGCGGTGTGCGAGCGCTTGTTCATGCCGGTCAGCTCGAGCTGGCACCAGCGGGCGGTCTTGTCGCAGGTGAGGTTGGTGAACATGTAGTTGAAGGGGCCAGCGCAGAACGTCTCGCGGCAGGTCTCGTTCATCTCGAGCGCGAACTTGGTGAGGTTCTTCGCCGAGATCTCCAGCTCCTCGACGGCAGGCTGGGCGACGGGCGCGGCGGCAGTGAGGTCGACCTCGGGCATCTCGATGGTCCTCTTCTCGACGGCCTTCTCCTCGGCCTTCGCGACGATCTTCTCCTCGAGCTTCGCGACCGGCTTCTCCTCGACGATCGGCGCGGCTTCGACTGGCTGCTCGGCGACGGCCAGCTCGGGCTCAGCGACGGGCTCGAGGGCCTCGACGGCGGGAGCGGCGACCGGCTCGGCGACCCCGAACTTCTTCGCCCTGAGCGCGAGGAAGGCCTCCTTCGCCTTCTCGGTGCGCGACTTGGGCTGCTCCTCGACCTGCTCTTCGGCGACCGGCTGCTCCGCGTTGGCGACGAGCGCCGCAGGCTTGGCGACGGGCTCCGGGTTCTGCTCGGCGATCTCGAGATCGAACGAGAAGCCACCCTTCACCACGTAGCCGCCCACGTCCTTCACCCGCACGGTGTAGAGGCCGGGCTCGAGCTCGATGCTCGCCTTGACCGGCTGGCCGATGTCGGAGCTCTCGTCGAGCAGCACCTCGCCGTCACGCTCGACGATCAGGTTCGCGTCGAGCTGCACCTTCTTGCCGGCCGCAGGCGTCGCGGTGAGGTCGTAGGTGTCCTTGCGGGTCACCGTCCAGGCGAAGGACTCGCCCTCGGCCGTTGACACCGTCTCGCTGCACTTGGCGACCGCGCCGGTGAGGGTCGAGGCGCACAGGCCGCCGAACGCGTGGTTGGGATCCTTCGAGCTGGTGTCGATCGAGGGCCCGAAGATCATCAGGGGAATCGACGCGACGGCCGCGATGCCACCGCCGATGAACGAGAACTTCTTCTTCTTCTTGATCGAGCCGAGCAGCCCGTCGCGGCCCTTCGAGGAGAGCATCAGCGAGCGCCAGCCCGGCTTGACGATCTTGCCGCCCTCGATCTTCCCGAGGACGAAGAGGCTGCCTTCGACGGGGACGAGCTTCTCCGTCGCCTTGAAGCCGATCGTGTACTTCTCGGAGTCGCTGATCACCGGCACGTCGTACGCCAGCTCGCCGAACTGAATGTGCGAGGCCCAGCCGCGGCCGTTGAGCTCCTTCTTGAAGCCTTCCTTGAAGTTGTCGAAGTCGCCGCCCTTGGTGACGTCGATCTGGATCGCGCCGGAGCCGTCGTCGACGCCGAAGATCGCGCCGCCCTTGAGCGTGTCGAGGGTGTCGGAGCCCTTGACCGTCTTGGTGCCCTCCTGGGTCGTCTCCACCTTCTCCCAGAGGCGCTCGATCTTCACCTCGTAGGCGAGGCAGGGCTTCTTGCTGCAGGGCGAGAGCAGCTGCTGCGCCGGAGCGAGCACCTTGCCCTCGGTCGACATCGCGCCCTTGGGATCGGTCGAGGTGGGGTTCTTCGCCAGCTCACCCGTCTTCTTGAAGGGCGCGGCGAGAATCCGCTTGCCCTTGAGGTGCTGGAAGAGGCCGAACGCCAGGACCGCGACGCCGACGAGAAGCGCAAGAATGCCCATCTGGAACTCCAGTGAAGTGCCGCTCGTGGCGGCGGAGAATGTCGAGAGCCCCGAGGTGAACCGCCCTGGGGTGCGGGAGAGACCCAGCAGCCCCGACAGATGTGCACCCTTTTGCCGAGGTTGTTTGTCGGGTTGACGGAACCACCGGATACGCATGCAAAATCAGCTGGTTGCGGCTCGCGGAGCGTGGCCGCGCGGGCGCCTGACTCGGGTCTCCTCGAACTGCACTCCGTTGGCGAAGCCTCCCGAGTTGCCGACGTGCCGCCGCGATTTTCCGACGAGAACCGCCCTGGTTCGGGAGTTGCGCCAGCACGCAAAAGGGTGCTCCGCTTCGATGTCAGACCTCAGTGATACGGCCTCCGCATGGAACCAACCGACGTCACCATCGAGATCCTCAGGGAGATTCGCGAGGAGGGCCGCCGAACGAACTCGCGGCTCGAAGAGACCAACTCGCGGCTCGACCAGACCAACTCGCTCCTCGACGAGACCAACGCGCGGCTCGAGTCGCTCCGCGACGAGCTCTCCCGGCGCATCGTCGAGTCGGAGGTTCGCACCGTGGCCGCGATCACCGAACTCGCCGGCACCGTTCGCGAGATGACGGGCTTCCTCAAGCAGACGAACGACCTGCGGCCGCGCGTCGAGCAGTGCGAGGACGACATCAAGACGATCAAGCGCCAGCTCGGCTGAGCGGAGCTTCCCGCTTGATACGGTAGGCCCTTCCCGGCAGGGTGCCCGCGTGCTGCGGCTCCTTCTCCTCGTCCTCGCGCTCGGCGCCTGCGGAATCAAAGGCCCACCCAAACCTCCGCTCGAGGCCACCGCGCCCGACGAAGCGCCTGACGCCGGCTGTTGTCAGGAGCGAAAGTGAACCACTTCGAACTCGTCGACGGCGCGCTCCACTGTGAGGGCGTGCCGCTCGCGCGCATCGCCGCCGAGGTGGGCACCCCGACCTACGTCTATTCGACCGCCACGCTGCTGCGGCACCTCACCGTCGTGCAAGACGCCTTCGCCTCGACGCCCACGCTCGTCTGCTACTCGGTCAAGGCCTCGAGCAACCTCGCGCTCCTCAAGCTGCTCGCGAAGAACGGCGCCGGCTTCGACATCGTCTCCGGTGGCGAATTGGAGCGCGTTCGCCGCGTCGGCGCCGATCTCCGGAAGGTCGTCTTCGCCGGCGTGGGAAAGACGGACGAAGAGATGGTGTCGGCGCTGAAGGCCGGCATCCTCATGTTCAACGTCGAGAGCGCCGAGGAGCTCGAGCGGCTCGCGCACCTGGGCCGCAGCACCGGCATCGACGCGCCCTTCGCGATCCGGGTGAACCCCGACGTCGACGCCAAGACGCACAAGTACATCGCGACCGGGCTCAAGAGCTCCAAGTTCGGAGTGCCGGTCGACGAAGCGGTGGCGCTCTACGCGAAGGCGAAGAGGCTCGGCGGCCTCGTCGCGCGCGGCCTCGACTGTCACATCGGCAGCCAACTCACCGACACCAAGCCGGTGCGCGAGGCGATGAAGCGGGTCGGCGAGGTCTTTCAGGCGCTCAAGACGAAGGGCGTTCCGTTGACTCACCTCGACGTCGGAGGCGGGCTCGGCGTCACGTACACGAAAGAGACGCCGCCCCCGGTCGCCGACTACGCCACGGCGGTCCTCGAGCCACTGCGTCACCTCGGAGCCACGCTGGTGCTGGAGCCTGGCCGCGTCCTCGTCGCCAACGCAGGCGTGCTGCTCACCAAGGTGCTCTACCGAAAGCGCACCAGCGAGAAGTTCTTCGTCATCGTCGACGCCGGAATGAACGATCTCCTCCGGCCCGCGCTCTACGAGGCGCACCACGACATTCGCCCGGTGAGCCCACGCAAGGGCAAGAAGCGCACGGTGGAGATCGTCGGCCCGGTCTGTGAATCGAGCGACGTCCTGGGGCACGAGCGTGTCCTGGCGCCCACGGAGCAGGGAGATCTGCTCGCCGTGATGACCGCGGGGGCGTATGGGATGTCCATGTCGTCGACCTACAACTCACGGCGAAGGCCTGCGGAAGTCCTGGTCGACGGGAACCGTTTCCGTGTCGTGCGCGCGCGCGACACGCTCACCGACGTGATGCGAGGAGAGACTCCATGAAGCCCTTGTCTGGTTCGATGACCGCCCTGGCGACGCCCTTCAAGAACGGCGCGCTCGACGAGGCCGCGTACGAGTGGCTGGTGAACGATCAGGTGACCAACGGCACCAGCGTGCTCATTCCGATGGGCACCACCGGAGAGGCCGTCACCATGACGCCCGCCGAGCGCCGCCGCGCGATCGAGCTCTGCCTTTCGGTGAACAAGGGCCGGGCGCAGGTCTTCGCCGGCGCGGGCAGCAACAACACCGCCGAGTGCATCGACGCGATGAAGGTCGCGCGCGATCTCGGCGCCGACGGAACCCTCATCGTCACCCCGTATTACAACAAGCCCACCCAGGCTGGCCTCGTCGAGCACTACCGGCTCCTGGCCAAGGCGCACCCGGGCTTTCCGATCATGGCCTACAACGTGCCGGGCCGGACGGGCGTCGACATGCTCCCCGACACGGTGAAGCGGCTCTGCGACATTCCCGAGGTCGTCGCGCTCAAGGAAGCGACCGGCCACGTGCTGCGCACCCTCGACGTCTACGAGCTCTGCGGCGAGCGAATGACGCTGCTGTCGGGCGACGACTTCGTGGTCGCGCCGTTCGTCGCGTGCGGCGGCAAGGGCGTGGTGAGCGTGTCGTCGAACGTGGTGCCGCGGCTCATGGCCGATCTCGTCGCCGCCGCGCTGAAGCAGGACACCAAGAAGGCGCTCGAGCTCCAGCTCAAGCTGCAGCCGCTCCACCGCCTGCTCTTCTGCGAGTCGAACCCGATCCCGGTGAAGTGGGCGCTCCACCTGATGGGCAAGTTCGGCCCCGAGATTCGTCCGCCGCTGTTCCCGATGTCGGAGCCGAACGCGGTGAAGCTGAAGGCCGAGCTGCAGAAGCTCGGCGTCGTGAGGTGAGCCATGGCCGCGCCGAGCGTGAAGACCGTCATCACTGGAGTCACCGGCCGCATGGGCCAGATGTTGGTGAAGCTCGTGCGCGACACCGACGGCTACTCACTCCACGGAGGCACCGAGAAGCCTGGCAGCGCGGCGATCGGCCTCGATGTCGGCCTCTCCTGTCACCTGGGCATGCTCGAGGTGCCGTGCGTGGCGACGCTCGACGAGGCGCTCGAGGGCGCGCAGGTGGTGATCGACTTCACCACGCCCGAAGCGTCGGTCGGCCACGCGAAGCTCTGCGCCGCGAAGAAGGTACCGCTGGTGGTCGGCTCGACCGGGTTCTCTGCCGAGCACAAGTCGGCCATCGCCGAGTGCGCGCGTGAGGTGCCGATCGTGATGTCGCCGAACATGAGCATCGGAGTGAACCTCGTCATCGAGGTCGCCGCGCAGCTCGCCGCCCGGCTGGGGAAGGACTTCGACATCGACGTGCTCGAGGCGCACCACCGGCACAAGAAGGACGCGCCGAGCGGCACCGCGATCCGCCTGGCGGAGGAGATCGCCAAGGCGCTCTTGCGGCGGCCCGAGGAGATCCGCAGCTCCCGCGTGGGGACGATCGGTGAGCGGCGTCGCGAGGAGATCGGCGTGCAGGCGCTGCGTGGCGGCGACGTCGTGGGCGAGCACACCGTCTACTTCTTCGGTGACGGCGAGCGCATCGAGCTCACCCATCGCGCGAGCAGCCGGGAACAGTTCGGCCGCGGAGCCCTTCGCGCCGCCCGCTGGATTCAGGGAAAGAAGCCTGGCCTCTACGGCATGACTGACGTGCTCGCATGACCACCCGATTCGGACGCATCGCGACCGCCGCTGGGCCCCGTTTCGTCGAAGTGCAGGAGCCTCGCGTGCATGTGCTCTCCAGCGCGCCGTGGGATCGGCCGCATCGCACCGGAGAGGTCTTCGGGCTGGACGAGGTCTCGTGGCTGGTGCCGACCGACGCGAGCAAGGTCGTCGCGATCGGCCAGAACTACCGCAAGCACGCCGAGGAGATGGGCAAGGTCGTTCCCGTCGAGCCGCTCCTCTTCATGAAGCCCTCCACCGCGCTCAACGCGCACCTCTCCGCCATCGTCCTCCCGCCGGCGAGCCAGGAGGTTCACCACGAGGCGGAGCTCGGACTCGTCATCGGCCGGAGGCTCAGCAAGGCGTCCGAAGCCGAAGCGGCCGAGGCGATCTTCGCGCTCACCTGCTTCAACGACGTGACCGCGCGCGACGTGCAGAAGCGGGACGTGCAGCACACCCGCGCCAAGTCCTACGACACCTTCGCCTGCTGCGGCCCGTGGATGGTGCGCGGGCTCGATCCGTCCGATCTCGCCGTCACCTGCCGCCTCAACGGCGCCGTTCGCCAGCAAGGCCGCACCAGCGACATGGTGCACGCGCCGGCCAAGCTCGTCGCCTTCATCTCGAACGTGATGACGCTCCTCCCTGGCGACGTCGTCTCGACCGGTACGCCGTCTGGGGTCGGGCCGATGCAAGAGGGTGACGTCGTCGAGGTCGAGATCGAAGGCATCGGCGTGTTGCGCAACCCGGTGACGCGGTGACCGACGAGCGGGTCTTCGTCGCGCTCGGCTCGAACCTGGGTGATCGAACGGCGCTGATCGGCCTGGCGATCGAACGCCTCGGTCAGCTCCCGAAGACCCAGGTCGTGGCGGTCGGGCCGATCATCGAGAACCCCGCGCTGCTCCCGCCCGACGATCCGACGCCGCAGCCAGACTTCCTCAACACCGTCGCCGAGCTTCGAACCACGCTCGAGCCGCTCGAGCTCCTCGCGGCCTTCAAGGGCATCGAGCGCGCGCTCGGTCGAACCTCGTCGACTCGCTGGGCGGCTCGCCCGATCGATCTCGACCTCGTCCTCTACGGCGCGCGGGTGATCGACTCGGCGGCGCTCGTCGTGCCTCATCCTGGTCTCGCCAGCCGTTCGTTCGTGCGCGTGCCCTTGCTGGCGCTCTGGCCAGCCGCGATCGATCCCCGCTCGGGAGCCCGGCTCGCCGACGGCTGAGGGCTGGATTCGGCGTGGCGGTCGGAGGACTTCGCGATACCGTTCACGGTCATGCGCGCGTTCATGGTCGTCATGGTGCTCGCGGTGATCGTCGCGGCCCTCTGGGGAGGCGCGTCCATGAACGCTGCCCTCGTCGCTGGCCCTGGCATCGTCGAGTCGGCGGTGAGAGAGCTCGCGGCGGACCCGTCGCTCCTCGACGCGGAACACTTCGCCGCAGCCTGTGCCGAACGAGTCAAGAAGGACCGGCTCCAGGGCTCATGGACGGTGACGATGTCGTCGGCCGCGAAGGTCACTCCTGATCAGGACGGCGTTCGTCGCTCGATCAGCGCGCGCTTCGAGGGTACCCACCGGCTCCCGCTCGGCCTCAAGAAGCCGCTCGTGCTCTCGGTGAGCACCACGGGCATCGTCTCCTCGCTGCATGACGCCTCGCATTGGCCGGTGGGCACCGATCCGCTTCCACTCGACGATCTGCTCCCCGGCCAACGTGGCCCGACTCAGTTCGTCATGAGCGAGCTCAACTGGTCGACCGCCAACCGCGACGGGTCGGTGACCCTCTACAACACCGAGCTGTCCACCGGCTGCGAGCTGCGCTGCGAAGGAAAGGACGGCGTCGTTCGTTGGTCGGAGAAGGGCACCTGCACGATCCCCAAGGCGCACCTTCGCTTCGTGAGCGACGACTGCGAGCGGGTGGTGACGATCGACCCAATGCCGTTGAGCACGCGCATGTGGCAGACGCTCCCGGTCGCACGGGTCTTCGCGCGCTCCAAGCTCGAGTACGAGGTCGCGGCCATCACCGTCGTCTCCGACGCCGACAAGATCCGTCACCTCCACGGCTGGCTCCGCGGGCTCTCCGACGTCGCGGGCGAAGGGCCGAGCTACAGCGCCGATGGAAAGGCCGTGGTGTTCGTGACCGCGGAGGGAAAGCAGCACGAGCTGCCCTTGGTGAAGCCTCCGCCGAAGTGAGCCTCAGAAATTCGGGCTCTCCACCACGGGCTCTCGAGAGAGCCGCGCGGGCTCGTTGCTAACCGCGCGCGACGCCAGGAGGCGATCGTGGCCCGCCGCGTGCTCCGCGAGATCGCATGAGACTCTTCCTGCTCGGCCTGTTCGCTTTCTCGGCGTGCAACACCACCCTCGAAGTGAAGAACTACTCGCAGAGCTGCACGCAGGCGACCGACTGCGTCGCGGTGTACATCGGAGCGCTCTGTCAGGTCTGCGGCGGGTGCGCGAACAACGCGATCAACGTCGCCGACAAGGCGAAGTACGACGCCGACGCAAAGACGATCGCCCAGGGCTGTCCTCCGCGGTTTGGTCCTCAACCGGCGTGCGCGGCAGCGGCCTGCCTCCAGCCCGTCGTGGACTGCGTCAACGGCACCTGCACCTTGAAGGGAAGCCCCTGACGAGAACGCTGGCCCGCTCCTGTCTGGGCGGCGGCTCGCTGGCGCCACGTCGTCTCCGGAGCGGGCGATTCCTGCTCGCTCAACACTCGTTCGCGCTGCAGTTGAAGACGCCGCCCGGTTCTGGCGTGTGAACCACCCCAGACAGGGTGAAGGTGCTCGCGCTCGAACTCCACGGCTGCGTGAGCGACGAGCCGGTGCACGCGTTGTTGAAATCGATGAGGCAGCCACGCGCGGCCCAGGTGCCGTGTTCGCAGAAGAGCGTCGTGCTGGACCCGTTCACGACGATCATCTGCCTTTGGTAGGTGCCGTCGCTCCGAAGCAACGTGTCGTAGCAGACCGACCCGGGGCAGCTCGGTGTCGACCAGTGGATGCCCACGATCGACGAGGTGGCACACCCCGCTGAGCCACCCGCCGTCGCGGAGCCGCCCGCCGTCGCGGACCCGCCTGCCGTCGCGGACCCGCCTGCCGTCGCGGAGCCGCCCGCCGTCGCCGAGCCACCCGACGTCGCCGAGCCGCCCGACGTCGCCGAGCCACCCGCCGTCGCGGAGCCGCCCGAAGTCGCCGAGCCTCCCGACGTCGCCGAGCCGCCCGAAGTCGCCGAGCCACCCGAAGTCGCCGAGCCTCCCGAAGTCGCCGAGCCCCCCGCAGTCGCCGAGCCGCCCGCAGTGGCCGAGCCGCCCGATGTCGCCGAGCCGCCCGACGTCGCCGAGCCGCCCGAGTTCCCGCCGCCCGCACCAGTGGCCTCGCACCTCCCGAAACTGCAGGCCTGGCCCACCGAGCATGCTTGGCACGCAGCGCCCGATCGTCCGCAGGTGAGGTTGGTCGGCTGCTGGCAGGTCCCCGTCGCGTCGCAGCAGCCCGAACACGATTCCGCAGTGCAGCTCTTGACGGGCCCACACGCAGGAGCGAGCGCGATCACTGTTGCAGTCACCCAGCCAGCGACCAACCACCAGGACACGGTCTTCATGTGGGGCCTCGTCGTTCGTTGGAGAGAACCGTGCCACTGTACGCCGCCGCAGGTGCTCGGGATCAAGTCGATCGTGTTTCTTCACCCGAGAGGTGTGAACCGGCTTCGTTCCTCGACGTCTTCAGCGCGCGCTTCGGCCAGTTCAGCGTTGAGCCCCGCCGCGCGGCTGGAGAGACTCCCCTCGTGCGCTCACTCCTCGGGGTCCTCCTGCTCGCCGGCTGCCGCACCACCATCTCGGCGGGCGAGTATCAACAGACCTGCGCGAGCGACGAGGAGTGCGTCACCGTCGCCAACGCCGAGCTCTGCGCGCCGTGCCCGTCGTGTGCCAGTTCCTTCGGCGCCATCAACCGGTCCGCGCTCGCCCAGTACCTGAAGGACGCGACCACCATCAAAGCCAACTGTCCGCCACGGCTCGGGCCGCCTCCGCCCTGTGCGCCGCCTGTCGAGTGTTCGGCGTCTCCGGCTTCGGTCTGCTCGCTCGGACGCTGCGTGGTGCGCTGAGCCCGGTCGTTCGGTGCTGGGCGGGCCCGGGCGAGGTGATATCAGGGGCGCATGCTGGTCTGGTTCGTCGCCGTCACCCTCGCCCAGAGCCCGTCGGGTCCCAACGCCGAGGAGCTGATCAAGAAGATCGACTCCACGCCCGAGCTCAAGGGCCGGGAGAAGCCGTTCGAGATCGCGGCGTCGCTCTGCCGCCTCTACTTCGGCCAGGGCCGGGTGAAGGAAGCGCAGGTCTACGCGAAGGAAGCGCTCGCCAGCGCCGAGCCCGCGGTCGCCTTCTTCGAGCAGCAGAAGAAGAAGCTGGGCGCGCAGAAGCCCGCCGCCGAGGCGGACGCGAAGTGCGACCCAGACAAGCCGAAGGAGCGCAACCTCGCCAACGTGCTCGAGGTCGCCAAGAAGCACGCAGGCGCCAGCCGAACCAAGGAAGCGGTCGCCTGTGGCCGAGCCGCGCTCGCCCAGGTGCCCGAGGTGATGTTGATGGACGCTCACGCCCGCTTCCTCGCGAGGGATCTGGCGGGCGCGCGCGCAGGCTACGAGCGCATCATCACCCTCTTCGGCGACGTGCCCGAGGCCTTCTACGCGCGCGGCGCCCTCACGATCGACGAGAAGCCCGACGACGTGAAGGCGCTCGAGGCAGCCCGGGTCGATCTCGAGAAGTTCCTCGCGGCCGCGCCCACCAGTCGTCAGGGCCGCTCCGCGAAGATGCTCCTCGAGCGCACCAAGGCGGGCATCGCCGCCGGAGGCCTCTCGAAGCTCGCGCCCGCGCCGATTCCCGACGCGCCGCCCGTGCAGAACCCCGCGGGCGCGCCACCGCCGCTCAGTCCCGAGACCGTCGCCGCCTTCCAGAACGCGCCCCGCACCGCCGAGGGTGACGCCCGCTTCGCCAAGCTGATCGAAGACGGCGAAGACGCGCTCGCGAAGAACCAGCCGCAGCAGGCCCTCGACAACTTCCGCCAGGTGATGCCGTACCAGCCCGAGAACCCGCGGCTCCGCGCGGCGATGGCGTGGGCGCTCGTGAAGCTCGGCAAGCCAATGGCCGAGAACGTCTGGCGCGTCGCGAGCAGCAACCCCGAGGCGATCGATCAGCTCGGCGATCGGCTCAAGTCGAAGGGCGACCCGGACGGCGCCAAGGCCCTGTGGAACCGCTTGGCCGAGACCGTGCCGAGCTACGCTTCGAAGCTGGAGGGAAAACGATGAAGACACTGCTCCTCTCGATCGCCGTCGCCGTCCTCGCGGCGTGCAACATCGATACGAACGTGATGACGACGAGCCGCGGCGAGCTGAAGATCTCCCTGCCCGACGCCGGCACGCCCGAGTTCCAGGTGAGCCACGACTTCGGCAGCGTGAAGACCGGCGAATCGACCAAGCTCGCCTTCAACGTGGTGAACACCGGGGCCGACGCGCTCGACATTCGCGTCGTGCGAATCGACACCACCGACACCTCCGCCTTCTTCGTGCAGGGCGGCTCTGGGTCGGTCGCGCCTCAGGTCACCCGTGCCTTCAGCGTCACCTTCGCCCCCTCGCGAACGGGCGCCCACACCGGCACCCTCATCTTCGAGACCAACGCCAGGGCCGAGAGTGCCCGCATCTCGCTGACAGGCACCGGCGCCGCACCCTGATCGGGCTCGGCCCGCCCTCGTCGCGAACCCCGGCGCGCTCCTTGCTCTTCTCGGCCGCGTGGCGGCGTTGAGGGTCATCAGCGTGACGGGCGGGAAGGGTGGGGTGGGCAAGACGCACCTCGTCGCCAACCTCGGGGTGGTCGCCGCCCGCCGCGGCTTCAAGACGGTCGTCATCGACGCCGACGCCGCGCTCGCGAGCTTGCACGTGCTCTTCGGTCTCACCCCGGATCTCCACTTTGGCGACGTGCTCGATGGCGCGAGCCTCGACGAAGCGCTCCTCGAGACCCCACAGGGCGTCGCGTTGCTGCCAGCGTCGAGCGGAGAGCGTTCACTCATTCGGCTCGCTGACAGCCAACGGCTCCTCCAGCGCGCGGTGTGGGACGAGCTCGCCGAGCGGTTCGATCTCGTCTTGATCGACTGTCCACCGGGCATGGGCCGCGATGCGCTCGAGGCGGCTGCGGCGGCCGATCAGGTCGTGCTCGTCACCACGCCCGAGCCAACCGCGCTCGTCGACGCCGGCACCATCGCGCTCGCGCTCGATCAGGAGGTCGGCGTCAGGAAGATCGACGTGGTGATCAACGCCATCCGCTCCGATCGGCAGGCGGCGCTCGCGTTCTCTCGGCTCCACGGGTGCGAGGCGGCGGGCGGGCCACGGCTCCGGCTCCTGGGGGCGCTGCCCGACGATCACAACGTTCGGCGCGCCGCTGCCCTCTCCAGGCCGTTGGTGACCCTCGCGCCCTCGAGTCCAGCGGCGCGGGCCATCGAGCGCCTGGCCGACGGGCTCCTCGCGGCTCCGAGCGAGGAACTCCCAGGTGGCGGGGTGATCGGCTTCGAGCGGCGTCTGCGGGAGCGGTGACTCGCGCCTCACCGCTGCACGCCGCGGGCTGGTCTTTTGTACGAACCAGGCAGGCTCCTTGTGCTTTTCTCGGTGAGTGCTTTCGCGTCTCAGTGCGCTCGTGCTGGCGGCCTCACGATCGCCGTCCCCGAGGCTCGGCTCAGGCCGAAGGCGCGTTCCTCCTCATCGGGTTCGAGGTGCGGTCGCTGCCGCGCCGTCGAGCGAGCTCGCGGGGACCTTCGTGGGTGGGGACTCGGGCGGCTCCTTCCTCATTCGGCTGGTGCGCTGACCGCTCGCATCGATCTCCTTCCCGCGCCGCGTTAGAGAACGTCCCGTGCTCCTCCACACCGCCAATCGCGCCATGCGCCGCCTCCTCCTCGCTCAGGGCGTGAAGAGCGAGCGCCACACCGTTCGAGGCCACGAGGTGCACGCCTACCGGCTCGAGGGCCAGGGCCTGGGTCCGCCGCTCTTTCTCGTGCACGGGCTCGGCAGCTCGGCGAACGCGTACTGGCGCACCTTGAAGCCGCTCTCGCTCCACTTCCGTCGGGTGTGGGCGATCGACGTTCCCGGCAACGGCTTCTCTCCGGCGCCCAGCGCGGGGCCGATGCCCTGGCGGGAGCAGCTCGACACCGTTCGCACCTTCCTCGAGGAGGTCATCAAGGAGCCCGTCTTTCTCATCGGGAACTCGCTCGGAGGCGCGATGAGCCTCTACCTCGCGCACCAGACGCCCGGCTTCGTGAAGGCGCTCGGCCTCATCTCCCCGGCTGGCGCGAAGCTCGAAGATCAGCGCTTCCGCGAGCTCGTCCGTTCCTTCGAGGTGAACACCCACGCCGAGGCGCGCTCGATGACCCGAAGGCTCTTCGCCAGACCGCCGCTGCCGCTCTTGCTCCTCTCGGGCGAGATGCGGGCGCTCTACGCCAACCCCACCGTGCGGCACTTGATTCGAGAGGTGCAGCCGGCGGACGCAGTGAGCGAAGAGATGCTCGCGGGGCTGGCGATGCCGACGCTCCTCATCTGGGGAACGCACGAGAAGCTCTTGCCGCCCGAAGGCCTCGCGTACTTTCGCGCACATCTGCCGAAGCACGCCGAGATCCATGAAGTCGAGGGCTTCGGGCACATGCCGCAGATGGAGAACCCGCGCCCGTTGGTTCGCCGC
Source organism: Myxococcota bacterium (assembly GCA_052034585.1). Lineage (GTDB taxonomy): Bacteria > Myxococcota > Myxococcia > Myxococcales > Myxococcaceae > Xiheimicrobium. The sequence continues at coordinate 22,416 of JBPOIJ010000019.1, forward strand.
ATCATCGACTTCGCGCGCGCCCGCCAGTTGGTGGGCTGATCTCCGGCCCCCAAGCCGATTACACTCGTCTCATGCGTTTGGTCGTCGCGCTGGTCCTCGTCAGCGGCCTCGAGGCAGTCGCTGGTCCCCCGGTTCCGAAGTCGGAGGCCACCTACCGGCAGCTCGAGCTCTTCGCCCGGGTGCTCTCGTACGTGCAGAACAACTACGTCGAGACCGTCGACGAGCAGCAGCTCATGCAGGGCGCGATCAAGGGCATGCTGGAGACCCTCGATCCCCACACCGTCTACATGCCGCCCGACGTCTTCAAGGAGATGAAGATCGACACCTCGGGCGAGTTCGGAGGGCTCGGCATCGAGATCGCGCGGCGCAACGACTCCATCATCGTGGTGGCGCCCATCGACGACACCCCGGCGCAGCGAGCGGGGATCAAGTCGGGTGATCAGCTCCTCAAGATCGACGACGAGCCGACGCGCTCGATGGAGCTGGCGCGAGCGATTCAGAAGATGCGGGGCCCGGCCGGCAAGAAGGTGATGCTCACCATCATGCGCGAGGGCTTCTCGGCGCCGCGCGAGTTCGCGATCATTCGTGATCACATTCGCATCGCCTCGGTCGAGAGCGCCCTCTACGGCGGCATCGGCTACGTGAAGGTGAAGAACTTCCAGGAGCGCACCGACGCCTCGCTCTTCAAAGAGCTGGAGAAGCTGCGAGGGCAGAACGGCAGCAAGGAGCTCCGCGGGCTGGTGATCGATCTCCGCAACAACCCAGGCGGGCTGCTCGATCAAGCCGTCGCGATCGCCGATCGGTTCCTCCCCGGCGGCGTGCCCATCGTCTCGACCCGCGGCCGCGATGGCGCCCAGGCCACCGAAGAGCACGCGAAGGAGCGTGACACCGAGAAGGCCTACCCCATCGTCGTCTTGGTGAACGCGGGCTCTGCCTCGGCGAGCGAGATCGTCGCGGGCGCGCTCCAGGACAACAAGCGTGCGGTGTTGATGGGGGTGCCCACCTTCGGCAAGGGCAGCGTGCAGACGGTGATCGAGATGGAAGACGGCTCTGGTCTCAAGCTCACCATCGCGCGGTACTACACGCCGTCGGGCCGCTCGATTCAGGAGCGCGGCATTCTCCCCGACTTCCTCGTCGGCGAGTCGGAGGGCGTGCTGACGAAGACCGAGACGGTGCGCGAGAAGGATCTCAAGCGGCACTTTCGGGGCGAGGCCGAGGCGCCGGAGTTGTCGACGCTGAAGCCGTCGCTGCCCGAGAACCTGAAGGCGTGGGAAGTGACCGAGAAGCTCGCCGACTACCAGCTCAAGATCGCGCTCAACTACCTGAACGGCGCCGGCGCCCCTGGGAAGAGCACCGCGCGCGCGCCGCAGTGAGGGTCGCCTCGCTCCTGATCTCGGGGCCGGTCGAGCAGTCGCGCTGAGCCGGGCGCCGGGAGTGTGCTAGGTCGCCGGGCGTGGCAGGGGACACCAAAGAGATCTTCAAGTCGCTGGCGGTGAACGTCAGCATCGCGATCTGCAAAGGCTTCGCGGCGTTCTTCACCGGCTCGGGCGCGATGCTGGCGGAGGCGATTCACTCGAGCGCCGACTGCACCAACCAGCTGCTCCTCCTGGTGGGCGTCACCCGCGCGAGACGGCCGCCCGACGAGAAGTACCCGCTCGGGTACGGCCGGGCGATGTACTTCTGGAGCTTCATCGTCGCGCTCCTGCTCTTCACCGGCGGCGGCGTCTTCAGCGTCTACGAGGGGATTCACAAGCTGCGGCACCCGGAGCCGGTCGAGCACGTCTCGTGGGGCTTCGGCATCTTGGGCTTCTCGCTGCTCCTCGAGGGCTGGGCGACCTACGGGAACCTGGTGGAGATGAACAAGCGCCGCGGCTCGGTCGGCCTCTTCAAGTACCTGCGCGACACGAAGGACTCCGATCTGGTGGTCCTCTTCGGCGAGAACTCGGCGGCGGTGCTCGGGCTGGTCTTCGCCATGCCGTCGCGCGCGCGCGCGGTGGTGACGGGTGACCCCCGGGGGGACGCGGTCGGCTCGCTGCTCAACGGGCTCGTGCTGGTCTCGGTCGCGGTGTTCCTCGGCTACGAGGTGATGTCGCTCCTCCTCGGTGAGCGCGCCGACCCGACCATCGAGGCGACGGTGCGGGAAGTCGCGGCGACGCACCCCACGATCAAGCGGCTCCTCCGGGTCCTCACCGTGCAACAGGGGCCGGGCGAGGTGATGGTGGCGATCAAGGTGCACCTCGTCGACGGGCTCGACACCAAGGGCGTGGTGGAGGCGATCGACGCCTTCGAGAAGTCGATCCACGACCGGGTGAAGGACATTCGGTGGCTCTTCGTCGAGCCGGACGACGACGACTGAGCGGACCTGCGCGCCCATCGCCGCGAAGAGCGAGCGCGGGAGGCGGAGTCGAACCTGGAAACACAGCTGGCGAATTCGAGCGGCATGAAGGACCATGCAGGTCCCATGCAGCGGCCGGGACTCTGCTCGAGGATGTTGATCGCCGCGCTCGTCGCCGGGCTCTCTGCAGGCCCAGTGTCAGCGCGGCCGCTCCTGCTGCCCGCCCAGGTGGTGAGCGCCACGGGAGCGGGCCCTCGGCTGGGGCTGGTGATCGTTCCGCTCGATGCGCCTGCCGCCGCACAGCAGGCCGTGCTCGAGCTGGTGGGTGAAGACGCGATTCGGGTCGCCGGGCGCTTCGAGCCGGTGCCCGTCACCGACCTCTTCGATCCCAAGGCTGCCACCGAGCGCGCCCAGAAGCTCGAGGCGGCACGCGCCCGCATGGTGGAAGGGCAGAAGCACCTCGACGATCTCGACACCGCCAAGGGCACCGAGGCCTTCGCCGACGCCCTCAAACAGCTCAAGGAAACCGACACCGCGCAGACGTTCGGCGAGCTGACCCGCGCGTGGGTGATGAAGGCCGCCGGGCACGCGCTCGCCGGAGAGACGCCCGCCGCCAAGCAGGAGATCGAGCGCATCGTCGCGGTGAACCCGAAGGCCGAGTTCAACCCGCAGTTCTTCCCGCCTGATCTGCTCAAGTTCGTCGAGGCGCAGCGCAAGTTGTCGAACCTCGCCAAGGGCGAGCTGACCGTCTCGACCGAGCCGCCCGGCGCGAACGTCTGGGTCGACGGCCAGCTCCGAGGGCGAAGCCCGGTCACCATCAATGGCCTCTTGGGTGGCCGGCATCAGGTCGTCGCCACCCTCGGCGGTCGCGCGCTCACCGTGGCCGAGCTGCCGCCAGGCTCCTCGAGCTTGGAGCTCAAGGCCGCCGAGCTCGCCCCAAACCTGCTGAAGGCGGTCGACGGCTGCACGAAGGCGCCCAAGGCGAAGGGGCGTGATCAGGCGCTCGTCACCCTCGGCAAGGCGCTCGGTGTCGACCAGGTCCTGGGCGTGCTGGTGAAGAAGAGCCCGACTGGCGAGCAGTTCGAGCTCATCGGCGTGCGCCTCGAGGTCAAGGACGGTCACAACGCGGGTTACGCGACCGCCACCGTGCCGCTGGGCGAGGCGAGCGACGCGCTCAAGGGCTTCTTCGACTCGATGCTCGTCACCGACACCCCGCGCAAGGGGAAGGAAATCGTCACCCACTTCGACGGCGACTCGGGCGGCGGAGGCGGCAAGACGGTCGTCGGCATCGCGCTGCTCGGCGTCGCCGCAGGGCTGGTTGGCGCAGGCGTCGGCACCGGCGTCGTCGGTCAGCAACGCTACGAGCAGTTCCGCGCCACCCCGCAGGTGCAGACCGGCATCGCCCAGGGCTACGCGAACGAAGCGCGGCTGCTCGGCGGGGTCTCCCTCGGCAGCTTCATCGGCGCAGGCGTCGCCGCCGGCGTGGGCATCTTCCTCCTGGCGAGCGGCGGTGCTGGGTCGGACTCGAGCGCCGAAGAGCCCAAGTCCACCAAGAAGAAGGACCCCAAGAAGGACACCAGCTCGAAGAAGGAGCTCTCCAAGAAGACCGAGCCGAAGAAGGAAGAGCCTTCGAAGGACGAGCCCAAGAAGGACGAGGCCAAGAAGGACGAGCCCAAGAAGGAGGAAGTGAAGAAGGACGAGCCGAAGAAGGACGAGCCCAAGGTCGATCCGAAGGAAGAGAAGCGGCGCAAAGAGGAAGAGGCCAAGCGCGCCAAGGAAGAGGAAGCACGCCTGAAGAAAGAAGAGGAAGCGCGCGCCAAGGCCGAGGCCGAGGACAAGAAGCGCAAGGAAGAGGAAGAAGAGAAGAAGCGGAAGGAAGAAGAAGCCTCGACCAAGAAGCTCACCAAGAAGGAAGAGAAGAAGAAGGCCGAAGACGACGCGAAGAAGAAGGCCGAGGAAGACGCGGCGCGGAAGGCCGAAGAAGAGAAGAAGAAGAAGGACGAAGAGGCTCGGCGCGCGGAAGAAGAGCGCAAGAAGAAGGAAGCCGAGAAGAAGAAGGAAGAAGACCACGACGATCTGCGGAACTACTAGGAAGCTCGTTCGCAGCGCCGTATCCACCGACTCGAGGACGTTTGCCGTACGGCGCGTGAACGCCGGGCGCGTCTCTGCGGCCGCGAGCGCTGGAAATTCGACATGTCCCCACAGGCCTGTAGCGTGTAAAGCCCCGGCGCTCCTAGGGGATCACCGCGTGGCATCGCGGCTGCTGTCGAGGAGGGGAGCGTCGAGTTCGGCGCGGCACGGAGGCCACACACGATGGGTCAGCAGCGAATGGGTCGAGTCGGCGTTCTGATGGGCGGGTGGGGTGAGGAGCGCGAGGTCTCGATGAAGACCGGCGAGGCCATCGCCCTGGCGCTCGAGAGCAAGGGGCACCCGGTTGCGCGGCTCTTCGCCGGTCCCGGCCTCGACACCACGATTCGGGAGTCGGCCATCGACGTCGCCTTTCTCGCGCTCCACGGACGCATGGGAGAAGACGGTCGGGTGCAGGGCCTGCTCGAGGTGATGGGCATTCCGTACACCGGCTCGGGCGTGCTCGGCTCGGCGTTGGCGATGAACAAGGGCGTCGCCAAGAAGCTCTTCCGCCAGCACAACCTCGCCACCCCGACGGGCTATCTGCTTTCCAGCGGCAAGCTCGGCGAAGTGGCCGCGCTCCACTCCGATCTCGGCTTCCCCTGCGTGGTGAAGCCCGCCTCGAGCGGCTCTTCGGTGGGCCTCTCGCTCGTCCACACCTCCGCTCAGCTGGAGCCGGCGATCGCCTTGGCCTGTCGCTTCGGTGGCGCCGCCCTCGTCGAACGCTTCGTGAAGGGGCGAGAGGTGACGGTCGCGGTGCTCGACGGCGTCGTCCTCGGCAGCTGCGAGGTGAGCCACGATCGCTCGGTCTTCGACACCCAGACGAAGTACGAGGGCGGCGCGTCGTACCACCTGCCCCCACGGCTCTCGCCGACCCGCCTCGCGAACCTCGAGAAGATGGCGCTCACCGCGGTGCGCGCGCTCGAGTGCCGCGGCGCCTCCCGCGTCGACTTCATCGTCCCGGAGATTGGGAATGAGGTGGTGCTCGAGGTGAACACGCTCCCCGGGATGACGCCGGCCAGCCTGTACCCGAAGATCGCCAAGGCGGCGGGCCTCAGCTTCGAGGAGCTGATCGAGAAGATCCTCTCGGGCGCGACGCTCGATGGCTCGCAGCTTCACGATGCTCCCGTCGTGGCTTCGACCGCCGAGGTCGAGGCCCACGCGAGCTGAGCTGAGCGCCTCGATCGACGAGTCGACCAGTCACGGTGACTTCGCCGCGCGAGGAGCGACGCGCAGTGAGACGCCCTCGAGTTCCAGCGGGGGCCTCGCTCCAGTCGGCGAACCCGCGCTAGGCTTTCGCCATGTTCACCACCGCGCTCCTCTCGCTCGCCCTCGCCGCCGAACCGATTCGTCTGTCTCCTGGCACCCAGCACGTGCTCAAGGTGGGGAACGTCACCAAGGTGGCCATCGGCCAGGACTCGATCGCCGACGTGCGCCCGACGGGCCGAGGCGAGCTGCTGTTGACCGGCAACCAGGTGGGCCGCACCTCGCTCACCATCTGGACCACCCAGGGCATGCAGAGCCGCACCGTGATCGTCGACGACGGGCGCACCGAAGGCACCCGCGGGCTCGTCCAGCAGCTGATCAACCCGAGCCTCAAGGTGGCGGAGTACAACGGCATGACGGTCATCGACGGCACCCTCGACTCGATGGACGAGCTGCGGAGGCTCCAGGCGCTCGTCGGCAGTGACCCGAACGTGAAGATCCTCGCGACTGTCGACCCACGGGTGATGCCGGCGCTCGCCCAGAACATCAACGCGGCGCTCCAGAAGCACGGGCTGGCGAACGCACACGCGATCGCCATCGGCCAGAAGATCATCCTCGAGGGGTCGGTCGCCGACGAGCGAGAGCTGCAGAAGGCGCTCCTCATCGCGAACACCTACGCCGACGCGGTCACCTCGAACCTCCGCTGAGCCGAACCTGAATGACCGAGACCGGGTGGAAGCGGCTGCTCGCCGTGCTCATCGGCATCGGGCTGTGCGTGGTGTTGGTGGGCGGCCTCGCCTCCTCGCGCTTCGATCGGGACGAGCTCGAACCCCGGCCGAAAGGAACGGCCCCGCCGCCGCGTGGGTACGCGAGAGGGCAGCGACACCGCACCGAGCCGCTGCCCAGCGCGCTCGAGCTCCTCAAGCCCGTCGCCAAGGCCAAGCGCGTGCCTCGGAGTGGCGAGTGGCTCGACGCGCACCCTGAAGAGGGTCAGCTCGTCTCCGAGCTGATCGCCGAGCGACCCGACGGCGGTTGGCCTCCGGGACGAACGCTCTACCTCGTCTCGGTCGGCACCCTGAGCCCCGCGCAGGACGCGCTGCTCGACCGCACGCGGGAGCTCCTCTCTGCCTGGTATCAGACCGAGGTGAAGCGGCTCCCGTCGCTCGACGAGGGCATCGTGCCTGGAGCGAGCCGCCGCGAACGTGACTTCGGCATGCAGTGGCAGACCGAGCCCATCCTCGAGGCGCTGCTGCCGCTGCGCCCTCCCGATGCGGCCGGGGTGATGGCGGTGACCGCCGTCGATCTTTACCCGGACCCCCAATGGAACTTCGTCTTCGGTGAGGCTCGCTACGGAGAACGCGTCGGGGTGATGAGCCTCTTCCGGCACGGTGAGCTCTCGACCGAGCCGACGCTCGTCCTCTCCCGCACGGTGGCGACCGCCGCCCACGAGCTGGGCCACATGATGGGCCTCCAGCACTGCGTGGCGTTCGAGTGCGCGATGAACGGCGCGAACTCGCAGGCCGAGTCCGACACGCTCCCCATCGAGCCGTGCCCTGCGTGCCTGGCGAAGTTCGAGGCGCGGCTGGGCCTCGACCCGCTCGTGCGCGCACAGGCGATGGCAGCGGCCTACGGCGATGCGGGGCTCTCGTCGCCAGAGCTCACCCGTGCGCTCGACGTCTGGCGCGATGCGGGCCTGCTCGGCGAACGGTGAGCCGAATCGACCCCCATCGGCCCAACCTCATCGGCCGTCACGCGTGTACGGATCGCTTTGACACGGCGGGCTGAACTCCCTAGAAGGAGTCGCCCTGAACCCGGGAGGGGTTTTCGTGCGATTCCGGGAAGTTACGAGGCCGTGACCGCGATGAGCATCGCTGAGATCGTTTTCCTGTGCCTGTACTTCGCGGTGCTCGCGGTGCTGTCGACGTACGGCTCGCACCGCTACCGCATGGCGTATCTGTACTACCGCCACAAGTTCCAGCTGCCGACGCCCAAGGGCGCGTTGACCGAGTGGCCGCGCGTCACCGTGCAGCTGCCCATCTTCAACGAGATGTACGTGGTGAAGCGGCTGATCGATTCGGTGTGCTCGATCGACTATCCGCGGGAGCGCTTCGAGGTGCAGGTGCTCGACGACTCCACCGACGAGACCTGTGCGATCGCGCGCGGCTGTGTCGAGAAGTGGAAGGAGCAGGGCGTCGACATCGTCTACGTCCACCGCGTCAACCGGCAGGGCTTCAAGGCGGGCGCGCTCGAGAACGGGCTGCACCTGGCGAAGGGCGAGTATGTGGCGGTGTTCGACGCCGACTTCGTGCCCGGCCCCGACTTCCTCAAGCGCACGGTGCCCTTCTTCGTCGATTCGAAGGTGGGCATGGTGCAGGTGCGCTGGGGGCACCTCAACCGTGAGTTCTCGCTGCTGACCCAGGCGCAGAGCATCTTGCTCGACGGCCACTTCATCATCGAGCACACCGCCCGCAACCGCTCGGGCTGCTTCTTCAACTTCAACGGCACCGCGGGCGTGTGGCGGCGCCAGACGATCGTCGACGCGGGTGGCTGGCAGCACGACACCCTCACCGAGGATCTCGATCTTTCCTACCGCGCCCAGCTCAAGGGCTGGCAGTTCGTCTTCTTGCCCGACATCATCTCGCCCGCCGAAGTGCCGGTCGACATGAACGCCTTCAAGGGCCAGCAGCACCGGTGGGCGAAGGGGTCGATTCAGACGGCTCGCAAGCTGCTGCCGACGATCCTCCGCTCGGCGCTGCCGTTCCAGGTGAAGCGGGAGGCGTGGTTCCACCTCTCGAACAACATCGCGTACCCGCTGATGGTGGTGTTCGCGATCATGATGCCGATCTCGATGGTGGTGCGCTTCCAGCACGGGCTCTACCAGACGCTCTTCCTCGACCTGCCGGTGTTCCTCGCCGCGACTGCCTCAGTGAGCTTCTTCTACATCGCGACCGTTCGTGAGCTGGGCCTCGGCTGGTGGGATCGGATCAAGTACCTCCCGTTCTTGATGAGCCTCGGCATCGGGCTGTCGATCAACCAGTCACGTGCGGTGTTCGAGGCGCTGCTCGACAAGCAGAGCGAGTTCGCCCGGACACCGAAGACCGGCTCGGAGGGCGCGTCGGTGCAGAAGGTGAAGAAGGCCTACAAGGGCCGCCGCACCTGGGTGCCCTTCGTCGAGCTCGGCTTCGCGGCCTACTTCCTCGGCGCCATCTGGTACGCGTTCGACCACGACATCTACGCGTCGATGCCGTACCTGGTGCTGTTCTGCTTCGGCTATCTGTACGTCGGCGTCACCAGCCTGTTCGACTTCACCAAGCGGCGGCAGACGAACGATCAGCTGCCCGCGGGTGTGCAGCCGACGGCGTGAGCGGACGAGCGGTTCCTGCACTCAGCTGAAGTCCGACCGTCCGTCAACGCCCCCGGCTTCAGCGACGGCGCACGGCGCGGTCCGCTCGTCCCAACCGTCGCGCGACGCCGTAGCCCAAGCCGAGCGCAGCCCCGATGAGGACGTTGGCCTCGAGCGTCAGGGCGCCGAAGAGCGCGCCGATGGCTCCGAGGATCGCGCCGCCAATCGTCCAGTGCGGCGTCACCAGAATGGCGAGCAGATGCGCCAGCCACCCCCGACGGTTGCACGAGACGCACTCGGCGAGCTGGAGCGAGACCCAGGCATTTCGGCTCGCGGCGGACTCGGCGTCACGGTGGCCTTCGGCGACGTCCTCTGCATCGAGGAGAAACCCGGCAGGCCTCGCGACCCCCGCGCCCACCGCGTCGACGTCGACGTCGTTGGTCATACCGCACCGACGGCACCGCTGGGTTCGGGCGAGGGTCGTTCGATGCTCGAGGTGTTGTGACTGGAGGTCGCGGAAGAGGCCGAGGAGTCCCATGACGATGATTGGGACTCCCCACGCAATTCCGTCACCTGTTTCGCTCTCGGCGTCGGGTCACCCGCTCAGCGGCGATCGCGTGCGCGTTCGATCTTCAGCGCCTTGTCGCCGTTGTGCAGCTTTCCGGCGAGCGCCTCGAAGGCCCCGACGTCGGCGTCGGCGACGTGCACGTAGGAGTAGCTCCCGCGCAGCTCGGCCTTGGTGATCTTCCCTGAGGGAGCCCCGAGCGCCTCGAGCGCACCCGGCAGCCCGGCCTCGTCGAGGTTGTCGAGCTTGCCGAGGTTGATCCACAGCCGCGCGTGCCCTTCGGCGACCGGCGCTTCCTCGCGTGGCTTGCGCTCTCGGCGCCCGCGCTCTCCTCGATCTCCGCGCTCCCCACGGTCTCCGCGCTCCCCACGATCTCCGCGCTCTCCGCGCTCCCGTCGGGGCCGCTCTTCGCCGCCGCCATCGCTCGAGGGTGCTGGGAGCAGCTCGGGCGGAATGACCTCACCGCGCTGCATGCGCTCGAAGATCTCTCGATCAGACAGCCTCGGCCGGGCCTCGACGGCGACGGGCGTCTGGGCCGTCACCACCGGCATCGTTGGAGCCGCCGACGTGGCCCTGCTCTTCTCGAACAGCTCGCGATCGGTCGCTTCGCTCGAGTGATCGTTCCGGCGCTGCACCGCGGGGGTTCCGGCCGGCTGGGTCGGGCCCTCGTCGCGGGCGCGGGCTTCTCGCGTCGGCTTCTCGTCGCGCGGAAGGCGATCGCGCTTTCGGTCGTCGCGATCTCTTCCGCCACGGCGATCGTCACGGCCCTTGCCGCTGCGCTCTCGTGGCTCTCGCTCGCGGCGCTCTTCCCTCGGCTCGGCCGCATGGTGCTGGGCCTTCTCCATGCGCCGGTGGGTGAAGAAGCTCTTGAGGAGGTAGGCGATCAGATCGTCCGCGTCGGGGCGCTGCCTGAGCGAGGTCGCGAGCTGCAGGTAGCCCTCGTAGATGCTCCCGCCCGCGGCTTCCTTCACCTCGCGCACGTGTCGCTCGGTGAAGAGGCGGTTGGCCTCCTCGGCGGTGGGCATGGTGCGCTTCTCGAAGGTGATGCCGTACTTCTTCTCGAGGGTGGTGAGGGTCGCTAGCTCTCGGCCCGACGTGATGTTGAGGGCGACGCCCTTCTTCCCGATTCGGCCGGTGCGGCCGACGCGGTGCAGGTAGACCGCCGCGTCTTCGGGGAGCGAGTAGTTGATGACGTGGCCCAGGTCGGAGATGTCGATGCCGCGCGCCGCGAGATCGGTGGCCACCATGAAGGCGACCTCTCCGCGCTTGATGCGGCCCATCACCCGCTCGCGCTCCTTCTGCGGCAGGTCGCCGTTGAGCAGCTCGGCGTCGAAGCCGTTTCGGTTGAGCACCGCGGTGACGAGCTCGGTGTCGTCGCGGGTGTTGCAGAAGATGATCGCGTTCTCGGGATCTTCCAGCTCCAGCATGTAGAGCAGGTTGCGCGGCTTCGGGTACGCGTCGGACAGCTCGTAGCGCACGTGCTGAATGTGCTCGACGGTGTACACGTCGCCCGACAGCAACAGCGTCTCGGGATCGGTCGTGTAGCGCGCGATGAGGCGCTGAATGTCTTCGGGGACGGTGGCCGAGAAGAGCAGCACCTGCCGTTCCTTCGGGAGGTGATCGAGGATGCGGGTGACTTCCTCGTAGAAGCCCTGGTTCAGCATCTCGTCGGCTTCGTCGAGCACGGCGTGTTTGCAGGTGCCGAGCTTCAGGTTCCCGCGGCGAATGTGATCGAAGACGCGGCCGGGCGTGCCGACGATGATCGAGGCGCCGTCTCGCAGCGCGTCTTCCTGCTGCTTCATCGAGGCTCCGCCGTAGATGCTCGTCACCTGAATGTCGCGGTGCTTGGCGAGCTCGGCCAGCTCCTGGTTCACCTGGAGCGCCAGCTCACGGGTCGGGCAGAGAATGAGCGCGCGGACCTCGCGGGTGCCCATGGGGATCTGCTCGATGAGCGGCAGGCCGAAGGCGGCGGTCTTTCCCGTGCCCGTCTTGGAGCGGACGATCAGGTCCTTCCCGGCGCGGGCGGGCGCGAAGGCCTTGGCTTGAACCGGGGTGGGGTGGGTGTAGCCGCGCTCGGCGATGGCGCGGCGAAGTTCGGCCGAGAGGCCCAGGTCGTCGAAGCTGACGTCCGCGACGTACTCCTGCGGGCGCTCCGAAGAACCGGTGGGCATGACGTCTTGAGTCGGTGCGGTCATTTCGCGGGCACGTGTAGCCCTCGAACGCCGGGGGAGCAACGAATGTCAGGGTCAGGAACGCAGGAAGATGAGGGCGAACAGACCCACCGCCATGAGGCCGTAGACGGCGAGGGTGACGGCGGCGGTGATGAGCCCCTCCCTGCGGGGCGTGAACCAATCGGCGTCTTGCGCGGCCACCGCCTGGAGGTACACCGGCTCGCTCTCGCGCGCTCCGTTCGTCGCTGGCCAGAGCGTGTCGTTGCGCCCACAGCCGGGGCACGCGGGTTTCGTCCACCCTCGAACGGCGATGAGGAACCCAACGATGAGGCCCACCACCGACAGAAAGAGTGGCAGCAGGAGGATCACGAGGCGCTCGGACAGGGTGGGGGCGATGAAGCGGTCGAACCGGGGCCCGAGGTAGCCACAGGCCTCGCACCGGCAAAAGGCCGCACGCTTCACCGCGTTGTCGCGACGCTCTCGACGTTCTTGCGCTCCGCGTTTCGGCCGGCACGCCTGGCAGCGATCTTCGACTCCGAACTCCGCGCAGCGCTCGCACATGAAGACGCCGCAGCGCTTGCAGGTGACGCTCGCCGGGTGCTCGGGGTGGGTCGCGCACAGAGCCGTCACCCGGTCACTATCGGGTCAGGCTCCGTCGAAGTCCACGTGGCGAAATGGCGGTGATGCGCTATTTGAACCCTCATGGCGGCGCGGAAGAAGAAGCCCAGCACCGAGCCCAAGCCGGCGGAGGTCGTCGACGCGGAGATCGTCGAGGACGCCCCTGCGCCTGCCAAGGCCAAGCGCACCCGCACCGCCGAGGTGGTGGTCGAGGCGAAGCCGACGAAGGTGGAGAGCGCGGAAGAAGAGGAATCGGACACCGCTGAGCCGGCCGAGCCCGAGGTGCTCGAGCCCGACGCCAAGGAGCTCGAGGCCGAGGAGGTCGAAGAGGCGGCGCTCGCGCGAGTGTCGCGAACGCGGTTGGCGAAGGGCGACCCGCTCGCGGCGTACATGGCCGAGGTGTCGCGCCACCCACTGCTGACCCGCGAGCAGGAGATCGAGCTGTCGAAGCGCTACCGCGACACCGGCGACGTGCGCGCGGCGTACACCTTGGTCGCCTCGAACCTGCGCCTGGTGGTGAAGCTCGCCCACGAGTACCACCGCAACCCGCTCTCGCTGCTCGACCTCGTGCAGGAAGGGAACATCGGGCTGATGCAGGCGGTGAAGAAGTTCGACCCGGACCGAGGGGTGAAGCTCGCGAGCTACGCCGCCTGGTGGATCCGCGCGTACATCCTCCGCTACATCATGGACAACTGGAAGCTGGTGAAGCTCGGCACCACCGAGGCCCAGCGGAAGTTGTTCTTCAAGCTGCGCCAGGAGCAGGAGCGGCTCGCCAAACAAGGCGTCGAGGTGACTCCGAAGCTGCTCGCCGAGCGGCTCAACGTCACCGAGCAAGACGTGGTGGAGATGGATCAGCGGCTGGGGAACGACGAGGTGAGCATCGACGCTCCCTTGAACGTCGACGACGATCGCGAGACCCGCGCCGACCGGCTGTTGCCCGCGACCGCCGCCGCTGCCGATGACTCCCTCGCGAACGCCGAGCTGCGGCAGATGTTCAAGGAGAAGCTCGGCGACTTCGCGCAGAACTTGAACGAGAAGGAACGGTTCATCTTCGAGAAGCGCCTCATCGCCGACGAGCCGATGACGCTCCAGGACATCGGCACGCAGTACGGCGTCTCACGCGAGCGCGCACGGCAGATCGAGGCCGCCCTCATCGCGCGGATGCGCAAGTACATGAAGGAGCACATCCCCGACTTCGCGCTGCTGGGGAACGAGGGCGACTAGCTCCGGAAGCGGAACATGCGCTGGCGATGGGTCGAGCCGTCGAGCGCTTCGTAGAGGAAGCCTCGAAACACCGCGTAGACGTGCAGCAGCGCGCCGATGAGCAGCGCGCTCGCGATGGCGCCCGCGGCACCGAACACGGTGAAGATTCCACCGAAGACGGTCGCCGCGATGAAGAGCCCGATCACGAGGCCGTTGGGAATGAACCACTCGATCCAGTTCTCCTGGAGGAACCCGAAGGCGCGGGTGATCGTCTCGAGGCCGCCGCGGGTGCCCTTTTGATAGATGGTCTCCGGCACGGTGTTGAGCGCGATGAGCTGTACCAGGTCGAACGGCAGCATCAGGTTCGGGTTGGCGGCGAAGATCGGCGTCAGCACCAGCCCCGCGATCCACAGCACGAAGAAGATGCTGATCCACGACCAGAAGTAAGCGCCGATGCTGGTGCGGAGCTGATCGAGGCCCACCTTCTGGTTCGCGACGAGCCCGCCGAGGAAGAAGCAGTAGATGCTGAGCGCGGCGCTCCGGGCGAGGCCGATCAGGAACCCACCGGAGTAGGGATCGAGCGCGGAGCCGAGCACGGAAGTGAGCAGCATCCACGCGACGGCGAGGCCCATGGGGAGGAGAATCGTCCACCAGTTCTTCGCGATGGCGGCGAGCGCATCGGTGAACGCCTTCCCGTAGATGCGCGCATAGACGGCGATGACCTTCATGACGCGTCACGTAATCACTTTTCACCGGGTGGCCAACGGTGACGTTCTACAAGTTCGCGCGTTCGACCGATGCCCTGGGGGTTGTCCGTGAGAAGAGCCCTGCCCGCGCTCGTGCTGCTCGCCAGCTGTGCGCCAGAGATTCCCAACACGCCGCCGGGTGAGTTCGTCATCGCCCGCTTCGACCCATCCGCGGCTCCGCCGGTGGTGCCCACGCCGAACGATCTCGTCACCGATCCGGCGACCGGTCTGCTCTCGGTGCCGGTGCCCGCCGAGGCGAGCGCCGCGGACAAGTGGTTCTACGACTGGCTCAACACCCTCAACGGGTTTCCGGCGGCGGTCGGCGCTTCGGTCACGTTCTCGCAGCAGCTCGACCCGACGACGATCACCTCGTCGACCGTTCGAGTGTTCGATCTCACCGCGAACAACGCGCCCGTCGAAGCGACTCGCGTCTACTCCGACAGCACGAGCACTGCGGCGCCTGGCCAGCTCGCGATCAGCCCGCCCGTCGGAGGATGGACGCCTGGCCACCGCTACGCCGTCGCCATCATCGGCGGCGTGAACGGCGTTCGCGGCAAGACCGGCCTCACCTGCGTCGGGAGCGCGACCTGGGCCTTCCTTCGCAACGAGGGGAAGCTCATCGATTGTCCGGGAGACGATCTCGGCTCCCCGGCCTGCCGACTCACGAGCGAGATCGTTCCGTCCTCCATCACCGAAGATCAGGGCCGTCGGCTCGCCGATCAGCTCGCGACCGCCAAGCGCCTCGAGCCGCTGCGCAAGAAGTACCAGACCGCGGTCGACTTCCTCGTCTCTCAAGGCGTCGCCCGGAGCGAGCTCGCCCTGCTGTGGACGTTCCGAATCGACGACTCCGCGTCATTCGTGTTCGACCCGTCCGCCTCTCCCGCGCGAGTGCCCACCCCGACGAACCTGGCGATCAAGCAAGGGCTCGTGAGCACACCGATCGATCCAGGCAGCTCTCCGGCAGCACAAGAGTGGGCGCGCACCTGGCTCAACACCCTCAATGGCTTTCCACCCTCGAGCGCCGCGGGCGCGGACATTGCTCAGCAGCCGATCGACCCGGTGACGCTGAGCGATCGCACGGTTCGCGTTCGGGTGCTCTCGGGCGGTCCGCTGACGTCGCCGCCGACCGTCACCTGGAACGCGCAGCTGGGACGCATCGTGCTGACGCCGGCTGGAGGCAGCTGGGGCAACGCGAAGACGATCGCGGTCGCGATGATCGGCGGAGCCTCGGGCATCAAGGCCGCCTCAGGGCAGCGGCTCGTCGCGAGTCAGGTCTGGGCCTTGGTGCGCAGCGCGGCGCCGCTGGTGGACTGCGAGGTGCTGAGCCCGACGTGTGGCTCCTTCGTCAAAGCGGCGCCGATCTCGACGAACCAGGCCATCGCGCTCGAGAGTCTGCGGCGAACGTACGCGCCGCTCCTCGATCAGCTCGCGACCGAGGGCATCGCCCGCCGAGACGTCGCCGGCGCGTGGATCTTCTCGACGCTCGATCAACCCGAACTCGTGTTCGATCCCTCCGCGGCACCTCCACGGGTGCCGACCCCGACCGATCTCGTGATCGACCCAGCGACCGGCAAGGTGAAGGTGCCGGTGCCGGCCGGGGCCTCGCCCGCCTACGCCGAGTTCATCTCGGACTATCTGAACACCCTCGATGGCTTCCCAGTGTCGACGCCAGCCGTGGTGGAGATCGCAGGCCAACTCGATTCCGCCTCGATCAACGCGAACACCGTGCGGGTGAGCGTCGTCAGTGGGCCGGCGCTGAGCGGGGCTCCGACCGTCGCCTTCGACGCCGCCACGGCGCGCGTCACCGTCGCGCCTCCAAGTGGTTCCTGGGGGAAGGGGAGATCGATCGCGATCGCCGTGCTCGGAGGTTCCGCTGGCGTCCGCTCGACGACGGGCAAGCCGCTCGCTGCGTCCCAGGCGTTCTCCTTCGTGCGGCTGTCGAACTCCCTCGTCGACCCGAGCTGCGGAACCGTCGGGCCCAGTTGCCGTTCGGTGACGGCGTTGAGCGATGCTCAAGCGATCGGCCTCGAGCCGATTCGACGTGCGCTCAAGCCGGTCTTCGACACCTTGGAGACGACCGGATTGCCTCGAGAAGACATCGCCGGTCTCTGGGTGTTTCGAACGGTGAGCCAGGCCGAGCTCACGTTCGACCTCTCGCAGGCCGTCGTGCCGTTCCCGAACAACCAGCTGTTGCGCGGCAACTCGCTCCCCGACGGAGGAACGCAGGCCGGGTTCGTGGTGGTGCTGCCCGATGGCGGCGCACCGGGAGACGACGCGATCGCCGGCACTCGCCTCTCTCTTCCAATTCCGACCGGCGCGAGCGCGAGCCAGGCGCAGCTGCTCGCCGGGCTCAACACCCTCGACGGCTTCTCGACGACGGCGCCCATCGTCAGCGAGAACGGCGCGACCCAGGCCGCGCTCGACCTTGGGACCATCGACGCGGGCTCTCTCACTGGCGCGGGGCTGCTCGAGCTGGGCGATCAGCTCGACGGTGGTGCTCGTTCGGCTTCCGCGCGCGCGTGTCTCAGCTGCACCTCGTCTCGAAACGACGCGGGAGTGGTCGACCAACCCGAGCAGCTCCAGTGGGTTCCCGAGACCCCGCTCGCCGACGCGACTCGCCACGCGGTCTTCGTCAGCACCGCCGTCACCGACTCGCGTGGCCGGCCCGTGATGGCGGCGCCCACCTTCGCGCTCGTTCGCTCGAAGAACAGCCTGCTCACCGCGGCGGGCACGAGCGCAGTCCCGGTCATCGGCGACGCGCAAGCGAACCAACTCGAGCCGGTGCGCTTGCGGTTCAAGGGCTGTCTCGATCGCCTCGAGGCGGCGGGTCACCCACGCTCCACCCTGGCGCTCGGCTTCTGCTTCACCACCCAGAGCATCGTCGCGCCGGTGCGATCGATCGCCGGCGGCGTGCGCGCCTCGTCGATCCCGACCACCATCGGCTGGGGCTACGACACGGGGACGATGATTCTCCCGAGGCTCGCGCTCGCCGGAGTCCCGACCTCGAACATCGCGTCGATCACCGAGTTCGAGGTGACGATGCCGTGGGCGCTCACCGGACCGGGAGCAACGCTCAACCCGAACCCAGCGGCATGGGAGGCGAGACGTGCTCTGGCCACCCTCGTCCTGCCGACTGGCACCATGCCGTCGGCCGGGTTCCCGATCGTCGTCTACGGCCACGGCCTCGGGCGCTCTCGGTCCGACATTCTCTCGATCGCGAACACGTTCACGACGGCGGGCTTCGCGGTGATCGCGATCGACGCGCCGCTGCACGGAGCGCGCTCCGATTGCAGGCTCGCCCCGGTTCCGGACGCGGCGTGCGAAGACCAGGCGACCCAGCAGTGCAACATGGCGACGGGACGGTGTGTCGCGCGGCCTCCAACGATGGCGCCGACGTGCGTTCCCCTCGGCGGGGCGAGCTGCTTCAACGCGGGCCAGGGCCGCTGTCTGCCGGGCAACGTCTGCGAGGGAGGCGACTTCAAGCTGAGTGGCCCGGTCTTCACCTGGTACGGCAACCCCGAGGTGAGCGGCGCTGGGTTCCTCGATCTGGTGAACCTCTTCAAGACACGCGACGACTTCCGACACATGGGCGCGGCCGATCTCGTGCAACTCGAGCGAATCCTCTCGGCCACCGGCCCGAACAGCCTCGACGCGTACCTCTCCTCGGTGATGGCGACGAAGCTCGACGCCTCCAAGCTCCACTACGTGGGCCAGAGCCTCGGGAGCTTCAACGGCGCGGTCTGGTCGGCCTCCAGCGCGACGCCACAGCGGCTCGGGCTCAACGTCGCGGGATCGGATCAGGTCGACGTGTTGCTCACTGCGCCCGGCTTTGCGTCTCAGCGCGCCGCGTTCCTCTCGAGCCTCGCGGGCGCTGGCGTCGTGCCGGGGACCGCTGGCTTCGATTCGTTCGTCGTGCTCGCCCGCACGATCCTCGACCCGGCCGATCCCCAGAACCTCGTTCGTGCAGGCCTCGACTCGCCCAACGCGAACCGGCGCCTCTTCGTCCCCTACATCGAGCAGGACGCGGTGCTGCCGAACTCCGGCACGACGAAGCTGTTGCGGGCAGGCCTTGGGGCGAACGACTCGAGCCGCCTCGCCTGGTACCAGTTCACCGCTCACGCTGGGGTTCGTGCGCCCGGCAAGTTCCCTGCCTCGTGGCCCATCGCCGGCCGCCACGGCTTCCTCCTCGATCCCGGAGGGGCGCCCGGCTCGGCCACCATCAACCCCGAGTGCGACTCGACGAGCACGTCGTTCGACGCGACGACCTGCGCGACCCTCGTCGTTCGAGGCCAGCTCGCGCAGTTCCTCAGCGCTGGCACCACGCCGGCGAACTTCCCGGTGACGCCATGAAGCGTGCGCTGCTCCTCCTCTTCGTCGCCTCGACCTCTCTCGCCAGCGGGTTTCGACTCGAGACCCATCACGCGCGCGCGGCCGGAATGGGAATGGCGGTCACCGGGCTGTCCTCCGATGCGTCGGCCGTCGTCTACAACCCGTCGGCCATCGCCGGTCGAAAGGGCGTCGATCTCCAGGCGGGCGTCACCCTCGTGGTGCCCACCGTCATCTTCACCTCCGAGGCCACTGGCTCCAGCACCGGCACCGAGACGCGGCTCTCGACGCCCATCAACTTCGCGGCCAGCTGGGGCATCACCGACGACCTCGCGCTCGGGTTCGCGGTCTTCAATCCCTTCGGGGCTGGGGCGACCTGGCCGGCGGGATGGGAGGGGCGTGGCCGGGCGCTGAGCTCCAACGTGCAGACCTTCGCCTTCAACCCGACCGTCGCGTATCGGCTCCATCCAGCGTTGAGGCTCGGCGCCGGAGTGCAGATCCTCCGCGGCACGGTGGGCATCGAGCGCGCGCTGCCCTTCATCGACTCCGAAGGGAAGGTGACGCTCGGCGGCGACGCGTGGGGGCTCGGCTGGAACGTGGGCGTCCTGGGAACGCTCGTGGAGGATCGGCTGACGCTCGGAATGACCTGGCGCTCGAGCGTGCCGCTCACGTTTCGAGGCCGCGCGCACTTCGGCTCGATCCCGCCCGAGTTCCAGTCACGGCTCGCCGATCAGCCCATCAGCGCGGCGGTCACCTTGCCGGACGTGGCGACGATCGGCGTCGGGTTCACTGCGACGCCCCGGCTTCGCGTGGGCTTCGATCTCAACTTCGTGACCTGGAGTTCTTTCCGCCAGCTCTTCATCGACTTTCCCAACGCCGATCTCGACAACCCGCTGCCGAAGCGGTGGCGCGACACGATGAGCGCGCACCTGGGCGCAGAGTACGACGTGACGACCCGGCTCCAGGGGCGGCTGGGCGTCGTCTACGATCAGGCGGCGACTCCGACCGACACGCTCACGCCCGATCTCCCCGATGCGCAGCGAGTGCGGTTCTGCGCCGGCGTTGGATACCGCTTCGACTTCGGGCTCAACCTCGACGCCGCGTACCAGATCGTCCTGCTCGTCCCCCAGGCGAGCACGGCGCCCGGGTTCTCGGGGACGTATTCGGGCACGGCGCAGGTGATTGGGTTGAACGCCGGCTACCGATGGTGAGCGCGAGCGCGAGGTGTCTCTGAACCAATCCAGCGGCGCGCTTGCTGGCTGGAATCGACGGTGAGACGTTCCCGCCCCATGTTCTCGCGCTCGGCCCCGTTTCTCCTCGCCGCCTGGCTCATCGGGGCCGGTTGTCAGTGCCAGCCTTCGACGGTCTACAGCTGCGATCCGACCCACTGCTCGGGCACCTGTCGAAACGGCATGTGCGTTCCCAACTCCGGCACCGATGGTGGAGCAGGTGGAGGCTCGAGTGGAGGTCTCGCGGGCGGCGGACAAGCCGGTGCGCTCGCCGGTGGCTCGAGCGGCGGCGGTGACGCGGGCGGCCTGAGCGGTGGTGGCGTCTCGGGCGGTGGAGCCGCGAGCGGCGGGAGTGCTGGCGGAACCTTCGGCGGTGGCGTCGTCGGCGGCGGCGCGACGAGTGGTGGCGTCAGCGGCGGCGGCAGCGCTGGAGGGATCGGAGGGGGACGCGCGGGCGGCTCGAGCGGAGGCGCGGGCGGCGGCTGGTTCTACGACTTCGATGGCGGCTGGCAGATCCAGGTCTCCCCACCGAACCCGGCGCAGAACGGCAACAACACCACCGTCGTTCACGTCGGGCCCGGCGCCGATTCGGCGTCAGCCGGCAAGTTCGGAGGCGCGACGACGGGCTCCCGGCCCACGGTGGTCTACCCGCCAGACGGCGTCCTCTTCCCGCCCAACACCAACCGCATCGAGTTCCACTTCTTGCCGGGCTCGGGCCAGACACTCTTCCGCTTCAGCTTCCGCGCCCCAACGCGCACGGTGCAGATCTTCACCGGCTGCACGCCCGTCGGAGGCGGCTGCATCTTCACCCTCGAAGGCCAGCCCTACGACGACTTGATTCCCTTCTCGCGCGGCACCGCGGCCGTGACGTGGGACGTGACCGGCGTGAACGGCGCCTCCCCAGCAGCGGTGGGAACGTCGCTGGTCCAGCACCTCTCGTTCACCGAGCAGAACCTCGTGGGCGGCCTCTATTACTGGAACGCCGCCGGCACGGTGATGCGCTTCGACTACGGCTACCCGAACGCGCCGGTGCAGACGTACCTCACTGGCGCCAACGTCGGCGCGCTCACCTGCGTCGGCTGTCACGTCATCTCGCGCGAGGGGAACCTCATCGTCGTCGGCAAGGACATTCCCGCGCCCGCCGCATACTCGACCCTCAACGTGCCCACGAAGCTCCCGGTCGGCTCCAGCTCGGGGCCGCTCACCGGCAGCGCGAACTTCTTCTCCTTCTCTCCTGACGAGAGGCACATGCTGCTGAGCGGCGGCACCTCGGTGCAGTGGCGCGAGCTCGTCACCGGCGTCACCCGTTCGGTGGTCAGCCCAGGCACCATGCCCGACTGGTCTCCCAACGGCCGCTCGATGGTCTTCGCTCGGCCGGCGCAGACGCCATTCTTCCCGGTGCCCGGCGTCGACTCGGCGTCGCTCCAGACGATGCGCTTCAACGGCATCGGCTTCGACCCGCCGCAGACGCTGGTGCCGTTCAACGGGCAGAACAACTACTACCCGACCTGGTCGCCCGACGGCCGCTTCGTGTTGTTCAACCGATCGCCGGGCAACAAGAACTCGTTCGCCAACGCCGCGCCCGACGATGGTGGGTTGCCCGACGGCGAGCTCTGGGCGGTGGAGGTCGGTGGCGGAACCGGCCAACCGGTTCGACTGGTGAACGCGACCTCACCAGGCGCCGTCTCGTGGCCCAAGTGGGCGCCGGTGCTGCAGCGCTACGCCGGAGGGCAGGTGATGTGGCTCACCTTCTCGTCGGCGCGCGCGTACGGCTTACGCCTCGCCGACTGGCAACGGAGCCAGCTGTGGATGGTGGCCTTCGACCCCGCGAAGATGGCGGCCGGGCAGGACCCGAGCTTCTCGGCCTTCTGGCTCCCGTTTCAGAACATTCAGAGCGGCAACCACATCGGCCAGTGGAGCACCCAGGTGCCGCGCGGAGACTGCACCGGCTCCGGCCAGAGCACCTGCGCGGTGGGAGAGGTCTGCCAGAACGGCAAGTGCCGCCCCGGGTGAGCGAGCTCAGCTCTCCGGCTTCAGCTCGCCGAGCAGCTCCGAGGTCTGCGCCGAGAGCTCGCCCGTTCGATCGAGCAGGGTGTCGAGCTCGGTGAAGATGGCGTCGACCTCCTTCGCGCTCCGCGGCGCCGGCACGTCACCCTCGTCGCCCATTCGATCGAGCAGCGTCACCACCCGCAACAGGTGCTCGTGCGCGGTGAGGAGATCGCGGCCGGCGCGGGCGCCCATCTTGGTGAAGAGCGAGCCAGTCGCGTAGAGCTTGCCGATCGCCCGCCGGTTCGACCGAATCACCCGATCGAGCCGATCACGATAGGTGGTGAGCCGCCGGGCGAGCCGGGCCTCTGCGAGGGAGAACACTTCGGCCTTCGGAGCACGGCGCGGCATCACGCCCGTCATACCCCGCCCGGCGGCGACCGATCCACTTCACGGCTCGACGCAAACCAATTGTCAGCGCGCGTCGCCGTCGCTATTCGCGCTTCGAACGTTTCCCCGGCCTGTTACGGTCGTCGACCTCGAAGGTGCCATGTTCAAGAAGATCCTCGTCGCCAACCGTGGAGAGATCGCCCGCCGCATCATCACCGTGGCGAAGACGATGGGCATGCAGACGGTGGCGGTCTACTCCGACGCTGACGCCGAGCTGCCCTTCGTGAAGGAAGCCGACGAAGCCGTTCGGTTGGGCCCCGCGCCCGCGAAGGACAGCTACCTGAACGTCGCCGCGCTGCTCGAGGCCGCCAAGCGCACCAAGGCCGAGGCGATTCACCCCGGCTACGGCTTCATCTCCGAGAACGCCGAGTTTGCCCGCACGGTGGCCGACAGCGGCATCGTCTTCGTGGGGCCTCCGCCGGAGGCGATGTTGCGAATGAAGGACAAGAGCGAGGCCCGCAGGCTGGCCGCCGCCGCCGGGGTGCCGATCGTTCCCGGCTCGCAAGACACCCTCCCCGACGTGGCGAGCGCGTTGGCCGAGGCCGAGCGCATCGGCTACCCGGTGCTCTGCAAGGCCGCGGGAGGTGGCGGCGGCATCGGCATGGCGGTGGCGAACACGCCGGCCGAGCTCGAGAAGGTCTTCCGGGCGTGCGTCGATCGCGCGAAGGCCGCCTTCAGCCGCGACACCGTGTACCTCGAGCGCTACTTCCCAGCACCGCGGCACCTGGAGGTGCAGATCCTCGGCGACCTGAAGGGCCACACCCTGCACGTCCTCGAGCGCGAGTGCTCGATTCAGCGGCGCCACCAGAAGGTGGTGGAAGAGGCGGGCAGCCCGCTCTTCCTCGACGGGAAGAACGCCGAGGTGCACGCGAAGCTCTTCGACGCCGGCCTCAAGGCCGCCAAGGCCTTCGGCTACGCGAACGCCGGCACGGTGGAGTTCCTCTACTCGGAGGGGCAGGTCTACTTCATCGAGATGAACGCGCGGCTGCAGGTCGAGCACCCGGTCACCGAGCTCACCACTGGCGTCGATCTGATCGGCTGGCAGTTCCGCATCGCGGCGGGAGAGACCCTCACCGTGCAGCAGCACGAGGTGCGTCGAAGAGGCCACGCGCTCGAGTTCCGTGTCTACGCGGAAGATCCCGTGAAGTTCTTCCCCTCGCCGGGTCCGCTCAAGGTGTTCGATCCTCCCACGGGCGACGGCGTTCGGCTCGACGCGGGCTACGCCCAAGGCAACGTGGTGACGCCCAACTACGATCCGATGATCGCCAAGCTGATCATCTCGGGCAGCGATCGCCTCGACGCGATTCGCCGCGCCAAAGACGCGCTCGCGGCCTTCCGCATCGAGGGCATCAAGCACAACCTCCCGCTGCACCAACGCATCTTGAACGACGAAGAGTTCGCGGCCGGTCGAATCGACACCAAGTTCCTCGACCACCGCGCGAAGAGCTGACTTCTTTTGCCTGGAGTGAACGACCGATGGCTGACGTGACCGCACACATCACCGGAACCGTGTGGAAGATCGAGTGCAAGGTGGGCCAGCAGGTGAACGCCGGCGACACGCTCGTGATCCTCGAGTCGATGAAGATGGAGATGCCGGTCGAGGCCACCGACGGCGGAGTGGTGAAGGAGATCCGCATCAAGGAAGCCCAGCCGGTGAACGAAGGTGACGTGCTGATCGTCCTCGGCTGATGCCTGGCGCGCTCCGCATCGACGATCGGGCCGACGGCGTTCGGGTGCTGACCCTCTCGAACCCGGGCCGGAAGAACGCCATCGACTCGGTGATGCTCGCCCAACTCGACGGCGCCATCGCTGCTTCGACGGGCGTGCGCGCCTGGCTGCTCCGAGGCGAAGGCGAGGGCGTCTTCTCGGCCGGGTGGGATCTGAACGATCTGACGACCTACGAGTCCGACGAGCGGCTGCCCGACGATCGGCTCGGTGACGTCTTCGATCGCTTGATGCACCACCCGGCGCCGAGCGTCGCGGTGATCGACGGCCCTGCCTTCGGAGCGGCCTGCGAGCTCGCCATGGCCTGCGACTTTCGCCTGGGAGGGTCGGGGGCGCTGCTCTCGATGCCGCCGGCGCGTCTGGGCGTCGTCTACGCGCTCCGGGGGCTCGATCGCTTCCGCGCGAAGCTGGGCGACGCCACCACCCGGCTGCTCTTCCTCACTGGCAAGCGCATCGGCGCCGAGGAAGCCTTGCGCCGCGGGGTGATCGACGAGCTGGTGGCCGCTCCTCGTGCCGACGCGGAGCGGTGGTGCACCGAGCTCGCCTCGATGGCGCCGCTCGCCATCTCCGGGCTCAAGCGCGGGCTCGGGCTCTTGGCTCGCGGTGGCGGAACCGAGACCGAGCGAGCGCACTACGACACCCTTCGACGGGCCTCGTTCAACAGCGCCGATGCGGCGGAGGGCCGGCTCGCGATTCTCGAGAAGCGCGCCCCTCGTTTCCGCGGCGAGTGACCTCAGACGTCGGCGAACAGCTCGCTCATTCGCACTCGGAGCGCGCTCGCGATGCGATACAGCGACGCGATCGAGGCCGACGACTCCGCGCGCTCGATCTGCGAGAGCAACGAGACCGAGAGCCCGGTGCGTCTCGCGAGCTGCTTGAGGGTCAGGTTCTGCCGAGTGCGCCCCTCACGAATGAAGCGGCCGATACCCCGGTGCAGCTCGGCCTCGGGGTCGCGGGTGATGCCCTTCTTGTCGAGCACTCGTTTGACGGTCTCGACGAAGACGGTCGGCTCCACCGGCTTGCGCACGTAGTCGCTGGCCGCGTTCTTCAGGCTGGCGACCGCCGACTCCACCGTGGGGAAGCCCGTCGCGATGATCACCGCGATGTCGTCGTCGAACGCGCGGATCTTCTCGAGCACCTCGGTGCCGCTCATCTTCGGCATCATCACGTCGAGGATGACGAGGTGAAAGTCGTGCTCCTTGAGGGTCGACAGCACCTTCGTCGGGTCGGCGAGGGTCGTCACCCCGTAGCCTTCCCGGGTGAGGAGCGCCTCGAAGAGCTGCGCATTGTCCGCTTCGTCGTCGACGACGAGGATCTTGATTTGGGGCGAGCCGCGCACGTGATGGGTCCCCTTCGTGGTTACTTTTCGTGCTGCCGAACGAGCTCTTCGACGCGTCGTCGCAACTTGTGATCGGGTGGCGCCACGCCGAGGAACTCCTTGTAGAGCCGCATCGCCTCCGCGTTGTCACGGTCGTTGGCTTGCTCTCCGCCGCGGGTCGCGTGCACGGAGGCGAGCATCGCGATGCAGTCGGGCTCCTTCGCGAACTGCTTGAGGCAGGCCTTGAGGACGGCGATCGCCGACTCGTACTGCTTCTGGGTGCGCAGGTCCTTCGCCTGTTCGTAGTAGTCCGCCACCGTCTGCTTGTTGTCGGGCTTCTTCACCTCGGGCGGCACGGGTCGCACTTCTGGGGGCGGCTTCTTCTTCTCGAGCTCGTCCTGGATCATCTTGCTGCGGCGATCGTCGAGCGCCTGGTACCGGGCGAGGAGGAGCTTGGTGCCCGCGGCGGCCGCGAGCTGGGTCTGGGCCTCGGAGGTGTTTCCCTTGTCGAGGGCCTGCTCGGCTGCGTCGAGGGCGCGGCTCACCGGTCGCTCGGCGCCGATCTGATCGATCTGCTTCTGCGCCTTGGGACAGATCGACTCGCCGATCTTGCACTGCCGCAAGATGCTCTCGGCCTTGAGCAGATCGCCCTCGTCGAGCGCGACTTGGGCGTTGGCGAGGATCTCCTCGACGTTCACCTCCGGCGGCTTCACCACCGACGGGTTCTTCTGCGGGTCGGGGTCCTTGACGGTCGGGGTGATGGGCTTGGGATCGCTCCCGCCACCGCTCTTGAACAGCGCGTAGCCGCCGACGCCGATGATGAGGACGAGCAGGGTCGCGACGACGGCGATCACCGGGCCCTTCGACGAGCCCTGCGGCGCCTCGGTGGTGACGGCTCCCGACGAGGCCGCCCCAGCCGCGAGGCTCACCGACTCCCCGGGTCCGACGAACTTCATCTTCACGTGACCCAGCTCGAGCGTGTCGCCGAGCCGCAGGGTGACTTGAGCGTACGACTCGCCGTTCACCATCAGGCCGTTCGCCGACTGGAGATCGATGACCTTCCACTCGCCGCTGTCTTCCCGAACGACCTTGCAGTGGGTGCGGGAGAGCGAGCGGTGATCGATCGCGATGTCGTTGTCGTCGGTGCGGCCGATCCTCAGCTCGGTCTTCGTGCAGGGGAACTCACGGCCCGCGAAGTCGGTGTTGAGCACCACCAGCCGGGGCGCGTCGGAGGGGCTGATGCCCACCACGCTCCGCTGCGGCCGGTTGGCGGCCACCTGATCGACGCGAATCACCGCGGTCGACTGGTGCCGTGGAGGCTCCTCGCCGGCGGCCGGAGCGTCTTGCACGTCTTCTTCGGACGCCTCGGGCACCACCGGCAGCGCAGGCATCGTCGCGCCAGGATCGGGGAGCTTCATGGTCGGCGCGAGCTGCGGCCGGGGCGGTTCGAGCGGCACGGTCGCTGCGGCGCGCGCTTCTTCCTCGCGCTGAATGGCGAGATCGTAGTCGCCGATCTGGATCAGATCGCCGTCCTGCACCTGCACCTGCCCGGTGATCCGATCGCCGTTCACCTTGATGCCGTTGTAGCTGCCGAGATCCTCGATGAGGACGTGCGCGTTCTGCCGGAGCAGGCGCGCGTGGCGGCGAGACACGTTCCGCTCGGTGAGCCGAATCGTGTTCCCTTCCTGCCGGCCAATGGTGATCTCGTCCCTCACGAATGGGACGACCGTCTTGCGGCCCTCGTCGTCTTCGATGATCAGCTTCAGCACGCACCCGAGGTTCTACCACCACTGTAGCGTTCCGCGCATCAAGCCTCTGGCGACCCCTGCCCAGAAAGTCCCGAAAAACGGGTGGCTGGTGAGTTTGCGTTCGTCAAGGGCGATCTAGTCTTGGCGGAAGCGCGATGACGGCCCCGATCACCCTCCGCACGGAAGTGGGAGACGAAGAGCTCGATCTGAACGAGTTCGAGGCGCGCATTCGCCGGGGAGAAGTCTCTCCGCAGAGCCTGGTGCGCATGCCGGCGGTGACTGGAGATCGGTTCGTGCCGGCGTGCGAGCTGGAGCTGTGGCGTCGCCTGCAGGACGGTCGCAAGGCCTACTTCGCGCGGGCCTTCTCGCTCGCCCGGTTTCCCTTCTTCACCTCGGCGGTCATCTTGCTCAACCTCGCCGCGTTCCTCGCGACGGCCGACGGCGGGTTGATGCAGCTCGACGACATGGTTCGCTACGGCGGCAAGGTAGGGCCGCTCGTCTTCGATCTCGGCGAGGTGTGGCGGCTCTTCACCGCGAACCTCCTGCACCGCGACGGGCTCCACCTCGGCCTCAACATGTTCGTGCTCTTCAACGTGGGCGGCATGATGGAGAACACCTACCGCACGCTCGACTACCTCTGGCTGCTCGTCTTCACCGGGCTGGCGACGATGACGACCTCGCTCTTCCTGAACGAGGCGGTCACCATCGGCGCGTCGGGCATGGTGTTCGGGTGCTTGGGCGGGGTGGTGGCCTTCGGGCTCAAGTACCGCAGCTCCTTGTCGGCGTTTCATCGCAGCGTGATGGGCGACGCGGCGATCCCCACCGCGCTCGGGCTCTTGCTCATCGGCATCACCTCGCAGGGCGTCGACAACTGGGCGCACGCCGGAGGGCTCTTCGCTGGGCTCGCGGTTGGCTCGCTGATGCGGCCACGGTTGCTCGCGACGGGCCAACGCTGGTGGTGGGAGCCGGCGCTGCGGGCGCTGCCGTCGTTCGGGGTGGTGATGGTGGTCGTCTTCGGGCACCTCGTCTTCGCCCAGTACCTCCCGCCGACGCGCATCGAGCGAGACGATCTCTACGGCTTCTCCATCGAGGTGCCGTCGACCTGGGGCCGGGGCGCGACGCCGCTGGGACGGGTCGCCTGGTACAACGGGTTGCCCGGGCT
The DNA here is from genome assembly GCA_052034585.1 of Myxococcota bacterium. GTDB lineage: Bacteria > Myxococcota > Myxococcia > Myxococcales > Myxococcaceae > Xiheimicrobium. The sequence continues at coordinate 50,674 of JBPOIJ010000019.1, forward strand.
CGGCCGCGCCAGCTTCGCCGCCGAGGCAGTGCAGATGCAAGAAGGCGCCGACGCGATGGCCGCCGCGCATCGCTTCGTCGAGGAGCGGCTCAACCCTCGTGCCCTGGGCACCGAAGTGACCCGGGTGCGGGCGGAGTCGGCCGAGCCGGTGCGGGTCGGTGAACGCGACGGCGTTCGGGTGCGGGCCATCGTCGACGAGACCTCGGGAGCGACTCGGCTGGCCGCCTACTTCGTGCCGCGCGGGCGCACCGTCTACCAGCTCGTCTTCCAGTGGTCGGCTGCCTACCCGCGCTACGCGCACGTGGTCGACGAGATGCTCGCCGGGGTGCGCTTCGAGGAGGGCCAGGTGCTGCGGCTCGCGCGGGCCGAGGCGCTCCTCTTTCCGAACTCCGGCCCGGTGCTGACCCGGCTCGGTCAGGCGCTGCTCGATCAAGGAGACGCCAGCCCAGCGGCCGAAGCGCTCGCCTTCGCAGTGAAGACCGACCCCTCGAACGCCATCGCACGGGTGCTGCTCGCCAAGGCCTATCTCACCGGCGGTGAGGTGGAGCGCTCGTGCGAGGCCGCGCGTGACGCAGTCATCTACGCTCCCGATGACGCCGAAGCGCTCGAGGCCGAGGCGCGCTGCGAGCTGGCCCTGGGCCACCCGCGTCGGGCGCTCACCAAGCTCCAGGCCGCGCGGGCGCTCGAGCCGCAGAACAAACAGCTCGAGGCCGCCGAGAAGCGGCTCAAGGAGACGCTCCCCGAGTACTTCGGCGAGTGAATTCGTTCCCTCGACGGTCGGTCTGCTAGACCGATCGATCATGCGCACGCTCTTCCTCGCCGCCCTCGTCGCCACCACCGCGCTCGCCGAGGAGTCGGCGGCGGACATCTCGAAGAGGTCGCGCGAGAAGGGCGCGCTCAACCTGGTCGGCCTCACCGCCGAGCTCAAGCTCGTCACCACCGCGGCCGACGGCAAGGTGAAGGAGCAGCAGCTGTCGAGCTCGAGCCGCACCATCGGAGGAAGGAGCCATGCCCTCGCGCGGTTCTCGGCGCCGGCCGGGGTCGCGGGCGTGGCGGTGCTGACGGTCGAGGGCCCTCCCGCCGAGGGGGACGACGTCTCGCTCTACCTCCCCAAGCTCAAGCGGGTGCGGAAGGTGGCGAAGAGCGATCGCGGCAAGGCCTTCATGGACACCGACTTCGCCTACGCCGACATCGCCTCCAACGGCGCGCGCGACGAGGACGTGAAGCGGCTCGGAGACGAGAAGATCGACGGCCGTGATTGTTACGTGCTCGAAGGCAAGGGTGACGAGGCGTCGACCTACGGCGCGGTGAAGCTCTTCGTCGACAAGCAGACCTACGTCCCGATGCGCGTCGACTACGCCGACAAGGCGGGCAAGCCCTTCAAGCGCTACCGCACGCTCAAGCTCAAGTCGTTCAAGGAGCGGGTGATCGCGGCCGAGGCGGTGATGGAGAACGTCCAGGCGGGCTCGAAGACGCAGCTCACCGTGCTCAAGCTCGAAGAGTCGACGCTCGGAGACGACGCCTTCACCGAGCAAGCGCTCGAGCGCGGGTGAGCAGGGCCCGCCGCGCGAGTCGGCAGATCAGTTGCGTGGCTTGAGCCCGAAGCAGCCCGTCGGGCGCTTGGCCTTGAGCTGCTCCAGCGCCTCGTCGGTGACCTCGCAGGTCAGCACGGTGCCGTAGTACTGCCGCTTCCAGTGGGTCGCGTCCTCCGGGTGGCCCTTGGTGACGGAGGAGACGAAGAGCTCGTCGATCTGCGCGAAGACGTCCTTGCGCTGAGCGACCGTCCATCGTTCCTTGAGCGGCATCTCGAGCCAGAGCATCTCGAGCTCGTCGAGCGAGCGGGTCTGGCCCCAGAGCTCCGGGGTGGTGGTGAGGGTCGTCTCCTCGGTCGCGACCGAGCCCATCAGCATCATCCGGTACATGCAGTCGCGCTTGGCCGGGTCGAAGCTGGCGCTGGTGGCCTTGAGCAGCTCGAGCTGTTTGGGCGCGGTGCTGGGCGGCCAGAGCCGGCTCGTCAGCAGGCGCTGCTCGAGCTCGGCGACGGGCATGCTGCGCAGCTCGGCCTTGTAGATGTCCATGCCGGGGCAGTCGGGAGCGAGCGCGCCGACCGGAGTGGACGAGCCAGCGCGCAGCTTCCACACCCCGAAGCTCACCGTGCCGCCGAGGAGCGCCAGGCCGGTGAGCGCGGCGAGCACGTAGGGGAGCGTGGAGGAGGACGACGGGGGGAGCGGAGGGACCGTCGCCTCGGGCGGGAGCGGGGTCACCTCGATGGGCGTGGCGCGGAGTGCGGGGGCGACGGCGGGCCGAGCGCGGGAGCTCCAGGGCGCGGGGGCGAGCGCCTTCATCGCAGCCACGAACTCGCCGGCGGACCGGAAGCGCTGCGCTGGGTCCTTCGCGCACGCCTTGGCCAGCACCTCGTCGAGCGCCGCGTAGTCACGCCCCGGAACGCGCTCGCGGAGCTTCGGCATCGGCGTGGTGAGCTGATCGACGAGGAGTGCAGGCGCCGCGGTGGAGGTGAAGGTCGGCACCCCGGCCATCATCTCGAAGGTGACGAGCCCCAGCGCGTAGATGTCGGCGCGGCCGTCGATGGGCTCGGCGCGGACCTGCTCCGGCGCCATGTACCCGGGCGTGCCGGCGTTCGCGCCCTCGGCGGTGAGGCGGGCGTCGGCCTCGGGGCGGAACTTGGCGATGCCGAAGTCGAGCACCTTGACGTAGGTGCCACCCAGATCTCGCCGCAGCCGAATGTTCTCGGGCTTGATGTCACGGTGGACGATGCCGCGAGCGTGGGCGGCAGCGAGCACCTCACCGACGCGCATCGCGATCTCCCTCGCCTCGTCGAAGGGCAGGGAGCCGTCGCGGGTGAGCCGGGCGCGGAGGTCTTCTCCCTCGACGAACTCGAAGACGATGTAGAGCTCTCCCGTCTTCGGGTCGCGGCCGGTGTCGAGCAACTGCGCGGCGCCTGGGTGCGTCACCTCGAGGCTCACCTTCGCCTCTTGTTCGAAGCGCTTGATGATGCCGGGGTTTTCCGAGAGCAGCGGGTTGAGGAACTTGATCGCCACGGTGTTGCCGACGCCGATCTGCTGCGCCTTCCACACCGTGCCCATGCCGCCGGCGCCGAGGCGCACGTCGAGGAGATAGCGGCCTCCGACGAGCCGGTGTTTCCCGGACAGGTGCGTGTCTTGCTGGCTCATGCCTTCCACGCGGCGGAGTCTGGCAGTGCGCGCCGCATGCGTCGAGCGCGTCAGAGCCGAATCCACCCGACTGTGTAGTAAGGCCGAGGCCTCGTGGGCGCCCTGACGACAGCGCTGCTGGTGCTCCTCGCGCAAGACGGCGGAGGAGAGGCCGCCGACGCCGGTGAGCCGCTCGCGGTGGAGGCGTTCGAGGCCTTCGAGCCGATCGACTCGTCCCCGAGCGATGCGGGTGCTCCGGCCTTCGAGTCGTTCGCGCCCGTCGCCGCGGTGCCCACGGTGCGGCTCCTGGGCGCGGTGCGGGCCGACACGAGCGTCGACACCCGCTTCGACTCGCCTCGCAACGTGCCCTTCGCCGAGAACGTGGCGGAAGGCCGGCTCCGCGCCTGGCTCGGAGTGGACGTGAAGGTGAACGAGCGGCTGCGGCTGGTGCTCGAGGGGCGCGCCCAGGTGCGCTTCGCCACCCAACGGGAGTTCGATCGCGCGAAGGCCTTCTTCGAGCCGATGCTCGGCGACGCCTACCTCGACTTCTATTCGCCGAAGCTCGACGTCCGGGTCGGCAACCAACGCATCCCGCTCGGGGCGAACGTGGCGCTCGCGCCGGCGGAGTCGCTGAACGCGAGAGATCTTCGCGAGAGCTTCGTGGCGGGCGATCTCGAGGACACCTTGCTCCCCGTGCCGGCGGTGCGCGCGCAGGGCACCTTCGGGAAGGTCGCCTGGCTCGCGGCCTACGTCCCGTTCTTCCAGCCCAACCGTTTCTTCGTCTTCGGCCAGGACGAGGCGCTGCTTCAGCCCGCGCTCGCGCCCTCGTTCGACACCCGACGGCTCGATCCCTCGGTGGAGGACTTCGGCCAAGAGCGGTTCCTCGAGACGAAACGCCCGGCTCCGTTTCTTGGTGACGTCGCGGTGAGGCTGGCGTCGACGGGGAAGGTCCGGTTCGGCGGCTCCTGGGTGTGGATGAACGAGAAGATGCCGCGGGTGGTGATGGACCCCGAGGTGCAGGTGCTCGCCTCGGCGAACGCGGCAGGTCGACCGGTGAACCAGGCCGTCGCGGCGTCGGTGATCAACCGGTTTCAGGCGGGCGAGACGCTCTTTCGCGGCACCTACGCGCGCACCCATCTCTTCTCGCTCGAGGGCTCGGCGATCGTCGGGCCGGCACAGCTCGACGCCGATCTCTCGTTCACGCCCCGGCAGACGCTCTTCGACGGGTCCTTCGCGCCGGTCGACAAGAGCGTGGTGACCTGGGTCTTCGGGGTGAGCCAGGCGTCGGACTCCAAGCTCGTCTACTCGGTGAGCTACCTCGGCATGGCGATCCCCAACGTGGCGGCCAACGAGCAGCTCGTTCTCCTCGAGCCAGCGACCGCCTCGGGAGCGGGCCGCACCGCCTGGTTCCATCTCTTCATGGGCAACGTCTCGTACACGCTGCTCGGAGACCGGCTGGCGCTCGAGCTGCGCGCCGCCTTCGAGCCGATCGGCCGGAGCTTCGCGATCGGCCCCAAGGTGAGCTGGCTCGGGGTGGAGTCGCTCAAGCTGTGGCTCGCCGCCGAGGTCTTCGAGGGCTCGAGCTTCAGCCCGTTCGGCTACCTCTCCCGCAACGACAAGATCATGATCGGCGCGCGGTACGAGCTGTTCTGAGTCGTCGCGTCAGGGCCCGCCGTCCTTCGGGAGGCCGAGGCGCTCGACGAGGGGCGCGAGGCGTTCACGTTCACGTGCGCTCAGCCCCGCGAGGCCCTCGCTCAACAACGTCAGCCCGCGCTCGCGCGACGAGGGGTCGGCGAGCAACAGCGCGCGGCTGAGATCGACCTTCGCCCGCGCCAGCCGTCGCCGATCGTCGACGTCACCCAGCAGCTTGAGCACCTCTTCGAGTTCCACGACGGCCGCCTTGGGTTGTTCGAGCACCAGGAGCGCCCGCCCGATGCCCTGCTTCTCGTCGGCGATCGACTCGTTGGTGGCGCCGCCGAGCCGCTCGCGCAGGGCGAGGGACTTCTCGAAGTACAGCTTGGCCTCGGCGCCCTTCTTCTGCTCGAGCGCGAGGTCACCCAGCGCATCGAGGACGATGGCCACGTCGGCCGAGTCGTCACCGGCCTTGCGCCTGATTCGCATCGCCTCGTCGAGGTGCTTCTTCGCGTCGGCCCACTGGCCCAGCCCGGTGAGCGCGTTGGCGAGGGTGAGGTGCGCGCGGGCCGTCAGGGGCTCATCGGGCCCCTTCGTCTCGAGGGCGATCGACAGCTCGCGCTCGGCGAGGCTCTTCGCTTCCGGCCAGTCTTGCCCCGAGGCGTACAGCTCGGCCAACAGCTCGCAGGCCGCGGCGACGTCCTTCGACTTCGGGCTCGTCCGCTCCCGGACCTCGAGGTTCTCCTTGAGCAGCACGAGCGCTTCCTCTCGGCGATCGAGGTGCTGGAGCGTGCGCGCCATGCCCTCCATCGTCTTCAGGGTGTCGGCGTTCTCGGGGCCGAGCAGCTCGCGGCGGGCGTCGAGCGCCTTCTGGAAGTGCACCAGCGCGTCGTCGTAGCGGCCCTTTCTGCGCAGGGTCGCGGCGAGGTTGTGTTCGGCCTGCGCCGTCTGCGCGTGGGTCGGGCCCTCGAGCGCGAGGTGCATCTCGAGGCTCTTCTCGTAGAAGGCGATCGCTTCCTCGAGCTTGTTCTGGTTCGTGAGGGCGACGCCGAGCAGGTTGTAGGTCTGCGCGACCTCGGGGTGCTGCGGGCCCAGGTGCTTCTGTTGGAGCTCGAGGGCCTGCTCGAAGCTGCGCTGGGCGCCTTCGTGGTTGCGACGGTAGATCGCCAGCGTTCCGTCGGTGAGCGCGAGGTCGACGAGCACTTCCCAATCGTCGGGAATCGTCGAGGCCGCGGCCCGCGCCATGCCCATCCACGTGTCGGCGCGTTTGGGGTCGTTCTCGTTCTCGCTCTCGGCCAGCCGGGCGAAGCAGTGCGTGAGGGTCGCGTCGTCCCTCGCGCGCAGCGCGCCCTCGGTGGCCTGGAGGAGCGAACGGCGAGCCGCCTCGGGTTGCCCCGCGCGCTGCTGGAGGTGCTCGAGCTGCAACCGCGCTCGCGCCTTCAGCTCCTCGGGCGCGTCGGGGTTGATCGCCGTGCCCAGCCGCTCGACGCCGGCCGCATACTTCGAGGCTCCGAAGAGCACGTCGGCGTCTCGCATGGCGGTGCGGAGCGCCTCGGCGGCGGCGGCTTCCTTCGGGTCGTCGCGCTTGGGTTGGCCGAGAACGGTCGCGTTCAAGCAGGAGGCGGGCTGCTCGAGGGACGCAGCCGAGGAAGAGGCCGAAGCGAGCACGTCGAGATCGGCCGTCGCCCAGACGTTCGTCTGCGCCCGCAGGTAGTCGAGCCGGGCGTCGAGGCAGCGCTGGCGCAGCTCGTAGGCTTCTTCGCTGTCGACGCGCCGCACCTTGGCCGCCTCGCAGGCCTCCCGCGCCGTGTTGACCCAGTCGAGCGCCCAGCCGTCGATGGTGCGCTCCACCTTTCGCCACACCTCGTCGGCGTAGGTGGCCTTCGTCGCCAGGAAGGCCTCGCGCACCTCCTTCTTCCGCGCGCCGTCCCACACGCCGTTGAGCCGCACCTCGGTCCCGCCGCAGACGCGCAGGCGGCGCTGTTGCCAGACCGCGAAGCCACCGATCGCCACCGCGAGGATCGCCAGGCTCGCCACCAGCGTCACCAGCTTCGCCGAGATGCCCTGCTTCGGCTCGAGCGCCTGGAGCAACGCCTTCATGTCGGGCCAGCGCTTGGCTGGATCACTCGACAAGCCGCGGGCGAGCGCCTCGTACACCTCGTCGGGAACCTGCGTGCCAGACGGCGGAGCGAGCAGCCGGCCCTGGGCGATCTCGCTGGCGTGGGCGCGCAAGGTGGCGCCGCCGTACGGCCGTTTTCCGTAGAGCGCCTCGTAGCAGGCGACGCTGAAGCTGAACTGATCGCTGCGTGCGTCGGTCGGCAGGCCACCGATCTGCTCGGGCGCCATGTAGCCAGGCGTTCCCATCACCGCGCCGTCGCGGGTGAGCGGCACCGCGAGGCTCGAGTCGGGCAGGGGCGCGTCCGGTTGGGCCATGGGGAGCGTCGGCGCCGGGGTCTGGGTCGACTGGCGCGCGAGCCCGAAGTCGACGACGCGAGGCCGGCCGTCCTTCCCGATGAGCACGTTGTCGGGCTTGAAGTCACGGTGAACGAGCCCGGCGGCATGAGCAGCCGCGAGCCCGCGCCCGGCGTGGACGAAGACGTCGACGATCTGCTGCCAGGTGCGATCGCCGCGCAGCCACTCGCCCAGCGTCTCGCCTTCGACGAACTCCATCGCGATGAAGACCCGGTCGCCGAAGGTGCCCACGTCGTGCACCGCGATGACGTTGGGGTGCTGGAGCCGCGCCATCGCCTGCGCCTCGCGCAACAGCCGCGCCTTGCCCTCTTCGGCCGACAGCGAGCCCGCGCGCAGGAGCTTCAAGGCGACGCGGCGATCGAGCCGGGGATCGAAGGCGGCGAAGACCTCGCCCATGCCGCCAGCGCCCAGCCGCTCGAGCAGCACGTAGTGCCCCAACGACATGCCGCGGGTGATGGTGGCCGACGGCTCGTTCGGGTTCGGCCGATCGTCTCGGGTGTCGGGCCCCTTGGGTGGGCCGGAGATGGGACCAGCGATGGTCTTGGCGAAGACGATCGACGAGATGTTCTGCTGGCGCCGGCGGCACTCTTCGCACCCCACCAGGTGAGCCTGGGCCTGTGCCTCTCGCTCGCCGCTCAAGTTCCCGAGGGTGAACTGGAGGATCTGCTCTTCGTCGAGGTGGCCCATCGGGACGGCCGAGACCCTACTCCAGCCGTCGAGTGGTGACGCCGGTCGAAAGTCGCAGTGTCGCTGGGGATTCGCCCCAGAGGTGCTAGAGGCTCCGACGTTCATGACGCGCTTCGGGGAGAGTCGGGTCGGGTTCGCGATGGTGGCGGCGCTCTACCTGCTGTGTTTTCCCTATCACCCGGCGCTGCGCAGCCCGAACGAGCTCTGCCGGCTCTGGCAGTCGCGGGCGCTCATCGATCACGGCACGGTGGTGATCAACGAGACGCTGCGCGAGTTCGGCGGCGTGGGCGATCTTTCGTGCGTCGCTCGGGTGAAGGTCGGCGACGTCGAGCAGCTCGTGAGCTGCGTGCAGCCGCCTCCTCCGGGCGCGCAGCTCGTCGAGGCGAAGTACTACCCCTCGAAGGCGCCGATGTTGTCCTTCCTCGGAGCGCCCATCTACGCGGTGCTGAAGGCCCTCAAGGCGCCGGTGAGCGAGTCGGCGCAGGTGCTCTTCTCCCGGCTCTTCATCACCGTGTTGCCGACGCTGGTGATGCTCGTCTTCTTGCGCCGGTTCTTGCGCGTCCACGTGGCGCCGCACCTCGCCGACACGATGACGGTCGTCTACGCGCTGGGCACGATGGCGTTCAGCTACTCGGAGCAGTTCCTCTCGCATCAGCTCACCGCGGTGCTGCTCTTCTTCACCTTCTACGCGGCGTGGAGAGTGGAACGGCGTGACTGGCGCGAGCGAGGCCTCGTGCTCGCCGGGCTCTTCGCGGGCGCCGTCGTCTTCACCGAGTACACCGGCGCGCTGGGCGTCGTCGGCGTCGCGCTCTTCGTGGTGGCCTCGCGCTGGAAGCGGTGGACCGAGCTGGGCGGCGCGGTCGGGCTCGTGATCGCCGGGGCGATGCCGTGGCTCCTCGCCTTGATGGCGTACCACCAGGTCTGCTTCGGGCACCCGCTCACCAGCGGCTACAAGTTCCTCAACGACGCGGCCTACCAGGGCTGGCACCTCGGCGGCTTCCTCGGCATCCGGTTCCCCGATCCGCGCGCCTTCATCCTCTCGGCGTTCTCGCCGCTGCGTGGCTTCTTCACCCTCTCGCCGTTCCTGCTCCTCGCCTTCGTGGGCCTTCGGCAGCTCAAGGCGCTCGATCGTTCGCAGTGGGTGATGCTGGTGGGGCTCCTGCTCGCCAACGCGTACTTCACTTCGTCCTTCACCTACGACTCCTGGGGGTGGACGACGGGGCCGCGGCACCTGACGCCGTTGGTGCCGTTCCTCCTCGCGCCGGCGGCGGTGGCGCTCGAGCGGCTGTCGGCTCGTTCGCTGCTCGCCTTCTCGATCTCGGCGGGGCTCTGCCTCTCCTCGGTGATCGCCTTCTCGCTCGTCACCCAGGTGAACTACGTCCCCAACGATCTCGAGTACACCGACGCGCAGGGCGCCCACCACGTGTCGACCTCGCTCTTCGGGCTCGCGGTGCCGCTGCTGAGCGAAGGCAGCTGGCCGGTCTCGTGGCTGAACGCGGTGGTCGAGAACCCGCTTCCGGGAGCGTCGATCCTCGTGTTGATCGCGGCCGCCTCGGCCTGGGTCTTCGTTCGGTTCCAGCTGCAGAAGGCGGTGCCGCTGGTGGTGCTGGTGGCGGCCGGCCTGCACCTGGGCCTGTTGGCGCTGGTGACCGATCACCACTCGGCGAGCGTGTCGGCGAAGAACTTCCTCAAGCAGAGCTGGGCGGCACCGTCGGGGCAGCGCTACTCCTGGTGGGACAGGTGAGCGGCCGGGACTTTCGAGCGGTCGCGCAGCTGCTCCCGGTGGTGGCGTGGCAGAGCGACCCCAAGGGCGCGCTCACCTTCATCAACGAGCGGTGGTTCGAGCTCACCGGGCAACCGACGGCCGCGGCGCTGGGCTTCGGGTGGCGGGAGCGGGTGCACCCCGACGATCTCCCGATGGTGAAGGCCCAAGCGAAGGACGCCTTCAGCCACCGGCTGCCGCTCGAGCTCGAGACCCGTGTGCTCACCACCCACGGCGTCCGGTGGATTCGGGTCGCCCTGGCGCCCGAGCGGCTCTCCAACGACATGGTGAGCTCGTTCGTCGGCGTGATGGTCGACGTGACGGCGGCGCGGCTCGCCTCGGTCGAGCTGGAGACCCGCGAGAGCCGGCTGCGGCTGCTCGAGTCGCGCAACCAGGCGTTGCTCGAGAGCCTCCCCGACCTGCTCTTCCAGCTCGACACCGAGGGGCGGTTCGTCGACTTCCAGGCCTCGCCCGACGCGGCCTTGCTCGCCTCGCCGAACCAGTTCCTCGGCAAGCCGGTGGAAGAGGTGATGCCAGGGCCGATCGCGATGGCGACTCGGGCGGCGATGACGCTGGCCCGGCGCTCCTCGGCCTCGGAGCGCATCGAGTACCAGCTCGAGGCACGAGGCCAGCTCCGCGACTACGAGGCCCGCATTTCGCCGATGCGCTCGGGCGGGTTCCTCGCGCTGGTGCGTGACGTGACCGAGCTGAAGGCGACCGAGCGGGAGCTGATCGCCGCGCGTGAACGAGCGCTCACCGCGTCGACCTCGAAGAGCCACTTCCTCGCCAACGTCTCCCACGAGATCCGCCCGCCGCTCAACGGCATCATCGGGGTCGCCCAGCTCCTGCGAACGGTCGATCTCCCTCCCGAGGCGAAGGAATACGTCGACGTGCTCGAGGCGGCCGGCGAGTCGCTGTTGGGCCTGGTGAACGAGGTGCTCGATCTCTCGAAGATCGAAGCCGACAAGCTCGAGCTGGCGAGCGTGCCGTTCGAGCTCGGAGTGCTGGTGTCGCAGGCCGCGCGCGGCTTCTTCCCCGAGGCGCAGCGAAAGGGGCTCGAGCTGCGGGTGGCGATCGACGGCCTCGCGGGCCCGGTGCTCGCTGACGCGGCGCGGGTGCGGCAGATCGTCAACAACCTGATCGGCAACGCGGTGAAGTTCACCTCGAGCGGCGGGGTGACGGTGACGCTGCGACGGGGCGCCGGAGCCTTCGAGCTGCAGGTGAGCGACAGCGGGCCGGGCATTCCCGAGGCGTTCCAGGAGTCGATCTTCGAGCCGTTCGTGCAGGTGACGGGCTCTCGGCAGGGAACTGGGCTCGGGCTGTCGATCGCGCGGCGGCTCTGTCAGCTGATGGGCGGCAGCTTGCGGCTCAGTCGCAGTGACGCCAAGGGCAGCACCTTCGAGGCCCGGCTCCCGCTGCCCGAGGTGAGCTCGGCGCTGCCGCTCCAGGGCCCGGGCCCCACGACTGGTCGCCGGCTGCGCGTGCTGCTCGCCGAGGACAACGACGTGAACGCGCGCCTCACCAGCGCGATGCTCGCCTGGCTCGGTCACGAGGTCGAGGTGGTGGGCGATGGCGAGGCGGTGCTCTCGGCGGTCTCACGGCGATCGTTCGACGTGGTGCTGATGGACGTGCACATGCCCAAGTGCGACGGGCTCGAGGCGACCCGCCTCTTGCGCAGGCGCGAGGGCGACACGCGGCGGCTGCCGATCATCGCGCTCACCGCGAACGCGATGAAGGGCGACGAGGGCGCCTGCCTCGCCGCCGGAATGGACGCCTACCTCGCCAAGCCGGTGACGGTGAAGGCGCTCAGTGATCTCCTCGCCCGGCTGGGCGCTCAGGGGAACTGAATCGTGAACTGGTGGGAGACCGGGTTCGACTGGAGCGAGTTGGCGGCGCGCAGCTCGAACGTCGTGAACGTCGGCGGCGGAACGCCTCCATCGCTGAGCGCGGACTGCGGAGTCGGCGCGACGAGGTTCATGGTGACCGACGGCGGCACCGTCCTCCAGGCAGTGAACTTGTATCGACGCAGACACCGCACCGCCGGGTAGCCCGAGTCAGGGTCTTGGAAGTCGCAGTCGCCTTCCTCGGCGAGCACCGCGCCTGCGTCCGACACCTGGGCGCGAACCGTCCTGTAGTCGACGCCATGGCCGAACGACTCGCCGCCAATCGAGGTCGAGCCGATGGTGGCCGTGCCGCGCGTGCCGGAGATCGTGACGACCTGAATCGTGGCGTTGTCCGACGAGAACCGGTTGAAGTTCGAGTCCGTCCACGAGACCTGAATCTGGGCCAGGGTGTCGGGCAGCATCGACAAGGGAATGGCCGGCTGGAACCGGAGGAACGCCCCCGGCGCACCCCCGGCTGGGAAGCCCGTGTAGACGACGTGGGTCGCCCGCCAGATCTGCGTCGATCGATCCCAGCAGCCGTTCGGTGGATCCCACCGGCTGTTCTTCGCCTCCACCTGACCGGTCGCACAGTTGACTCGATCGGTGTCGATGTACGGCTCACCCGGATCCCAGATGCCGTTGTCGTTCGAGTCGGCGAAGGGTTCGGGCACGTCGACCCAGTATTCCCCCGGGTCCCAGGTGCCGTTCGAGATGTTGTTGCTCGAGCCCGAGCCGTCCCAGAACTGCTCCTCGCCTTGAACGGCCGCGATGATGGTGACGAAGGCGTCGCGCGGGTTGGCCGAGCCGTTCGACGGTTCCGCCGGGAGGTTGAAGGGCACCGGCACCGCTGGGAGCGGCGTCGTCAGCACCGGCAGGTTGCCGCCCGTTCGGAACGTCGCGGTGACTCCTTGGCCTCCCGGCATCGACAACGTCGACACTGGGAGGTTGCCGGCTTCGGTGAGCCACGAGACGTTGAGCGGGAAGGGCACGTTTCGACCATTCCGGTCGGCGAGCACCACGGTGCAGTCGGCGGACTGATCGGTTCGCGGCGGGGTGTTCGACTGGAGCGCTCCGAGGCTCGAGCGGTTGCAGGCGAGCTGGAGCCGTTCGTCGCTCGGCCGGCCGATGACGATGTTGAAGTCGCTCGAGACGCGCTCGGGCAGGCCGACGACGCGCGCCGAGACCCGTGCCGTTCCGCTCGAGTCGCCCGCCGAGAGCGTCGTTCGCACGATGCCCGTTGCGTTGCTGCGATCGCGGGCTGGGAGCACGGTGCAGCCGGCCGCCGAGTTCGGAGTGACCGAGAAGTCCACGTCGACGCCTTCGACCGGCATGCTCATCGCGTCGAGGAGGCGGAAGAACACGGGGGTCGTGTTGCCCATGCCGTTCGAGTTCACCGCCAGGGTTCGAATCACCGTCGAGTCGTTGACCTCTTCGATCAGCGCGACGCTGACGGCGCGGACCTGCGCGGTCACCTGGGCGTCCAACGCGGTGGCGACGACGTTGAGGATGCCGCGCGTCGCGTTCCCGCTGAACACGGTGACGGTGAACTGACCGTTCGCGTCGGTCATTCGGGTGACCGATGGGGTCGGGCTCATGAGGTCGAGGCTGGCGCCGCGATCGACCGTCACCGTCGCCATGCGCATCGCGACCGGGAGCATGCCGCTCGTGTTGGTGGTGAGCTTGAAGGTGACGTCCAGCTCGTCGAGCACGCCGGTGAGCAGCGTCGGCTTCTCGATGCTGACGACGGTGAGCCGGTACTGATCGTAGAAGCCGCCGTCGAAGGTGCCCGGTCCGATGGGCATGCCCGCGTCGAGGCCGCCGTCGTCTCCGGCGTCGATGCCCGCGTCGAACCCGGCGTCGATGCCTGCGTCCACTCCCGCGTCGATGCCTGCGTCGACTCCGGCGTCGGTGCCCGCGTCCGGCATGACGGCGATGATGGTGACCGAGGTCCCCCCTTGGACGAGCTTCATCGCGGGGGTCGTCCACTCGACGGTGATGCGAACGGTCGCGCGGCAGCCCATGTCGGTGGCTGGGCAGGTGAACTCCGACTCGGCCTTGCCGCCGGAGAGCATCACCGTCGTGCCGTCTCCGGAGAGCGAACCCGCAGCCGACTTGATGCGCAGGTTGCCGGTACCGGCCTTGCCCTGCTCGTCGGTCGCCGTCACCGTGATGGTCGCTGCCTGGCCGTCGTTGCGGAGCGTCTTCGGGCTGACACTCACCTCGAGGGTGGGCTCCATCATCATCGGGCTACAGGCAATCGCTCCCGCGCTCAGCGCGAGCACCGACCAGCGCATCGATCTCATGTACCGCTCCCCTTCGAGGTCCGAACGCCCCGCGGTTCGCGAGGCATCGGTCGAGTTTCGCCCGGCGCGCACCCGAGTCAACGTCTTCGAAGGCCGAAGCGTAGCCGCTCGAGTCGACCTTCACCAACCCACCTCGCCTCGTGTTACAGCCCGCCCATCATGAACTTCGCCCTCACCGACGACGTCAAGGCCCTGCAGGAGACCGCTCGCAAGTTCGGCCGCGAGGTGATGCGGCCCAAGGCAGCGCACTACGACGAGGCGTCTGCCTTCCCGCGCGAGATCATCCAGCAGGCGTGGGAGCTGGGTCTGATGAACATGACGATTCCCCAGGACCACGGGGGCATCGAGCTGCCGCACCTCGCGCAGGCGGTGATCGCCGAAGAGCTCGCCTGGGGCTGCTCGGGCATGGCGACCTCGATGATCGCCAACGACCTCGCGCTGCTGCCGATCGTCCTCTCGGGCACCAAGGAGCAGAAGGACAAGTTCCTCCGGCCGTTCACCGAGAAGTTCCTGCTGGCGAGCTTCGGGCTCACCGAGCCTGGCGCCGGCAGTGACGTGGCCGGCATGCGCTGCACTGCGCGTCGCGAAGGCGACTTCTACGTGCTCAACGGCCAGAAGCAGTGGATCACCAACGGCGAGTACGCCGATCAGTTCTCGATCTTCTGCACCACCGACCCGGCGAAGAAGCACAAGGGCATCATGTGCCTCGTCGTGCAGGGCCGGCCCAAGGGCTTCACCGTCGGCAAGCACGAGAACAAGATGGGCCAGCGCGCCTCGAACACGGTGACGCTCACCTTCGAAGACGTGAAGGTGCCGGTCGAGAACCGCATCGGCCAGGAAGGAGAGGGCTTCCTCATCGCGATGAACACCCTCGACAACTCCCGCCCGCTCACCGCGATGTTCGCCGTCGGCAACGCGCGCGCCGCGATGGAACACGCGATCGACTACGCCAAGCAGCGCCAGCAGTTCGGCAAGCCCATCGCCGACTTCCAGGGCGTCCAGTTCATGCTCGCGGACATGGCGAGCGAGATTCACGCGGCGCGGCTGCTCACCTACGAATCGGCCTGGAGGCTCGACGCGGGCGAGCGCAACACCTTGGTGTCGAGCTACGCCAAGCGCTTCGCCGCCGACATGGCGATGAAGGCCACCACCGACGCGGTGCAGATCTTCGGCGGCTACGGCTACTCGAAGGAGTACCCCGTCGAGAAGCTGATGCGCGACGCGAAGCTGATCCAGATCTACGAGGGCACCAGCCAGGTGCAGCGCCTCGTCATCGCCCGCGAGCTGCTCAAGGGCGTCTGACCTCGTCGCAACCAATTGTGATGGGCTCGTTCGGCCCCGCTCATCGGCGGCCGATTTCCCCTTGCCGGACCCGACGTTGACCCCTAAATCAACGAGCGCCGCATTGCGTCATGCAGTGCGTTTCGCCTCTCGAAGTGCCCACTGGAGGGCCGTCGCATGCCAATCAAGATCCTCGTCACCGCCAAGCGGGTCGAAGACTCCGAGTCGAAGATCAAGGTGAACGCCCAGGGAAACGGTATCGTTCAGGAAGGCCTCAAGTACAAGATCAACCCGTTCGACGAGATCGGCATCGAAGAGGCGCTGCGCCTCGTCGCCAAGCACGGCGGCGGTGAGGTGGTGGTCGTCAGCATCGGCACCAAGGACGTGCACGAGCAGCTCCGCCAGGCGCTCGCGATGGGCGCCACCAAGGCCGTGTGGGTCAACCACGCGGGTCCGCTCGATCAGATGACCGTCGCCGGCTGCTTGCAGAAGCTGGTCGAGAAGGAGACCCCGAACCTGGTCCTCCTCGGCAAGCAGGCCATCGACGACGATCAGAACCAGGTCGGCCAGTACCTCGCGGAGTGGCTCGGCTGGGCGCAGGCCACCTTCGCTTCCAAGGAAGAGCCGGTCGAGGCGAAGGACGCGGCGCTCAAGGTGGCGGCCGACCTGAAGACCGTCACCGTGGTGCGTGAAGTCGACGGCGGCCTCGAGACCCTCGAGTGCTCGATGCCCTGCGTCGTCACCACCGATCTCCGCCTCAACGTGCCGCGCTACGCGTCGCTGCCCGGCATCATGAAGGCCAAGTCGAAGCCCATCGAGGAGCACACCCCGGCTTCGCTCGGCGTCGACCCGGCGCCGAAGATCACCGTCACCAAGTTGGACCCGCCCCCCGCGCGCAAGGCCGGCATCAAGGTGCCCGACGTCGCGGCGCTGGTCGAGAAGCTCAAGGGCGAGGCGAAGGTTCTCTGATCTCGAAGTTCGAGGAACACACCCATGTCCAACGTTCTCATTCTCGTCGAAGCCCAGCCTGACGGAAGCCTCCGCAAGGCCACCCTCAACGCCCTCACCGCCGGAAAGCAGATCGCTGCCAAGACGGGCGGAGAGCTGCACGCGGTCGTCCTCGCCAAGGACGCCTCGGCCCTCGCCAACCAGGTGAAGGAGTTCGGAGCGAAGGTCGTCCACGCCGGCTCGGGCGCGCAGTTCGCCCAGTTCACCGCCGACGTCGTCGCGCCCGCCGTCGCCGAGGTCGCCACCTCCATCAAGGCCGAATACGTCGGGGCCGCCGCGACCCAGGCCGGCCGAGACGTGATGCCGCGCATCGCCGCGCGCCTCAAGGCTGCGATGGCGAGCGAGATCCTCGGCGTCGTCGGCAGCTCGAGCGCCGATCTCCAGCTCACCCGTCCGATGTGGGCCGGCGCCGTCATCGCGACCGTCAAGCTGTCCACCGCGGTCAAGTGCTTCACCGCGCGCACCACCGAGTTCCCGATGGCGGAGAAGGCGGGTGCAGGTGAAGTGAAGGCCTTCGCTCCGGCGGCGCCCAAGTCGCTCCAGAAGGTGGTGGCGTTCAAGGAAGTGAAGTCGGCGCGCCCGGCCCTCACCGAGGCGAAGGTGGTCATCTCGGGTGGCCGAGGCACCAAGGGCGACTTCAAGGAGATCGACGCGCTCGCCGACGAGCTCGGCGCCGCGGTCGGAGCGTCTCGCGCGGTCTGCGACGCGGGCTGGCAGCCGAACGATCTGCAGATCGGCCAGACAGGCAAGGTCGTCGCTCCGCAGCTCTACGTCGCGGCAGGCATCTCGGGCGCCATCCAGCACATCGCCGGCATGAAGGGCTCGAAGACGATCGTCGCCATCAACAAGGACCCGGAAGCGCCGATCTTCTCGGTCGCCGACTACGGGCTCGTGGCCGATCTGTTCAAGGCGCTGCCCGAGCTGCGCGCCGCCGTGAAGGCCGGCAAGTAATCGGTCGAGCGGTGAGCAATGGCTCCCGGAGCTGCTCGTCCTCGACGCGGGGATGAGCAGCTCGGCAGAGGAACTCCGGCGGCTTCGCAGCGCACTCGAGACGGCGCAGGCCGAGGTCGCCCGTCTGAAACGAACCACCGCCGGAAAGGCCGATGCGCGCGCCCGCCACCTCGAACGCTCCATCGAGGAGCACGAGGCCGTGAGCGAGTCGCGCCTCGAGGAGCACCGGAAGCGAGAGCGGCTCCTGAGAGACGAAGTCGATCGGCTGCGCACCGAGCTCACGGTCGAGCGGCGCCTCACCCGTCGGCTCACCGAAGAGAACTGGCGACGCTCGAACGCCGCCGAGGCGCTCCCTCGGGTGGAGAAGGCCCTCGCCGAGCGGACGAAAGACCTCGAAGACGCGCTCGCGGCGCTGTGGCGGGCGAAGAACGCGCTCCACCGGCGCACCGGTCGCTGACGGGCAGGACGGGTTTTCGCGCGGGTTCCGGGGCTCGGGTACGATCGTCTCCCGATGATCCAGATGTTCCACGTCACCAAGGCGTACCCTGGCGATCCGCCCGTCCTGGTCGACCTCAACCTCGACATCGACAAGGGGGAGTTCGTCTTCCTCACTGGCCCGTCGGGCGCCGGCAAGTCGACGCTCCTCAAGTTGATGTTCCTCGCCGAGCGGCCGACGCGTGGCCAGGTGCTGCTCGCGGGCCGAAACGTGGCGCGGCTCCGCGAGTCGGGCATTCCGTACCTTCGCCGGAACATCGGCGTCGTCTTTCAGGACTTCAAGCTGCTCCCCACCCGCACCGTCGCCGAGAACGTCGGCTTCACCCTCGACGTGCTGGGCACGCCGCGCGACGAGGTGCGCGACAAGTCCCTCAAGATGCTCCGGCGCGTGGGGCTCGAGCACAAAGCCGACGTCTCGCCGGTGAAGCTCTCGGGTGGTGAGCAGCAGCGCGTCTCCCTCGCGCGGGCCTTGGTGAACGACCCCGCGCTGCTCCTCGCCGATGAGCCCACCGGCAACCTCGACCCGGCGCTCACGGTGGAGATCATGGATCTGCTCACCGACGTGAACGCGCGCGGAACGACGGTGGTGGTGGCGACCCACGACGCCACCCTCATCGAGCGCTACCAGCGCCGCACGCTGCGGTTGGTCAAGGGCAACGTGGTGGCCGACGAGCGTGGTGCCAAGGCCGCCCGGTTGATGTCCCAGACGGCATGAGCGCTCCGGCCAAGCTCGCCTACTTCGTGCGGACCGCGTTGGGCAGCATCGTGCGCTCGCCCTTCGTGCACGTTATCGCGGTCGCGAGCCTGTCGTTGTCGCTCGTCGGCTACGGCGTGGCCCGCATCGCTCGGTCCCAGCTCGAGGCGCTCGTCGACTCCTTGGGCACCGAGGTCGAGCTGACGGTCTACCTCGCCGAAGACGCGCCCCCCGAGAGGGTCTCCGAGCTCGAGGCCGCGCTCGTGCAGCGCACCCAAGGCACCGTCCACCGCGTCTCGCCCGCCGAGGCCTTGGGGCGCCTGGCCACCCAGCTCGGAGAAGACGGCCAGGCCCTCACCGAGCTCGCCGACAACCCGTTGCCGTGGAGCGTCGAGCTTCGGCTCCCGAAGTCGGCGCGTGACCCAGCCGCGCTCAAGGAGCTCGCCGAGCGCACCAAGGCGCTGCCCTTCGTCACCGGCGTCGACTACGGCGAAGCGGCGCTCGAGCGGCTCAGCCTGATCGCCCGCGCGCTCGAGATCGCGAGCCTCATCGTCTTCTCGCTCGTGTTCCTCACCGCCGTCATCGTCGTCTCCGCCACCTTGCAGCTCGCGATCTTCGCCCGCCGGGAAGAGATCGAGATCCAGAAGCTCGTCGGCGCGACCGATCGCTTCGTGCGCGTGCCTTTTCTCCTCGAGGGCACGCTCCAGGGCCTGGTGGCCGCCGCGCTGGCGTTGCTCGCGGTGTTCGGGCTGGTGCACTGGCTCGAGGTCGAAGGTGGAGCGCTCGGCTTCGTGCGCCTGGGCGGGCAGCTTCGAGTCGAGTGGCTCCGGCTCGCGGGTGAGGTCGTCGGCATCGGCTGCGCGCTCGGGCTCGTGGGCAGCTTCATCGCCGTTCGCCGGTTCCTGAAGGTGTGAGCCTTGGTGATCGTCCTCGCCATGCTGTTGGCAGCGAACCCGCAAGAGGTCGCGGAGGAGCGCGCCGATCTGCAGGAGCGCCTCGACGCCGAGAAGAAGGCCTTCGACGCGCTCGGCACCGAGAAGAAGGAACTCCTCACCCTGCTCGACACCCTCGAGCGGCTCTCTCGTGACTCCTCCCAGCGGGTCGCGACCCTCGAACGCCAACGGCAGCGACTCGACAAGCAGCGACAGACCCTCGACGCAGCGCTCGCGGTGAACGCGCAGGCGGTGAAGCTCCAGCAGCAGGCGCTCGCGCCACGTCTGGTGATGCTCTACCGGCTCCAGAAACGCGACGCGCTCGGCGTGCTGCTCGCCGCCGACGACTTCTCGACCCTCATCAAGCGGCAGCGCGCGGTGGGAACGTTGGTCGCCTCCGAGGCGAAGGCCCTCGACGAGCTGGCGACGCTGGCGCGCTATCAAGGCATCGTCGCGCGGCGGATCGAACGGCTCGAGCGCTCGCAGGAGACCGTCCTTCGCTCCTTGCGCACCGAGCAGGCCGTCGGTCAGGCCCGACTTTCCCGCTTCAAGGATCTGCTCGCCTCCGTCGGCGCGGAGCAGAACCGAATGAGCCGGCTGATCGCCGATCTCGAGACGAGCGAGAAGGAGCTGGCCGCGATGGTGGGTGATCTCGCGCCCGCGCAGCACCAGGGCTTTCGGGCACGAAAGGGCCACCTCCCCTCACCGACGAAGGGCCTCGTCGAGGTCGGCTTCGGGAAGGTCGTCAACCCGCGGTTCAACACGGTGACGGTGCAGAAGGGCCTCGATCTCCGCGCCGCCGAGGGCACGCCCGTACGGTCGGTCTCCGCGGGCACGGTCGCCTGGGCAGGCTGGCTCAAGGGGTACGGCAACCTCGTGATCGTCGATCACGGCCTCGGCTACCACTCGCTCTACGCCCACCTCGCGAGCACGGAGGTCGAGGTCGGCGCCGAGGTCACCGAGGGCGTGCAGCTCGGCTCGGTCGGCGACACCGGCAGCCTCAAGGGGGCCTACCTCTATTTCGAGATCCGCAAGCAGGGGCAGGCGATCGATCCGCTCCCCTGGCTCGAGAACGCCGAGCCGCCTCCGCAGCCCGAGTAGCTACCGGCACTCGAAGAGCAGCTCGCCACCGGCGTTCTCCCAGGCGCGACGGCCTTGTCGCTCGAGTTCGTCGATCGTCACCGGCTTGCCGTTTCCCGAGCCTGGGAGCACCACGAAGGTGACGCCGCTCTTCACGCCGCCGCGCTTGGGATCGCTGGAGACGCCGAGTGCCCGTGCGAGCGCGATCGAGCCCTCGCCGAGCTGATTCTTGGGGCCGATGTCCGCCACGATCGCGAGCACCGTCCTCCCGTCGCGCCGAACGACGGCGAAGTCTCCCAGGCGCGCGGGACCCTTCGGCTGAAGCAACGAGGGGCTCAGGACGACGTAGGGGATCTTCGCGGAGTCGACGTAGCGAGCCGGGCTCGTGCGCGGTCGGGAGCGATCTTCGAGCGCGGTGGTCGAGACATAGTGCCCGGGCGCCGGGTCGGAGGGGCCTTGAACGACCGGTCGCCCGCTCGCCGTGCCGTCCTCGGTGACGATCGCCCACCAGTTGCCCGGCTTTCCTGCGTTCGCGAGGTGATCGAGCCCGAGCCCATCGGGCCCGTAGGCGTCGGGAGCACCATCGGCATCGATCGCCAGCCCAGCCTCGAAGACGATCGTGCTGCTGGAGTGCCGCACGTGCGTCGAGCCGACGATCAGCTCGGCGCTCGGGCAGTCGGCGTACGTGGCGAAGGACCAACAGAGCGTGGCTGCGAGGAGGCGGAGGCGCATGGTGACGCGCCAGCACCGCAAGAAGTGGTCCAGCTCAGGGCTTCTTTGGCCCCAGCCCCGCCTTCGCACGGGCCTCGAGCAGCTTGGCGAGGTCTCCGGGCGGCAGCGGCGCCACCGGGCCGAGCGATCGGCTGATGGTGAGGATCTTCGCGTAGTGCTCGACGAGCTCCATTCGCAGCAGCGCCTGCTCGAGCGAGCTCCCCAGGGTGAGCGCGCCATTTCCGGCGAGCAGCATCGCGTCGACCTTCCCCGAGGCGGCTTCGACGGCCTTCACCAGCTCCGGCGTCTTGGGCATCGAGCGGGGCACGGTGGGGATCGAGTCACCCAAGGAGACGACGATCTCGGGCATCGCGATCGGCGAGAGCTCGAGGCCGGTGAGCCCGAAGGCAGTGGCATGCGGCGGGTGAGCGTGAAGAACGCACTCGATCTCCGGGCGTGCGCGGTAGGCGGCGAGGTGCAGCTCGAGCTCCGAGAAGGGCTTCCGTCGCCCTTCGAGCACCTTCCCGGCGAGATCGACGACGATCAGCATCGAGTCGTCGACGTCGAGCTTCGAGACCGCGGTCGGAGTGATGAGCAGCCGATCTCCGGTGAGCCTCACCGAGAGGTTGCCGTCGTGGTTGGCGACCCACCCCATCGTGTGGAGCCGTCGCGACGTCGCCACCAACTCGGCGCGCAGCTTCGGGAGCGGCGGACTCGGCATCAGGGCCTCGCGACGTCGAGCCGATCGACCACCCCGACGATGAGGTGCCGCACCGGCGCCGTCTTGTCTTCGAGGATCTGTCGCACTCCGTTGCCCTCGCCGAGCACCAGCACCACGTCGCCCTTCCCGGCGCAGCTGGTGTTGTCGATCGCCACGAAGGAGTTGCCCTGCGGTTGGAGTGCCTCGTCGATGGGCTGCACCACCATCAACTTCCGGGCGGTGAAGACCGGGTGCTTCTCGGTGCAGACGACCGTTCCGAGCACGCGGCAGAGGTTCACGTGTCCACCTCGTCCACCAGGCCGACGATGGCGCTGTCGACCGGCACGAACCAGGGGTCGCAGGCGAGCGCGGCTTCGCGACTGCCCTCGAGCATCACGAAGGAGCCAGGACTCGCCGAGGCCCGATCGACGGCGACCTCCGCCGGCCCGTAGGGGGTCTTGGCGTGGTTCACCGGCTGCACCACCAGAAAGCGCGCCCCTTCGAGCCCCGAGACTCGTTTGGTGCACACCACCGTTCCGATGACGATGCCGAGGTGCATGGCGGGCGCGCACTTTCGACCGCGCGGCCTTCCGATGCAACCATTCTCAGAGCGACTGCGCGCTCACATCGCCACGCCGAGCTTGAGCGGCACCAGCACGTCGGTCTCGCCGTCCGACGCGGGGAAGACGATGCGTCGGCCAGCCTTCACCATGCAGGCGCCCCAGTCGGTGTTCTCGTGAATCGACGGGTCGATGGAGGCTCGGGTGACCGCCCCCGACGCGCCCACCGACAGCTTCACCGTGATCGATCCGACCTTGAGGTTCGGGTTTCGCCGGAGCGCCTCTTCGATGCACAGGTTGAACGACTTGATGTTCTCCGCGACCACCTTGGCGGCCACGTCGTCCTTCAGGCCGGAGCTCGCGATGGCGTTGCCGGCCTTCTCGCGATCGCGCGGCCCCTTCGTCGTCTTGTTCGGGTCGTCGAGCATCGCGTAGTCGGCCGCGATCTTCGGGTCGACCTTGGGTGGGGGCGGAGTGTTGTCGACGTCGGGATCGACGGTGCCCGGAGTCTTGGCTGCGCGGTCCCTGGCTGCCTGCGCCGCGGCCAGTCGCTCGCGTTCCCGGCGCTCTGCCTCTTCGCGGCGTCGCTTCGCGTCACCAGTGAGGATGTCCTTGAGCCCGGTGACGCCGCCCGGAGAGAAGAAGCTCTCCTGCACGACCTCACCGTCGTCGGTGGTGCGGGTGACGGTCGGGAGCTGCACGACGTTGAAGGTCGAGAGGAGGTACAGAACGGCCGTGGGAAGGCCGATCAAGCTGACGACGAAGAGCGCGATCTTCCACGGCGGGTTGCGCTTGTTGACGCCGGCCTGGGCGATGAAGAACTTGGTGGCTTCGCCCGGCGGGGGCAGCTCCTTGTCGCTCACCTCGCCGAGCGCCGCGAAGGGATCGATGGGCGCCGAGCTGCCCTGGTTCTGCTGCGAGGGCGTCTCGTGAACGCCGCTGGGTCCGGTGGTCGCGTTCTCCCGCGAGACTTCGCCGAAGAGATCGTTGAGCGGCTGCTCGGCCTTGGCCTGGGCGGGCGCGGGGGTCTCGTCGCGCTGCGGCTCCGGCTCGGCTTGGAGCTGGAGCTCCGGCTGGGATTCGGGCTCGCGTTGCACCTGCGGCTCGGGCTTGGCCTGGGGCCGGGTCACGCCCGAAGGACGAGCGCTCTGCTGGTGCACCGCCTGGCTGACGAGCTGGTTCGAGGGGAGAGGATCGGCGACGTTGCCCCCGCGTGGCCGAGTCACCTCGGGCGACGGCATCTCGTTGGCGACCGCGACGTCCCTGCGAGGCACGGCCGGGAGCTGTCCCGTGGGGGCGCGGGTTCCCGATGGGCTCGAGACCGGCGCCTTCACTCCCGCGAAGATCGAGCTCACCTCGGCGACGTCGGCGGCGCGCTTCCAGTCCGCCATGCCCGCCTTCCACAGGTAGGTGCGAAGGGTGACTTCCCCCGTCGTGACCTTCCCCATCAGCGTCTTGACGTCGAACGGGCCCTGCTGCACTCCGCCGATCATCGCGTGCCACTGGGTCGAGAGGTCGAGGGCGGGCATCGCCTTCGTCGCCTCTTCTTCCCAGGGGCTGCGGGTGACGGGCTGCTGAACCGCCGCCATCGCGACCGCCCCGCTCGAGCGGGAGGGGGGCGCGGAGCTGGAACCTGCCTGCGCCGGTGAGGCTGCACCCGTGGCAACGTCAATGGAGATGAGGCTTTGGCACTGCTTGCAGCGGATCTTGACGGAGCTCTTTCCAGCGACCTTGTCGTCGGAGAGGACGTACCGCTTGCCGCAGTTGGTGCAGGAGACGTTCACAGGATTCGAGCCGGCCCTTCGAGATTATCTCTACCCAGCCTAACGCGGCCACCGTTGACTTGAAACGGCCGCGACACTAGGCAGCCCGCCTCGATTTTCGGTTCCACACGACGGGGTGACTGCATGGCCGCGAAAGACTTCGGCAACAAGTTCGTCTGCTTCAAGTGCAGCACGAAGTTCTACGACATGAAGAAGCCTGATCCGGTCTGCCCGAAATGTGGGGCCGATCAGCGCGAGGCGGGGTCCACCAAGACCTCCGAGCGGAAGAGCCGCCTGTCGGCTGCTCCGAAGATCATCGAGCCGGTCGAGCCAGCCGAGGGCGCCGAGGCCTCTGAAGAAGAGGAACTCGAGGTCGAGGGCGAAGAAGAAGTCGCTGCGGCCGACGACGACGAGTGAGCGCCGCGCCCAGCTGTCCGTACATGCCTGGGCGCGCTGCGCTCAAGCAGCGAGCTGGCGAATCGCGAGCGTCAACTGGGCCCACACCGCCGGGGTGAGGGAGTTGATCGACTTCTTCTTCTTCTTGGCCTGCCGCTTGGTGAGGGTATCGAACCGCATGGGAAGCTCCTGCTCTCGGCCTTCAGCAACCGCCTTGCCATCCCCAAACGACTGACCCGTCGTTTGGATTTCCGGTGAATTTCGGTTGGGCGCTGGCACGTTCGGAGACGAGGTGGTGGGGCGGGGCTGACGCTCCTGTCAGGTGCCTGCGCGGTTCCTGACGATCGCCGCCGCGTCCGAAAATCGAGCAGGCGCCCGTCGGGGGTGCTACCAGCGAGAGCGCTGGAGCAGCTCGGGTGAACGCCGGTCACTGCAGGACGGGGTGGCGGGAGGAAAGTCCGGGCACCGAAGGGCAGGGTGCTGGCTAACGGCCAGTCGGCGCGAGCCGCAGGAAAGTGCCACAGAGAACAGACCTCCCGGCCTCACGGACGGGGAAGGGTGAAACGGTGCGGTAAGAGCGCACCGCGCGCCTGGCGACAGGAGCGGCACGGCAAACCCCACCTGGTGCAAGAGCCAATAGGGAAGCGTCTCCTCGCAAGGGGAGACACGGGCGGCCCGCTCGATGCTTCCGGGTTGCTTGCTGTCGAAGGCGTCGGCAACGGCGCCTCTAGATGAATGTTCGCCGCCCGGGGCAACTCGGGAACGAAACCCGGCTTACAGAGCTGCTCCAGCATTCTCGTCGTGGTGCAAGGGCTAGGAAGGCAGGCGGCACTCGGGCGATCCTCTCGCCGGTGAGGACGACGAGCGTCATTGGTGCGGCTGCGGTGGCGAGCCTCCTCGTGGCGGCCTGCATGCCCGCCGAACAACCGCCCTTGATCCGCGCCGGCCCGAGCATGGTGGCCTTGCCGGTGGAGATCTCCGGCCACACCAGCGTTCGCGCCTTCCTCTTCAACTTCGAGGTGAACGACCCGACGCAGTTCTCGGTGAACGCCGACGCCGGCCGGGGCAACCCGTCTCCCCTCTCGCGCATGTCGTTCGTCTTCACTCCGAGAGTCGACGGGCGGGAGAACCAACTGCGGGCCGACGTGCTGCTCGATCTCAGCGCCGCAGCCTCGATCACGATCGAGCAGGCGAACTCCAGCGGCCGGCTCGTCTCGAACGCCTTCGCCATCACCGAAGCAGGGACGCCCGTCACCGCGCCGCCGCGCTACCCGACCCTGGTGGTGGCCCAGAGCGGCATCGACACGGTGCTGTGGGTGGTGGGGGAGGGCGTCACCTCGGTGAAGCTGGTCGAGGGCGACGACGTCGCGGGCCGTACGCCCAACGAGATCGATCGCGGCGTGTACTCGTGCGACAAGAACGTCTTGCCCTGGCTCGACCCGCTGCTCACCGCCTGCCACTTGCGGGTGTTGGGCGCGCTCTCACCTGGCTACGACGCGCAGCGGGTGCGGGCGCTCGTGCAGACCGCGACTGGGCCCGTGCTGACCTCGGCGGCCGAGGTGCGTTGACCTCACATCATCGCGCCGGCGCCTGGCATCTGGCCGATGCCGCGCACGAGGACCTCGCGCGGCTTGGCGCCGTCCGCAGGGCCCACCACGCCATCGCGCTCCATGCGCTCGATCATTCGCGCTGCGCGGTTGTAGCCGATGCGCATCTTGCGCTGGAGCATCGAGATCGAGACGTTCTTCATCTCGCTGACGATCGCGATCGCCTGATCGTAGAGCTCGTCCGACAGCTCGTCTTCGCCGTCCTCCCCGCCCTCGGCCTCGTCCTCGCGCGGCTTGAGGATCGACTCGTCGTAGACGGGCTTGCCCTGCGCCTTGAGGTGATCGACGACCTTCTTGATCTCGTTCTCCGAGACGAAGCAGCCGTGCACGCGCTGCAGATGAGCGCTGGTCGGCGGCATGATGAGCATGTCGCCCATGCCGAGCAGCGCCTCGGCGCCGACGGTGCCGATGATCGTCATCGAGTCGGGCTTGCTGCGGAGCATGAAGCTGATGCGGGGGGGGAAGTTCGCCTTGATGACGCCGGTGACGACGTCGGTCGACGGGCGCTGGGTCGCGACCATCAGGTGAATACCGGCGGCGCGGGCCATCTGGGCGAGGCGGGCGATCGAGGTCTCGACCTCCTTCGAGGCCACCATCATCAGGTCGGCGAGCTCGTCGATGATCACCACGATGTAGGGGAGCTTCTGGCGTTCTTCGACGGGCGCGGCCTCGGTCGGGTTCTCGGCGGAGGCGGCCTCGGCGAGCGCGGCGGCTTCCTGTTCCGAGGGCGCTTCTTCGGTGGGCTCCTCGACGCGGATCTCGGCCTGCTTGGTCTCGTCGACGGGGGCGGCGACGGCGTCGGCTGCGACGGCTTCGCGAATCTCCTCGGCGGGGGCTGCGGGGGCCGCGACGCCGATGTCGAGCTGGGGCGCAGGGGCGGCGGTGGCCTCGGTCGACGCGGGAGCCGCTTCTGCCACCGCACCCTCCGGCTGATCGGCCACGTCGACGATGAGGAGCTTGCGCTTCTTCTTCTTGGGCGCTTCCGCGGGAGGCGCCACCACCGGTGCAGCCTCGACGGGCTTGGCCTCGACGGGCGGTGCCTCGGCGGCCTTGGCGTCGACGACGGGCTCGGGCTTCTTCTCCGGCTTGATGCTGACGGGCTTGGCGTCGACGGTGGACTTTGCGGCGGCCTTCTTCTTCTGCTCGGCGTCGACGAGGGTGTTGTAGCCGGTGATGTTGCGCACCCCCGCCTCGGCGAGGAGCTTGTAGCGCCGGGTCATCTCGTCGACCGCCCACTGGAGCGCGACGGCGGCCTTCCGGGGATCGGTGACGACCGGCAAGAGCAGGTGCGGAATGCCCTCGTAGATCGACAGCTCGAGCATCTTCGGGTCGACCATGATGAAGCGCACCTCCTCGGGCGTCGACTTGAGGAGGATCGACATGATCATCGCGTTCACGCTCACCGACTTGCCTGAGCCGGTGGTGCCGGCGATCAGCAGGTGAGGCGCCTTCACGAGATCGAGGATGTACGGCATGCCCTCGATGTCCTTCCCGAGGCACATGGTGAGTTTGGAGACCGACTTCTGGAAGGTGTCCTGCTCGCCGATCTCCTTGAGGAACACCATCTCGCGTTCCTTGTTGGGCACCTCGATGCCGACGACGCCCTTGCCGGGAATCGGGGCCACGATGCGCACCCGCATGGCCTCCATCGCCATCGCGAGATCGTCGGACAGCGAAGCGATGCGGCTGATCTTCACCCCGGGCGCCGGCTTGAACTCGTACATGGTGACGACGGGTCCAGGGCGGATCTCGACGACCTCACCCTCGATGCCGAAGTCGCGCAGCTTGGCGGTGAGCTTCTCGGCGGTCTGGAGGAAGGCCTCCTTGTCGAGCGCCTTCTTCTCGTTCCGCTTCATGTCCAGCATGTCGAGGGGCGGGAGATCGAACGCGGTGCGGCCGTCGGAGAACTCGAACTCCTTGCGCTTCTCGACCTTCGTGGGCTTGGGCGGCGCCTTGGGCTCGACGATCAGCGGCATTCGCGCGAGGGCGTGAGGGAGCGCGGCAGCGAGCGCCGACACCTGGCTCCCGACGGCGATCGCACCCGTCGCAGCAGGAGCGAGCGAGGCGGCAGCTTCGGCGACGGGAACCGGCGGAAGCGAAGCCATCGACGGCACCGACTGAGCGAGCGCGGCCGCGTCCACCGGGGGGATCGAGAGCGGCGGGGGCGGCGGTGGCTGCTGCAGAATCGAGGGCGGCTCGACGATGGTCGGCACCCGCTTCGACTGCGCCGTGGCCATCGGCGGCTGCGACGGCACCTGGGCCGCGGGCGGAATCGAGACGGGCGGCGGCGGCGGCGGCTGGGGCTGGAAGAAGGACATGACCCAGGCCGGCTCACCCGGAGGCGGCTCGGCGATCGCGTCGGACGGCTGGGGAATCGACGTCTTGGCTTCGTCGACGAGGAGCGGGGCGATCGACGCGACCGACTGGGCGCGCTGTTCCTTCTCCTTGAGGCGGGCCGACTTGAGGGCCTCCTTGGCCAGCCTGGCCGCCTCTCGCTCCACGGCGAGGCGTTCGCGCTCGATGCGCAACTTTTCCTTCTCGGCGATCGCGCGGGCGCGGGCCTCTTCCTGGTTCTTCTGGAGCCGATCGGCCTCCTCGGCCGCGGCCTCTGCTTCGGACGCAGCGGCTTCCAGCTCGGCGAGTTCGGCCTCCTCTTCTTCCAGCTCGGCGAGGAACGACTCCTCCTCGGCCTTGGCCTTCTCGGCCTCGAGCTTGCGGGCCTCCAGGCGCTGCTGCTGACTGGACCAGAAGGCGAGCCCCCAAGCCTTCGCGGCTTCCAGCAGGACGACGCTCTTCGCGGCGACCCACCCGCAGAATCGCAAGAACGCGAACTCGGTGCCGACGATCGCGGCGGTCACGGCGATCGCGGTGACGAGCACCACCGTGCCGACCGTCGAGAAGAGCGCGGTCATCACTCCACCGAGCTCACGCCCGATGAGGCCGCCCGGCGCGTGCGCCCAGCTCGGGTCTTCCTTGAAGAGCAGCTGTGCGAGGATCGCACCCGAGAGGAGAAAGAGGCCGAAGGCGACGAGCTGCGGCCAGCGCTTGCGCTCCCGCTCACCGACGAACAGCACGCCAGCGGCGTAGAAGCCCACCACCGGAATGACGAGGGCGATCACCCCGAAGAGGCCGCGGAAGGCTTCCCCGATGGCGTGGCCCACCGGACCGATCGCGTTCCGAAAGCCCGGGCCGACGCGATCTTTCGCGTCGAAGGTGGCGATGGAGAGGAAGGAGAGCACCGAGAACGCGAGAATGAAGACGCCCGCGATCGCCCGCCGGCCCGACCCGGAAGTGCCCGACTTCTTCTCCTTGAGGGCCTTCCGCCGCGCCACGATCTCCTGCTTCGAGAGCAGCGCCTTGTCCTTCGGTCGCTTCGCCGTCATTCCCAACACCCCTGGATCGAGATGTTGCGGAGTGTAGGGAGGGGGGCCCACTGGGCAATTTTTCGGCCTGGGCGAGCTTCTTTTCGGACGGGCGGGACCGAGCCTCGACTCTTGGCAGGGCTGATCTACGGTTGGGGGGTCCATGGACGTTCGGTGTCCACGCTGCCAGTCCGAGTACGAGCTCGACGATGCTCGGGTGACCGACGAAGGCGTCACCGTGAAGTGCTCGGAGTGCGCCCACGTCTTTCGGGTGAAGAAGAAGTCGTTGGTGATGACGCTGCCGGTTCGGGAAGACGCCGCGCTCCAGCAGCCGCTGCCCGGCACCGCGCCACCGCGTGAGTGGAAGGTGCGCCAGCCGAACGGCAACACCTATCTCTGCCGCGAGCTCACCACGCTCCAGAAGTGGATCATCGAGAACAAGGTGACCCGCGACGACGAGATCTCGCTCACCGGAGAGACCTGGAAGCGCCTCGGCGACATTCCCGAGCTGGCGAGCTTCTTCCAGGTCGTGGAAGACGCCGCCAAGGGCCGCGCCTACGAGGCGATTCGCGCGAGCCGAACCGATCTCCCTGCGATCAACCTCCCGCTGAAGGGCTCCTCGGCGCAGGCGAAGATCATGGAGACGTGGAAGGAGCCGAACTTCTCCGTTCCTCCGCCTCCGCCTCCCCCCTCTGCGCCGCCGACCGATTCACAGAAGGAGACGCAGAAGGTCCCTCCCTCCTTCGCCGAGCCGCTCAAGGAGACGCTCAAGTCGCCGGCCTTCGCGACGCCTGCGCCGTCATCGCGCGGAGACGTGAAGACCCAACCGGGAGCGCCGCCGGTCTCGTCGATGATGGCGCCGGTCGCGATCGCGCCGATCGACGACGACGAGCTCAAGCCGGTGAAGAGCGGGGGCGGGCTCAAGTGGCTCATCCTCGTCTTCGGTGGGCTCGCGGTCGGAGGCGCCGCTGGCTACTACTTCGGGTTCTACGAGCCGGAGCAGCAGCAGCAGGCTGCCGAAGCCGAACGGCTCGCCCAGCAGAAGAAGATCGACGACGAGAATCGGATCAAGGCCGAGGCGGCAGCGCTCGAAGCGAAGGCGAAGGCCGAGGCAGAGGCTCGCCAGCGTGAGCTCGAGAGCGCCGCGCTCGCCGATGCAGGGACCGACGCGGGGGTCGACTCCGGAGTCGCCGACGCTGGCGTGACCGTCGTCGATGCTGGTGCGGCGATGCCGAAGGCGGTCGTGGACGCCGGGACGAAGGTCGCGGGCGCGGGAGGTCCTCCACCGGGCAAGTCGTTCGACTACTACCTCGAGCGGGGCGATGCGCTCCGAGACGCCGAGAAGCCACAGGCGGCGCTCAGCTGGTACGGCAAGGCGGCCGACCTCAAGCCCGACGCGGTGGAGCCGCTGGTGGGCCGCGGCTTTTCGCTGTTCGACATGGGCCAGCTGCTCCAGTCGGAGGCGGCGTTCGAGCAGGCGCTCAAGGTGAACGGGAAGTACGGCCCGGCGATCATGGGCATGGCCGAGGTGCTCAAGGCGCAGGGCAAGAAGGCCGAGGCGCTCAAGTACTACCAGCGGTACCTCGACGAGCACCCGACGGGCTCCGAAGCCAACGTCGCGCGCAACGCGATCGAGCGGCTCAAGTAGCGCGCCGCCGGTTGAGTCGGTCGTGCGCCTCGCTGCGGCCACTCGATCGAGAACCCGCTTGCGAGCCGACCACGATTGGGATCCGTCGCAGCCTGCCCTTGCCCTTCGTGTTCGGAGCACGAAGCCAGAGCGTCAGTTCGCCCGTTCCCTTCTTCGCGCCAACACCCTCGATGTCGAGGTGATTCGCTCGATTGGGCGACGACGACGACCCGGTCGGGCGGCTCGCGACGCTTGGCCCGAACGAACCCTTCGCGGCCGAGCACCGTCTTCAATGCGGCGCGAGCACCGCCTCGATTCCGTCACGGGCTCGGCCGGAGGGCTCGAGTCACCGACCCGGTGGCCAGTCGAAGCGGGGGCCCACGAAGCGCGTCCCGGCGGGGACGTGGAGCGAGAACTCCGTCGCGAGCACCTCGATCAGCTCGTCCGGGTCGTCGATGGTGCGAGTCCGAACCTCAGTTGGCGTGCGAATCGTCAGCTGCCGGTCGCGCAAGCCGATGCGCCCGGTCTCGTCGAGTGCGCGGGCCGCCATGAGGGTGTCTCGGAAGTGCGATCGGGGGTGCGCGCTCGTGTACCAATTGGCGACCTCCCGATCGATCAGCGGCATCGGCTCGAGGGTCGACTCCCAGACGTCGGTCCAGGCGTCGCCCTGGCGGAGTTGATGAAAGACGCGCTCACCTTCGCGGACGAGCCGGCGGGTGTCGTGTGGAGTCGGCTGCTCGGCCTGCGTGTCGAGGCGCAGTGAGCTGGTGGCCGACGCACCGCCGACCCCCACGTCGGCGAGGAGCGCCACCCCGTCGACCACGACTCGGACGAAGCAGTGCGTTCGTGGCGGCGTGAGCTCTCGGGGGTGGTTGAGCCGCACTCGAGCGCTGAGCAGCTCGCACTCGAACCCGAGCTCCCGGAGGAGGCGAGCGAAGAGCCCGTTGAGCTCGAAGCAATAGCCGCCGCGCCCGCCGACGATCTTCCGTTCGAGCGCCTCGTCGGAGAGCTCGATCGGCCGGCCGAGGAGCACGTCGAGGTTCTCGAAGGGAACGTTCCGAACATGCGCGAGGCAGAGCGCGTCGAGGGTGGCGCGCGTCGGAGCCGTGGGACCAGAGAAGCCGAGCCGCTGCAGGTATCGCTCGAGGTTCATCGGGCCGACACGCTACCAGGAGACATCTGCGGCTGGAGGCGCGGAGAGCACGAGGCTACAAGTCCGCCGCGATGAAGCTCACCGATCAGCAAGTCCTGCACGTCGCGAAGCTGGCCAGGCTCGCGCTCAGCGCCGAAGAGCTCGCCACCTATCGCCAGCAGCTCTCCGCGATCCTCGAGGCGGTCGATCAGCTCTCGCTCGTCGACACCACGGGGGTTCCTCCGACGACGGCGGTCGGCACGGCGGCGCCTCACCAACGGGAGGACATGGTGGCCGGCGAGGTCGGCACGAAGGTCGCCCTCGCGAACGCTCCTCAGGTTCAAGGTGGGCACTTCGCGATCCCCAAGGTGATCGAATGAAGACGATCACCGAGCTTCAAGCGCAGCTCGCGCGCAAGGAACTCACCAGCAGCGCGCTGACGTCGAACTGCCTCGAAGCGGCAAGGGCGAGCAGCGTGGGCGCGTTCCTCCACCTCGATGAGCCTGGCGCGATGGCGGCGGCCAAGGCCTCGGACGATCGGCGCGCGCGCAACGCTCCGCTCGGCCCGCTCGACGGCGTTCCCGTCGCGCTCAAGGACAACATCCTCACCGAGGGCGTGGTCACCACCGCCGGCTCGAAGATCCTCGAGGGGTTTCGCCCTCCGTACGACGCCACCGTGACCGCCAGGCTCAAGGCGGCAGGCGCGGTCATTCTCGGCAAGACGAACCTCGACGCATTCGGCATGGGCAGCTCGACCGAGAACAGCGCCTTCCAGCGCACGAAGAACCCGCACGACGAGTCCCTGACGCCGGGTGGTTCGTCGGGAGGCTCGGCGGCCGCGGTCGCAGCCGGGCTCGTCTTCGGCGCGCTGGGGACCGACACCGGCGGCTCGATTCGCCAGCCCGCCTCACTCTGCGGAGTCGTCGGTCTCAAGCCCACCTACGGCCGCGTCTCTCGATCCGGCGTGATTGCGTTCGCGAGCTCGCTCGACCAGGTCGGGCCGATCGCTCGCTCGGTCACCGATGCGGCGCTGATGCTGGAGGCGATCGAGGGCTTCGATGCCAGCGACTCCACCTCGAGTGACGCCAAGCCGACGCAGTGGCGTGCGGAGCTCGAGCGCGGGGTGAAGGGGCTGCGGGTCGGGCTCCCTCGCGAGTACTTCGTGGAGGGCATGGACGCGGAGGTGGAGACCTCGATTCGTGCCTTGGCGAAGCAGCTCGAGGCGCTCGGGGCGACCATCGTCGAGCTCAGCCTCCCTCACACCCGCTTCGCGCTCGCGACCTACTACGTCATCGCCTGCAGCGAGGCGTCGTCGAACCTCGGCCGCTACGACGGCGTTCGGTACGGGCATCGAACCGAGAAGCCCGAATCGCTCCGCGCGCTGTACGAGCGATCTCGCGCCGAAGGCTTCGGAGCGGAGGTGAAGCGCCGAATCATGCTCGGCACCTTCGCGCTCTCGTCGGGCTACTACGACGCGTACTACCGGAAGGCGCAGCAGGTCCGAACGCTCATTCGGCGCGACTTCGAGCAGGCGTTCCAACGGGTCGACGTGATCCTCTCGGCGACCTCGCCGGTGCTCGCGTGGAAGCTCGGCGAGAAGGTGAACGACCCGCTCGCGATGTACCTGATGGACGTGCTGACGCTCCCGTGCAGCCTCGCCGGCCTCCCCGGGCTCTCGGTGCCGTGCGCGATCTCCAAGTCCGGCCTGCCGATCGGTGCTCAGCTCATCGGGCGCGCCTTCGACGAAGCGACGGTGCTGCGCGCGGGCCGTGCGATCGAAGTGGAGACGAAGCTCGAGCTCACCCCGAAAGGAGCGACGTGATGCCGCGCTCCGAGTTTCAGGTGGTGATCGGTCTCGAGGTGCACGCGCAGTTGCTCACCACGAGCAAGCTCTTCTCGGGCGCATCGACGTCGTTCGGCGGCGACCCCAACGCGCACACCTCGATCGTCTGCCTCGGCCTGCCTGGCGTGCTTCCCGTGCTGAACCGTCACGCCGTCGAGCTCGCGATCCGCACAGGCCTCGCCCTCGAATGCAGGGTCCAGGAACGCAGCGAGTGGTCGCGAAAGCACTACTTCTATCCAGACCTCCCCAAGGGCTACCAAATCACCCAGTACGAGTTTCCGATCTGCCTCGGCGGGCGGGTCGTCTTCGAGGGCCCCGAGGGCGAGAAGTCGGTGCGGCTCACCCGCATTCACATGGAAGAGGACGCGGGCAAGCTCATTCACGAAGGCGCCAGGTCGCTCGTCGATCTCAACCGCGCCGGCACGCCGCTGCTCGAGATCGTGAGCGAGCCCGAGCTGCGCAGCGCGGACGAAGCCGTCGAGTACCTCAAGGCGCTGCGCGACGTGTTGGTCTGGCTCGGGGTGAACGACGGGAACCTGGAAGAGGGCTCGTTTCGCTGCGACGCCAACGTCTCGGTGATGCCAGTGGGTTCGACGGTCTTCGGCACCCGCTGTGAGCTCAAGAACCTCAACTCGTTCCGGTTCATCAAGCAGGCGATCGAGATCGAAGCGAACCGGCAGGTCGAGCTCCTCGAGGCGGGGAAGAAGGTCGAGCAGGAAACCCGGCTGTTCGATCCGCAGCGCGGCGAGACCCGTTCGATGCGCTCGAAGGAAGACGCGCACGACTATCGCTATTTCCCGGAGCCCGACCTCCCACCGCTGGTGCTCGCAGCCGACCAGATCGACGCGCAGCGACGGGCGCTCCCCGAGCTGCCCCGAGCCCGCCGACGGCGCTACGTGGAGACCCTCGGCCTGCCGGCCTACGACGCAGGCGTGCTCACCGCCGATCGCGCGATGAGCGACTTCTTCGAGCGCTGCCTCGCCGAGGTGAACGACCCGAAGCAAGTCTCGAACTGGTTCATGGGCGAGCTGTCGCGGCTGCTCAACGAGACGAAGACCTCGGTCGCGGCGCTCAGGTTCACGCCCGCGCAGTTCGGCGCCGTGCTCACGGCGGTGAAGTCGGGCGTCGTCTCCGGGCCGGGCGCGAAGGAGCTGTTCGCCGAGCTCTTCGCCACCGGAATGGACCCGGCCCAGATCATTCGGGAGAAGGGGCTCGCGCAGGTGAACGACGACGGCCCGCTCCTCGAGGCGATCGCCCAGGCGATGGCGGAGGCGCCGAAGAACGTCGAGAGCTACCGCAGCGGCAACACGAAGATCGTCGGCTACTTCGTCGGCCAGGTGATGAAGAAGCTCGGCGGCAAGGGCAACCCCAAGCGCATCAACGAGCTGTTGGTGGAACAGCTCGGAAAGAGCTGAAACGTGCTGAGCGAGTGGTGGCAGGCAACGTCGGCGGAGCGGCGCTCGGGGCGCACCATCGATCAAGCGATCGCGATGGGCCGACGGGCCGATCGGCTCGGGCTGGCCTTCTTCGGAGGCTACTCGGCGGCGCTGCGTGCGCTCGATCCGTCACTTGGACCCGACGAGCTCGCGGCGTTGTGTGCGACCGAAGCCGGTGGTGGTCATCCGCGCGCGATCGCGACCACCTTGCGTGACGGCGCCCTCGAAGGGACCAAGCAGTTCGTCACCGGCGGTTCGCTCGCCACCCGGTTGTTGGTGGTGGCGAAGACGGGCGAGCTCGACGGGCGGCCGCAGCTCGTCGTCGCGCGTGTCGAAGCGAGCGCGCCGAACCTCGTCATCGAGCCGTTGCCAATGCTCCCCTTCGTTCCCGAAGTGCCTCACGCCTCGGTGCGCTTCGAGAAGACGCCGGTCGTGTCCGTTCTGGCGGGCGACGGCTACGAGCGGGCGCTCAAGCCGTTTCGCACCATCGAGGATCTGCACGTCTTCGCCGCAGTGGTGAGCTGCGTGCTCGCGAACGGCACCCGGTTGCCGCACCCGACGATCGAGCGCTTCCTCGCGGTGCAAGCAGCGCTTCGGACCTTGGCCAGCGAGTCGCCGAGCAACCCCGAAGTGCATCTCGCGCTCGCCGGTGCGCTCCAGCTCGCGATGGAGCTCGTCGACCAGCTCGATCTCTCGCTCTTCGACGCCGACTTCCGCGAGCGCTTCGTGAGAGATCGGCCGCTGCTCTCGGTCGCTCAGCGGGTTCGAGAACAGCGTCGCGTGAAGGCCTGGGAGCGCGCCTGACGGTCAGTCCCACCCGCTGCGGCGGTTCTGCTTCTTCATCGACGTCGCCCGCTTGTTCTCGAGCCGTCGCCGCTTCGCGCCCTTGCTCGGCTTGGTGGCGATTCGCGGCGCGTCGACGTGGGCCTTCTTCACCAGCACCGCGCGGAGGCGCTCGAGCGCGGCGCCACGGTTCTGAAGCTGGCTGCGTCGCTCGGTGGCGGTGATGGTGAGGCCCGTCGGGCGATGCACGAGCCGCACGCCGGTCTCGGTCTTGTTGCGGTGCTGACCGCCCGGCCCCGAGGCGATGAAGAACGACTCGTCGCACTCCGAGAGGAGCGCCTCGTCGGAGAGGTTGGCAGCGCGGGCGTAGTCCTGAGGAGTCGGCATGTCGCTCTGTCGTTGGGGGAGATCAGGTCTGACGCCCGTTGGGGGTCGCGTCTCCGAGGAGCTTCTCGACCTGACTCGGAATGAAGCGCTCCGAGGTGCCGGCAGCGAACGCGGCCGCGGCGAGCAGCGAGGCGTTGTCGAGCGTTCGCGCGAGGAGCAAGACGGCTGCGAAGCCCGAGCCTGCGCCGAGCACCATGCGGGCCGCTTGCATCGTGTTCTCCAACACCGCCTGCGGCCGCTTGCCTGCGTTCGATCCCAGTGAGGAGACCAGGCCCGAGCAGATGGCGCCCATGCCGCCGAGGAAGGGCGCGGCGTGGAGGATGTTCGCCAGGATGTCTTTCGTCTTCTCGCCCCCGAGCGCCTCGGCCAGCGTCGTGACCAGAAACGTCTCCGAGATCAGCAGCATCAGCACGAGCGCGAGCGAGGCCGACGTCAGCCGCTCGCGGATGAGCTGCGCGCGATCGAAGAAGGCGTCGTGGTAGCCGTCGAGCAGCTCCGAGACCGCGACGATCGCCTCGACTGGTGGCAGCGAGTCGTGCTGCGGCGAGGTCGCCTTCCCTGCCATCGGAGCTCCCGGCTTGGCCTCGGGACCCGGTGCTGCCGTCGGGTTGGGCTTCGCGCTCGGAGCGGCCGGACTCGAGGCGGGCTTGGCCGGGTCAGCGCCTGGGTCCTCGACAGCGCTCGCCATCGCCAGCTTCACCTTCGCGTGCATGCGCCATTGGGCGAGCTTCTGGTTGGCCTCTGCCTCGATGATCGCCCACTGCACCCGGAGCTGGTCCTTCGGCATCACCGTCAGCTGTCGCCGCTTCGCCCGCTTGAGAATGCTCCAGGCCGTCGTGGTGTCCTTCACGGCGAGCGCCTCGACGCTCCGGAGCTCTCGTCTCAGCTCGTCGACGATCGGCCGGGCGCCCGCTCGTTTGTTCGCGCTCTCGATCGACCGCTGGTCGGCCCAGGCATTCGACAGGTTGCGCATGAGCTGCTCGTACGACGCCTTCAGCCCACCGAGCTCGAGGAGCTTCCGCTCGAGCAAGCCGAGCCGACGGGGGAGATAGCTCGTCTCCTTCACCTGCGAGCGGAGGGTGACTCGATCGGCCAGCGACGGCACGAGGGGAATCGCGTCGTCCGGCAGCTTGAACTCGACGGGGCCGTGCAGGCCGGCCAGCTCGTCTTGCGCGGCGCCGACCACCGAGAACGCCCAGTAGATCGTCTCGGAGTGAGAGGCGTCGACGATGCCCAGCGACTCGACGGGCACGCTCAGGGCTTCGTCGACGATTCGCCGCGCCGCCTCTTCGAGCTTCTCGTTTGGTCCGCGGGTCCCGTGAGGCAAGTTCCACCCGCCACGAGGCGCTGCCTGAAGCGCGACGAGCGACTCGACCGTTCCCTCACGCCACACGAAGCAGACGATTCGCTGGTCCATCCGCCGGAGTGTACCGACTCACCGCAGCGGTTCGATGACGATCAGCTCGGAATCGTCGGGCGCCGTCTCGGAGCGACCTCGACCGAAGGGAAAGTTGTTGTCGTTGACGATCGCCACCCTCCCGTTCGGGAGCACGGCGACGCCCTCGATCGTCCAGAACGGGAAGCTGAAGGTGCCTCCGTCGGGCAGCTCGAGGTCGAGGAGGTCGGCCGCGGGCGCCTTCGCCACCTCGTCACCTGCCCTCGCGGGAAGCGTGAAGCGCACCAGCCGCTTGAACCCGTCGAGGCGCCGCTCGGTGTCGTCGCGTTCGACCGCATACCCGGAGCGGGCGTCGATCATCGTCAGATCTCCGACGGCGCTGGCTCGTTCGTCGAGCGGGTAGCGGAAGGCGAGGCTCCACTGCTTCGTCGCGAGCTCGAACCGGAAGCCCAGACAGCTCCGCTCTCCCGGAAGCGGCTTCTCGAGCATCGCGATCAGCGCCGCTCCATCCGAGGTGAGCGCGAGGTCCTCGAAGCCGCCGCTCCGCGCGAGGGTGGGCCGTGCGATCGACTCCTTCCACGGCAAGCCGGCGCGGCGCTCGTCGGGCGCGTTCACCGTGTCGGTGGTTCCGAACAAGGCGACGGTCTGCAGCCACGGGGCTTCGCGATGCGCCAGCTCGAGCGACCGCCAGTCGAAGGACTGGAGCGTCACGCGCGCGCCGGCGTCGGCCTCGAGGACACGTCGCACCAGCAGCCTGGTGAGCCACGCCGCGTCGTCGTGTGGGAGCCCGGTGCCATGCACCTTGGTCTCGACGTTGAGCCGACCTGGGAGCCGGAGCGCCTCGGCGAGCGTCATCGGCCGATGAAGGGCGCTTCGCCGCTGTCGTGGATACTCGGGGAGCAGCCCGTCGCAGCGGACCCGCGTCAGCTCGTTCAGCCGGGTCGCGGGAATGAGGAGCCCTCCATCTCCGACGGTTGGACACTTCGGCGATGCCAGTCGAGCGTCGTGCCAGACGAGCGCCTCGTCATCGGCGGTGCCGGTGAGATCGAGCTCGAGCACGGTCGCGCCAGCGTCGAGCCCCGCGAGGAACGCGCCGAGGGTGTTCTCCGGTGCCAACCCTCGCGCGCCGCGATGCCCCTGCACGTCTCTCCCGGCGTCGAGGGCGACCTGCGCCAGATCGGGGCGATCGGTGATCAGGCCGTCGACGCCGAAGCCGAGCAGCTCCTCCATGCGTGCCGGCTCGTTCACCGTCCACGGGACGACCCGAAACCCGGCGACGTGAAGCGCCTCGACCTGCGCCTTCGAGAGGAGCCAGCGGTGATCGGGCGACGCGATCGGCGCTCGGGCTCCATGCGTCTGTGCCTGCGCCCGGAGCGCTTCGAGCGAACGCAGGAGCAGGTTCGAACGCAGCTGCGGGTGATCAGGCCCGATCACCACGCCGCCATCCACCACCAGGGAAATGGGAGCCTCGAGCACGGCTCCGTTGGCGTCGAGGTGCACCAGGAACGGGCCGTGCTCGTCCCCGAGCCAGAAGGTGCCGTCGGGTGCCCGCACCATCGACTCTGGATCGAGATCGGCGCCGGTCAAGCGCCGCTCGGCGCTGAACCCGTTGCGCAGCGGCCAGTCGAGCCGTCGCCCCGGATCGGCGAGGACGAACAGCGGCTCGGCGCGGAGCTGGCCTCCCGAGGCGTGAAGTCGACGCGCGACCAACTCGAAGTCAGCCGAGTTCTCGGGCACTCCGTAGCCGTTGTCGGCGACCGTCAAGAAGACGCCTCCGTCGTCGTACTGGAGCGACGAGAAGCCCTGCACCGGCTGGGAAGGGAAGGGCGCGGAGGGAACGCCGACGAGCCTCGCGCCACTCGGAGGCCCTTCGCCGAAGGTGGCTGCCGGCAAGACACTCCGCTCGACGAGCCGGGCCCGCTGAGCGGTGCGAGGAAAGGCGTCGAGCTTCGGAGCGCACGCGACTGCACCGAGGACCAAGCCCAGGCCGATGATGGCACGCACACACCGAAGCCCTCGTCCGGGCGCGAGGCTCACGGCGCGAGGCACGGCAGCGTGCAGGGTTCGAGCTGCCAGTGGCCCTGCGCGCAGGTCGCTTCGGAGAGCGTCGAACAGCCACACGATCGAGGCACGTTGCACCGCTGGCCCTCCGTCGCGCACGCGCCGCGAGTGAAGATGAGCTGGTCGTCTGCGCACCCGTCGCGCTTCTCTCTCGCCCGGCGACACTCCCACCAATCTGGTCGAGCGGCTCCACCCAAGGGGCCCTCGCACCGACAGTCGTACGGTCCCTCCGAACATCGCTCGCCAGACCCACACGCGAACTCCCGGAGCGTGATCCCACCGAGGGCGTCGATCTGCTTTCGAGCGGCGTCGTCCAGCGAGGGGCAGCGGGTGTCGGTCGGGCGCCCGTCGTCTCGCACCGCCGTCTTCGCGCAACCCGCCAAGAGGAGAACGATCACGAGGCTTCGCATGCACACTCCCAGGCCGGCGAGGGTACGCCCCTCGGAAGGCAATATTCAGCGCGCCCGCGACGTTCACACCAGCCTCATCGTGGAGCGACCTCCAAGCGTCCAGTCTGGTCTGCTGAACAGGCGTCTCGACGACTCGTCACTTGCCTTGACGCCTCATTCCGCCGGGGTCTAAGGGCGCCACTGTTCGTCTCTCTTCTTTCAAGGGGAAGTTCGCATGCGTCGGTCCCTGTTCGTGATCCTCGTCGCCAGTCTCTCGTCAGGCGTCGCCCTCGCCGATCTGAAGGTCGGGTACGTCGACCTCCAGCGCGCGCTCCTCGAGGTCGGCGAAGGTCAGGCCGCCAAGGCCCGCCTCAAGACCGAGATGGAGAAGAAGAAGGGCGAGCTCGACGCCGAGCAGGCCAAGCTCACCGACGACAAGGCGGTGCTCGACAAGCAGGGCGCGATGATGAGCGAAGAGGTGCGCACCCAGAAGTTCACCGAGTGGCAGAAGCGCCTCTACGACGCGATGCAGAAGGCGCAGAAGGTGCAGATCGATCTCCAGGACAAGGAGCGCACCGAGCTCAAGAAGATCTTCGACCGAATGGACCCGATCATCGCCTCGATCGCCGAGCGCGAAGGGCTCACCATGGTGTTCGAGAAGACCGACTCCGGCTTGGTCTACGCGCCGCCCAGCCTCGATCTCACCAACGAGCTGGTGCGCACCTACAACCAGAAGCACCCGGCGAAGACGGTTCCGGTGCCGGCTGGCCCGGTGAAGTCGATCCCCAACCCAGGCCAGAAGGACCTGCCGAAGAACCAGCCTGGGCCGACCGCACCGCCGACCCAGCCGAGCCAACCGAAAGACGCGCCCAAGCAGTGACCGCGAGCCCTCGATCGCCGAAGACCGCTCGTCGCTTGTCCGAGCTCGCCGCCCTCGTGGGTGGTGAGGTGATCGGAGACGGGAGCTGTCTGATCGATGGGGTCGCCACCCTCGAGGACGCGGGGCCGGGGCAGCTCTCCTTCTTCGGAAGCCCCAAGTACAAGCGCGCGCTCGCCGCCTCGAAGGCCCAGGCCGTGCTGGTGCCGAAGAGCTTCGTGCGTGTCGACGGGCCTCTCACGCTGGTTCGGGTCGAGTCGCCGCACCTCGCCTTCGCCCGCGTCGCGCAGGAGTTCGCTCCTGCTCAGCGCTTCGTCCCCGGCGTCT
The DNA here is from genome assembly GCA_052034585.1 of Myxococcota bacterium. Classification (GTDB taxonomy): domain Bacteria; phylum Myxococcota; class Myxococcia; order Myxococcales; family Myxococcaceae; genus Xiheimicrobium. The sequence continues at coordinate 92,381 of JBPOIJ010000019.1, forward strand.
CTCCCGCGGCCTGCGTCGACCCCAGCGCGCAGATCGACGCCTCGGCGACCGTCCTGCCCGGCGCGTTCGTCTCGGCCCTCTCGAAGATCGGCGCCCGTGCCGTCATCGGCCCGGGTTGCTTCGTCGGCGAGCGAGCCACGATCGGCGACGACACTCGGCTGGTGGCGAACGTCTCGGTCCTTCACGACTGCTCGGTGGGCGCACGCTGCCTGCTCCACCCAGGCGTGGTGATCGGCGCCGACGGCTTTGGGTTCGCGTTCGATCCATCGGTGCCGGCGCACGTGAAGATCCCCCAGACGGGCATCGCGCGCGTCGAAGACGACGTCGAGATTGGGGCCAACAGCTGCGTCGATCGCTCCACCACTGGCGAGACCGTCGTCGGCCGAGGGACGAAGATCGACAACCTCGTTCAGGTTGGGCACAACTGTCGCGTCGGGCCGCTGAGCATCCTCTGTGCACAGGTCGGGCTCGCCGGCTCCACCGAGCTGGGCACCGGGGTGATGATGGGCGGACAGGCGGGGTCGGCCGGCCACAACCACATCGGCGATCTCGCCAAGATCGGCGCGCAGTCCGGGGTGCTCGGAGACGTCGCCGACGGCGCCGAGCTCATCGGCAGCCCGCCCATGCCGGTGCGGGACTTCATGCGGGTCGCTGCGGTGCTCGACCGGCTCCCGGAGATCCACAAACACGTTCGTGCGCTCGAGCGTCGGCTCGCCGAGCTCGAGAAGGAGCGAGAGAAACCATGATGGACATCACCGAGATCCAGAACCTGCTGCCCCACCGCTACCCGTTCCTCCTCGTCGATCGGGTCGTCGAGCTCGAGCCAGAGAAGAAGCTGGTGGGCTTCAAGAACGTGACCGCGAACGAAGAGTTCTTCAACGGTCACTTCCCCGGTCACCCGGTGATGCCCGGCGTCCTCATTCTCGAGGCGCTCGCCCAGGCCTGCGCGCTGCTCGCCTACAAGAGCAACGGCATCAACCCGAAGGACTACGTCGTCTACCTGATGGCGATCGACGGGGCGAAGTTCCGCAAGCCCGTGGTGCCCGGTGATCGGCTGACCCTCACCGCCGAGGTGCTGCGCCACAAGGCGAGCGTGTGGAAGCAGCGCGGCGTCGCGACGGTGGACGGGCAGGTGGTGGCGGAAGCCGAGTTCCTCGCGACGGTGGTGAAGGCCGACGAAGCGAAGGCGGCGAAGCCGTGAGCGTTCACCCGACCGCCATCGTTCACCCCGAGGCGAAGCTCCACGAGTCCGTCGAGGTCGGCCCGTACGCGATCGTCGGCGCCAAGGTGCGCATCGGCGCCGGCACCATCGTCGGGCCCCACGCCGTCATCGAGAACGACACCAGCATCGGCGAGCGCAACCGCATCTTCTCGCACGCCGTCGTCGGCGCCCTCCCGCAAGATCTCAAGTACGCTGGCGAGGCCTCGCGGCTCGTGATCGGCGACGAGAACCAGGTGCGCGAGTTCGCCACGCTCCACATCGGCACCACCGGCGGCGGCGGTGTCACCCGCATCGGCAACAAGAACCTCTTCATGTCGTACAGCCACGTCGCGCACGACTGCGCGGTGGGCAGCGGGTGCGTGCTCGCCAACAGCGTCGCCCTCGCGGGCCACGTCGAGATCGCCGACTTCGTCATCTTGGGAGGCCTCTCCGCCGTCCACCAGTTCACCCGCATCGGCAAGCACGCCTTCATCGCCGGAGGTTCGATGGTCGCGATGGACGTGCCGCCCTATTGCACCGCGCAGGGCGATCGAGCCGAGCTGGCTGGCCTCAACACGGTCGGGCTCTCGCGCCACGGCTTCTCCGATGAGCAGATCGGCCGCATCAAGGAGGCCTACCGCATTCTCTTCCGCTCGAAGCTCGGGCTGAACGAGGCGGTGTCGCGGCTCAAGGCCGAGCACGGCGGCCACGGGGAGATCGATCACCTCCTCGACTTCGTCGGCTCCTCCAAGCGCGGCTTGACCCGGTAGCCGATGGAGCGGCTGGGGCTCATCGCGGGGAGCGGCCGCTTCCCCGTCATCGTCGCGCAAGCAGCACGCGCCAAGGGCCTGGCGGTGCACGCCGTCGCTCACGAGCTCGAGGCCGAGCCCACGCTCTCGCAGCACGTCGACTCGCTCGACTGGGTGAAGGTGGGGCAGGTCGACGGAATTCTCTCGCTGTTGCGCAAGCACCAGGTGACGCGCGCTGTGATGGCCGGCGGCATCGGTCGAATTCGCAGCTTCACCCAGGCGAGACCCGATCTCGGGGCCCTGAAGATCGCCGCCTCGCTCAAGAGCATGCGCGACGACGAGATGCTCCGGGGGCTCGCCGAGTACTTCGAGCGCCAGGGCGTTCGCATCGTCGCGCCCACCGACTTCGTGCCCGAGCTGCTCGCCCGCGCCGGTCACCTCGCTGGCCCCACGCCTTCCGAAGGCCAGCTCGAAGACGCGCGCATCGGACGTGAGGTGTGCGAGGCGCTCGGTCGCGCCGACGTGGGCCAGACGGTGGTGGTGAGGGATCGCGCGGTGCTGGCCGTCGAAGCGGTCGAGGGCACCGACGAGGCGATTCGACGCGCCGGCCGCTACGGCGGAAAGGGCGCGGTGGTGGTGAAGCGCTCCAAGCCTGGCCAGGATCTGCGCTTCGATCTCCCGGCGGTCGGCCCGGTGACGCTCGAGGTGATGCGGGAGGCCGGCGCGCGGGTGCTCGTGGTCGAGCCCTTCAAGACCGTGCTCCTCGATCAGCCGCAGCTCGTGAAGTGGGCCGACCGGCTCGGCATCTCGATCGTCGGCGCCTGACCCACGCTTCCTTCGACCGCCGCCGCGAGCACCGGAGTAGACTGCCGCACCGCATGGCGGCCGCTCGTCCACAGCCCTCCGCGCCCTTCGCCGGTCGTGAGCTCAACGGAGAGCAGCTCCTCGACGAGCTCGCCGAGCTCCGCACGGCCCAGGTGTCGCCCCGACACCTCGAGGAGCTGGCGCGCAGCCTGCGCGAGCTCGAGGGCCGCCGCGCCCCAGAGGCCGCGAGCCAGCTGAAGCAGCTCGCCCTCAACCGCTTCGCCGCCCAGCCGGCGCTCGCCTCGTTGCTCACCCGCTGGGCGGGCAGGCTCAAGGCCGACGTCGACGTGCCGCTGTTGGTCGGGCACCTCGAGCGCCTGGCGATCGTCTCCGCGGTGCTCGGCGCGTTTCGAAAGGGCGCCGAGCGGCTGCCGAAGGGAGGCCGCGCCTGATGGGGCCCTTCTCGGCCGAGCTGGAGGCGGCCCTCGAGCGGTGGTCGCCCAGGACCCGCAAGCTCTTCGTCGAGCTCATGGAGGACGCCACCAGCGAGCTGCAGCAGGAGCTCGTCCAACGCTCCGTGCTCGCGGGCCACACGCCCGGTGAGGTGCACGCCTTCGCCGACGAGCTCCGCAGCCTGTCCGACGAGGAGTGCTTCGAGGCCTGCACCGTCGATGACGCGGCGCCCGAGGGCTACACCGTCGCCCAGCTGCTCCGCGCCGAGTCCGACCCGCTGTTCGCCTTCGAGCTCAACGGTGGCGTCATCAGCCCCAACGACTCCGACGTCGGGCCGTCGCTCGTCGAGCCGCCGAAGAAGGAGGCGATGGACGTGGCCGACGATCGGGGGCTCGCGGCCGATCCCGTTCGCCGAGCGAAGGAGCAACGCCGCGGCTTCAACGTCGAGTCGGGCTCGCACCGATCGGTTCCGCGCCGCGACCCCGAGCACGTGGGCGACTCCGGCTCGCACCGCGCCCTCCAACGAAAGGAACAAGGCTTCACCTCGGGGCCGCAGCGGGCGATTCAACGCGGCGAGGTCGAGCTCGGCGCAGGCCCGGTCGCCGCCTCGGTGCACGTCGCCGTTCCGATGGCGATCTCCGGTGCGCGCTTCTTCGAGGATCTGCTGGGCGACGCCACCCGCGGCCTCGGCTTCTCCTGGAAGGAGCAGGAGATCGACGCGATGGGCGGCCTCACCCTCGACGAGGCGCTCCGCCAGGCGCAGGCCGCGCTCGGTCGCGGCATCCCCGTTCCCTTCCTCCTCGGGAACGCCCAGGCCAAGCCGCTCCGGTTCGTGCTGATGCTCCAGGGGTCGACCTCGGGGGCCACCCGCGCCTACCAGCTCTACGAGCCGTCTTCGCAGGAGCTCGTCTGGGCCAACGAGAAGACGATCCTCTCGAAGGGGGAGCTGCCCTTCGACAACAAGGCCTTGCGGAGGTTCTTGCGGGTCGCCCTCCCCGGGCCGCGCGGGCTCTGAATTCCGCCGGGCTGGGAACGTCAGCCGCTGCGGAGTAGACCTTCGCCGCCATGACTCGACTGCTCAGCTTCCTCGTCATCGCCAGCTCGTCCCTCGCCCTCGCCGACGCGATCGACGTGGGGCTCGAGAACACCGTGGTGATGCGCGGTCGAGGCAACCCGCGGGTGAAGGTGTCGATCCTCGAGCCGATCGCCGGCTTCAAGCTGAACCTCACCCGCAGCGACGGCAAGACGTTCGAGTGGAAGGGCGGCGGCAAGCCCGGCGTGGTGCGCACCATCGAGCTCGATCAACCGGTGGGGAAGTTCACCTGGAAGGGCGAGCTCACCGTCAACTTCCCCAACGCCACGACCGGCGCGATGCCGCTCGAGTTCGAGACCCAGTCGGTCGAACAGCTCAAGCTGATGGTCGACAAGGACAAGGACGTCGATCTCGCCAAGCGCACCATCACCTTCAAGCTGAGCAACCCCGCCGGCAAGGCCGAGCTCAAGGTGCTGATGGACACTGGCGACCTGGCCTTCGACGGAGAGATCCCCTTCGCGAACGAGCCTCCGAACACGCCGCTCACCGTCACCTGGCCCGAGCGCAAGGGCAACCCGCTGAAGATCAGCCTCAAGGCCTACGACTCGATGGGCGTCTTCATCGGCGTCGACTTCTTCCCCTGGAGCTTCGAGATCCCCCACGACGACGTCACCTTCGACACCGGCAAGTGGGACATCAAGCCCGACGAGCAGAAGAAGCTCGACGACGCCTCGGCCAAGGCCCTCGACGCGATCTCGAAGTTCGGCAAGTTCGCGGAGGTCACGCTCTTCGTCGCCGGCCACACCGACACCGTCGGCCCGACGGCCAGCAACCGCACCCTCTCGTTCAACCGCGCCCGCGCCATCGCCAGCTACTTCCGCAAGAAGGGCGTCTCGATTCCCATTCGCTACGAGGGCTTTGGGGAAGAGGCGCTGGCGGTGGGAACGGCCGACGAGGTCGACGAGCAGCGCAACCGGCGCGTGCAGTACATCATCTCGATCGAGCCGCCGCGGATCTCGAACGCGAAGTTCGCGCCCACCTGGCAGCGGCTCTGAGGTGCTGACTCCTCGTCACTGGTTGGCGTTGAACACGAGCTCGGGCACCGACTTGCCGTCGACGGTGATCTCCATCGTCTCGGAGCGCTTGGGGTGGGTGAACACCAGCTTGTGCTTGCCGAGTGGAACCTTGAGGCGCTGAACGCCCGAGACCTCTCGCTTGACGCCGTCGATGGCGAGGGTGGCGAAGGGAATCGCCTTCACGCTCAGCGTACCCATGCGCACCGTTGGAGGAAGTTTGGGTTCCCCGGCGATCGGCTGCCCGGCGTCGACGAGTCCCGCTGCGACCGCGCCAGCATCGACGAGGGCCTCGGGCTTCGTCCCGACGGGCTCGAGGGCGGCCACCGCGCCCGCGTCGAGCGTCGTCGTGGGGCGAGGCTCGACGACCGGCTCGAGGGGCTTCACCGGCTCGTTCTTCGGCGGGTCGGTCACGGTGATCTTCACGATCTCCGGGTCAGACGAGGGCGGCTCTTGTCCGAAGAGGAGGACGCTCCCACCGACGGCGAGCACGGCGAGGATCGCGCCGACGAGCAAGACGAGCCCACGACGGCTCTGCTGCCGCTCGGGATCGGTGCTGATGGTGGGGCCCGACGGCTCGTCGTCGAGCTGGCGCTGCCGCACCAAGGTGGGGTCGACGGGCCCCTGGCTTGTCGCCGCGCGGTCCATCTCGACCTGCATCGAGTCGCTGACCTTCACCCGCCCACTCACCGAGTCGCCGTCGCGGACCGGTTGGTTCTGAGGGTCGGTCCTCCGATCGGTCGGGTGCTGCACCACGTCGGTCGACTCGACGACGAGGGGCAGCATCGGGCGCGACGACGACTTGAGCGCCGGAAGCTGATCGGTCTTCGGGCTGCTCGTCACTGGCGGGAGCCGATCGGTCTTCGCCTCTGGCCGGCCGCCGATCGGCTGGAGCTTGTCGGTCTTCCCCGCGCCGCGTGGCTCCGTCTTCGCGCTGCTCACCGAGGCCTGGAGGGCCGGCAGCGAGTCGACGGTCGAGCGCTGCGAGCCGTCCTCCTGAGAGCGGTTCACCGTGTCGGCGAAGCCCAGGCCCATCGACTGCGGAACCACGCCTCGCTGCGCGGCGGGAGTGGCGTTGGGCGTCTGCGGTTGCCGCTCCTCGGCTTCGATCTCGTCGCGGTACAGCTGCTGGAGGAAGAGCGAGACCGAGGTGTCCTCGACCGAGTTCGCCTTGCGGAGCACGAAGTTCGCGAGCGCGCGCTCGAGCTCGAAGGCCGACTGGAACCGCCCAGGGAGCTCGCGGGTCAGCGCCTTGATGACGATCTCAGACAGCTCGGGCGGCACGTCGGGGTTCAGCCTCGAGGGCGCCGCGATGTAGCTCTCGGCCACCGATCGGAGCACCGCGAGCTCGCTGTCTCCGTCGAACAGCCGGCTGCCGGTGAGCATCTCCCAGAGCACCACGCCCAGGGCGAAGATGTCGGTGCGCGCGTCGACGACGTCGCCTCGTGCCTGCTCCGGCGACATGTACGCGAACTTGCCCTTGAGCACGCCGGGCGCGGTGTGGGTCGTCGAGGCCTTGGCGATGCCGAAGTCGGTGAGCTTCACCGCCCCGTCGAAGGACAGGAGCACGTTGTGCGGGGTGACGTCGCGGTGGACGATGCCCAGCGGCCGGCCCTTGTCCGAGAGCGTGTGCGCGTAGTGCATGCCACGCGCGACCTGCGCCCCGATCTCGGCGACCAACGTGGGCGGAAACGGCACGCCCCGTTCGCGGCAGCGGCGGCGGAGATCGAACAGCGAGGTGCCGCGCACGTACTCCATCGCGAGGTAGTACGAGTTGTCGTGCTTCCCGAAGTCGAAGATCTGCACCACGTTGGCGTGGTTGAGCCGAGACGAGAGCCGCGCCTCGTTGATGAACATGTCGATGAACTGCTGATCGCTCGCGAGGAAGCTGCGAACGACCTTGATCACCACGTCTTTGGAGAAGCCCTCGGGGCCGATCGCTTGAGCCAGGTAGACCTCGGCCATTCCGCCTTCGGCGAGGCGTCGCTTCACCACGTAGCGACCGATGTTCGTTCCCGGTGACAGCAAGGCCCTCGACTCTAGCTCGCCGTCGCCCGTCCGGATCGAAACTCTGCCTCGCCCACCGGCCGCGGTTGGCTATGGTCGGCAAAGGAGGGTCAGGTGAGACTCACAGCGTTCGCAGTGACGTTGCTGGGCAGCGTGGCCATCGCTGCGCCACGCACGTTGGTCGTGGGGTCGGGCGACTGCCAGAACGTCGATCTCGTCTCGGGGGTGAACGAGTTCAGCGCCGCCCTGCGCGATCGACTCCGCGCCGATCTCTACGAACCCGACGTGGTGCTCGACATCGTGCGGCCCCGGCCCACCCGCACCCTGGAAGACGTCGAGCGCCAGGTCGAGTCGGCCCGCACGCTCTTCTTCAACGGTCAGCTCGAGCGCTCGCTCGATCTCCTCAAGCAGGCGCTCGTCGAGCTCGAGCGCGCGCCAGTGGCTGGCCAGCCGTGGAAGGTGACCGCCCAGGCCCTGGTGCTCCAGGGCGTCGTCTCGCTCTCCCTCAACAAGAAGCCCGACGCGCTCGAGTCCTTCCGGCGGGTGCTCCGGGTCGAGCCCAGCCACACGCTGAGCGGCGACGAGTTCGCGCCGTCGGTGATCAGCCAGTTCGAAGCGGTGAAGCGCGAGCTCGCGCGCCTGAAGAAGACGCAGGTGCAGTTCCAGTCGTCGCGCGCCGGTGACGAGGTGTTGGTCGACGGCCGGGTGATCGGCACGACGCCAGCGAAGCTCGAGCTGATCGCCGGCACCTATCGGGTGCTGCTCCGGAGCAAGGACCGGGCGTCTTTCGTGCGGGTGATCAGCACCCCGCGAGATGCGCTGGTGAACGTCGACCTCGCGACCGAAGGGGCGCTCGCGGTGCAGCCGCCGCTCTGTCTCGACGCCAAGGAGAAGGCCGCCGAAGCCGCCGCGCTGAAGCTCGCCAACACCGTCACCGCCGACGACCTGGTGCTGGTGCGAGTCGAAGGGAAGGGCACCGGCCCCATCATCGCGTCTCGCTACGAGATTCGCACGGGCACGATGCTGCGAGAGGGCCGGGTGCAGCGCAACAAGCAGGCGTTCCTGGCGCTGGCCACCTTCCTCATCACCGGTCAGGGCTCGGCCGACCTCCTCGCCCCCGGCGCCGTGCCGAAGGCCGAGGTCGCGGTCGTGCAGCCCACGAAGACGGTGCCCGAGCCGGTGAAGCTCGAGCCAGTGAAGCCGCCCCCTCCCGAGCCCGCGAAGGTGACGCCCGACGTGGTGCTCACTGCGCCACCGGCGCCCCCGCCCTCCACCACCACCTCGACGGCTCGGCTGGTGGGGTACGGAATCACGGGTGCGGGAGCGGCCTCGGTGATCGCCGGCATCGCCTTCTTCGCCTCGGGCGACACCGATCGCACGCGCCTCGCCCAGCTCAAGCAGTCGAACGGCAAGCTCCCCGATCCGAGCTCTCCGCTGCACCGCGACGCGCTCGATCTGCTCTCGAAGACCGATACCAACCGCACCCTGTCGGCGGTGCTCATCGGTGCAGGCGTCGGCCTTGCCGCGAGCGGGCTGTTGGCGGTGTTCCTCTTCCCAGGAGAGACGGCGGTGAGCGCCGTCCCCACGGCGACTGGAGGAACGGTCGTCGTCTCCGGCCGGTTCTAGAAGCGCTACTTCGCGAAGATCTTCCGGAAGAGCCCGACGATGCCCGACTCGTTGGTCGACTTGAGCGCGTCGACCTTCACCTCTTTGCGCTGACCGGGAGCGCCGGGTGCGAGCGATTCGACCTGACGCAGATCCTTCTTGCGGGAGGGGTCGAGCGACATCGCGCTGAACTCGTCTTCACCTTCGTAGGCCACCTGCGCGCGGGGACGCCCGTCTGCGCCGGAGGCTCCTGAGCCTGTTGGAATCTTCGGGTTCGCCATCACCCACAATGTAAGGACGATTGGGGCGTTTGATCAAATCGACTCACCCAAAACGTTGACCACCTTGTCCCACCGTGGGAGCGTCTTCGCCTGATGCTCGGGGCACGTTTCGCCATCGTCCTCGCCGCGGCCGCGCTGACTGGTTGCGGCCCCATCCAATCGACCAGCTTCCTCATGGACGCGGAGACGATGCTGGAGGCGGCTCGTACCGCTCAAGCCGAGAAGCTCTCTCCCTACGAGTGGACGGCCGCCAACCTGTACCTCCACAAGTCGAAGGAGGAGGTGGGCTACGCCGACTTCGAGCAGGCGGTCGACTACGCGAAGAAGGCGGTCGACTTCGCCACCCGCGCGCGCGACGGAGCAGTGAAGGCCGTCAGGCGTCAGGAAGCTCCCGCCGCAGTGGGCAACTCGACCGCGAGGCCGGAGTGATGAAGCCCCGAGCTGCGCGGTTCGTCATCGTCGTTCTCCTCTCGGTCAGCGCGGTTGGCTGCTTCAGCTCCGCGCAGATCCGAGCGTCGGCCGACATCATCAAGGGCGACATCGAGCGCGCCAAACGCTCGAACGCGATGCGCTGTGCGCCTCGTGAGCTCGCGACCGCCGAGGCCAACCTCGACTTCGCGCTCGGCGAGCTCGATCAAGGCAACTCGAGCCGCGCGCACGATCACATCCTCGACGCCGAGACGTCGTCGAAGAAGGCGCTCCTCCTGTCGAAGGACTGCGCGCCCCGGCAGGTGGTGGTGAAGGAGCCGCCCCAGCTGGTGGTGAAGATCGAGGAAACCGACACCGACGGTGATGGGGTCGTCGACAAGGACGACAAGTGCCCGCGCTTGCCGGGTCCTCCCGAGAACAAGGGGTGCCCGGTCGAAGCCCCGAAGGACCGCGACGGCGATCTCATTCCCGACCCCGCCGACGCCTGCCCCGACCAACCGGAAGACAAGGACGGCTTCAACGACGACGACGGCTGCCCCGAGGCCGACAACGACAACGACGGCATCGTCGACACCGCCGACAAGTGCCCCGATCTCGCCGGGCCGATCCAGAACCTCGGCTGCCCCGTCACCGACAAGGACGGCGACGGCATCGCGGACGACAAGGACAAGTGCCCCAACGAGCCCGAAGACAAGGACAACTTCCAGGACGATGACGGGTGCCCCGATCTCGACAACGACGGCGACGGCATTCCCGACACCACCGACAAGTGCCCGAACACCGCCGAAGACAAGGATCTCTTCGAAGACGACGACGGCTGCCCCGAAGGCGACAACGACCAAGACGGCGTGCCCGACGAGAAGGACGACTGCCCGAACCAGCCTGGCCCGGTCGAGAACAAGGGCTGCCCGAAGAAGTACTCGCTGGTGATGGTGACGAAGGACCGCATCGAGATCAAGAAGCAGATCAACTTCGCCACCGGGAGCGCGAAGATCGTCGGCGCGGTGAGCCAGCAGATTCTGAGCGAGGTCGCGCAGGCCCTTCGTGACAACCCCCAGATCAAGAAGGTTCGTGTCGAAGGGCACACCGACTCGGTCGGCGACGACGTGAAGAACATGAAGCTGTCGCAGGCGCGTGCGGACTCGGTGAAGGCGGCGCTGATCAAGCTTGGCGTCGACCCGGCTCGCATGGAGGCCGTCGGCTTCGGCGAGACCAAGCCGATCGCGAGCAACAGCACCGCGTCGGGCCGCGCCGAGAACCGGCGCACCGAATTCAACATCGTCGAGCAGTAGGTGGGTCGAGGTGGGGCGCCGCGGGGCTGTGCACTCCGGTTCCCATCTTGAGCGGGGCGAGGGTTCCGGCTGAACTGCCGTTCCCCGCATGGCACTCGAGGTCCTCATGAGACGGTTCATCGGCGCCGTGGCGCTCGTCGCGGCCGCCAGCGCCTGTGAAGGCACCATCACCGGCGGGCCGATCGAGGGCGTGCTGGGCGGTGGGACGGCGATGAATGGCGGTGGCGGTGCGGGGACGAGCGGCGGTGGCGGGGCGGAAGGCGGAGGGAACAGCGGCGGCGGCCCGAACCTCGCCTGCACCCCCACCGACTACGCCTCGGTCACCCTCGACGCGATCGTTCAGCACTACGTCACCCAGGTGCACCCGATCGTCGTCTCGAGCGAGCGTGGCTGCTCGGCCTGTCACTCGACCGGTTCGGGCCGGCTCCTGATCGTCTCTGCGGACGCGACCGAGACCTTCCACCGGCTGCGCGCTGGTGACTGGTTCAAGGACCAGCCGGGCGGCTTCGTCTCTCGGCTCACCAACCCCGACATGCGCGCGCGAATGCCGCAGGGGCTCCCGGCCTGGAGCGACGCGCAGATCGAGGCCGCCGCCAAGGTGGGCTGCATGATCCGCGGGTTCGAGCAGAACGGCGGCGGCGCGGCCGACGAGCAGTTTCCGCCCGAGCTCCTCGCCGCCTTCACTGGCGCGGCCAACACCGACTACGACAACGCGTTCCTCAACTTCCTCCAGCTCAAGGCGAAGATCCGATCGACCTTCGCCGACGACTGGCGGCGGGCGGCGACGCTCCCGGACGGCGGCGCGGGTGCGATGGAAGATCGCTTCGACGTCAACATCGGCCTCTTCGGTGGAGTGAACTTCCGCACCCACTTCGTCGAGGCGCGTGCGGCGACGCCCGAGTTCCTCCTCGGCATGGACAAGCTGGCCCCCGACGTCTGCGGCCGCGCCGTGAGTGGAACGACCGGGCCGTTTCAGGGCATCACCGTCGCCAACCCGGTAGTCGACGTCCCAGCCGAAGCGACGTCGACCTTCGAGGCCGAGACCGTCACCATCTTGAACCGCGCGAACGTCGGGAGCGCGACGACGAACCCGGCCGGCTTCTTCTGCTACACGAACTGCGATCTCACCGCCGACTACCCGGTGGTCGCGCCTGGCGACTACCGAATCACGGTGCGCGCGAAGGCCACCAACGACAGCGCCGGCAACGGCCCGAAGATCTCGGTTCAGCTCGGCGCAGTGGCCGGAGCGATGCCGCTCACCTTCACCGACGCGGCGAACTACGTCGATCAGTCGATCACCGTGCGCGTGACCAACACCGGCACGCTCCCGGTGACGGTGCGGTACGTCAACGACTACAGCGACCCGCCAGTGCCCGGAGGCGATCGCAACGTGGCGATCGATCGGTTCACCATCACCGGGCCGTTGGGCACCGGCACGGGCACGACGCGCGCGACCGCGGCCAAGGCGGCCATCGACACGCTCCACCAACGGCTCCTCTACCGCCAGGCCACGACCGCCGAACGAGACGCCGCGTACGCTCTGTTGAGGGACCTTGCGGCGCTCAACGGCAACCAGACCGACGCCTGGATCGGCGTCTGCGAGGCGCTGCTCCGTCACCCTGACTTCCTCTTCACCATGCCTCCGGCGATCGCCGAGACGACGGGGGTGACGCGCACGAAGCTGATCGCGGTTGGGCTGAGTCAGGTGCTGCTGGGGCGACCGCCGACCACCGCCGAGCTCGCGACGCTCACCGCTCAGGGCTACCCGGCGTTCGTCGATGCGCTGCTCGCGAGCCCCGACTTCGAGCGCTACTACTTCACGCGGGTGCAGCTCCGCATCGAGAGCCAGGGCACGGCCGAGAGCGACGAGCCAGCGCGGCTGTGGACCTACGTGGTGGTGAACCGGCTCCCGTTGGCGCGAATTCTCGACGCCGACTTCACCGTCGACGCGACGGGCACGCGACAGAGCCGGCCAGCCGAGCACGGCCGCAGCGGCGTGTTGACGATGAAGGGGTACCTCTCGAACAAGCCCGGCCTCCCTCACTACAACTACCCGGCGCGCGTCCTCTCCGGCTTCATGGGAACGGTCTTCGAGGTGCCCCCCGAGGTCTTCGATCAACGCGGCACCGCGACCGCGACGTCGACGGTCGACCCCCAGAGTGTCTGCTTCACCTGCCACCAGCTGCTCACCCCGCTCGCGCACCAGCGGCTCAAGTGGGCCGACGACGGCTCCTACCGAACGACCGACGAGAACGGGCAGTCGATCGACGACAGCGATCGAAGCCTGGTGGCGACGTACCCCTACAAGGGCAACGGGCTCGAGGCCTTCAGCACCCGCGCCGTCCGCAAGGAGGCCTTCGTGCGACGAATGCTGGCGATGCAGTTCCGGCTGCTGATGGGGCGGGAGCTTCGCTACCGAGACGACGAGCGGGTGCTCTACAAGCAGCTGTGGGATCTGGTCGCGGCGAACGACGGAGATCTCAAGGCGGTGCTGCGCCACATCGCGCTCTCGCCGACCTTCACGCGAGGTGCGCCATGAAGCGCCGTACGTTCCTTGGGGCGGCTGCCGGCGGGGCCATCGGCGTGCTCGATTGGCTCTCGTTCTTCCGGCGCTTCGGAGTGCCCGGCACCTCGAAGTCGCTGGGGCTCGCCGAGGCAGCGGCCCAAGTCGGCGGCGAACCGCGTTTCCTCGTCTACTGGTTCCAGGAAGGCGGCTGGGACAGCTACTCGATGTTCTCGCCAGTCGACACGCCCAACCACGCGGCGCTCTCGATTCCCGCGGGCACGCTCAACCCCTCGCCGAGCTGGTCGACCCAGATCTACCGGCCGCGCAGCTACGGGCCGCAGCTCGGCGCTGCGCTCGCGCCTCGCACCCATCAACCGACGGGCATCGTCTACGGCTACCTCGCCGACGACGGCGCCGAACTCTTGCCCGACATGGCGATCGTCTCGTCGCACGCGGGCAACACCTTCCACTCGGGTGGCCGGTGGGAATACCACTACGGCAAGTACGCCAACTACGTGCCGCTCACCGCGCGTCGCGGCGCGAATGAGCGCACGGTGCTCCAGGCCTTCGCCGAGGCGTACGGTTCCGGCGTTCCACTCGCGCACGTGAGCTGGCACCGCTGGTTGTCCGACGGAGAGCTCGAGGAGGCGAACTACCCGGAAGGCACCGGCTACTACGAGAAGCTCGGCCCGGCCTTCGCGCACACGATCTATGGGCGCACGCCGACCGAGATGCGCAACCGGCTCTCGGCGTTGGGCAACGTCACCTCGGCCGCCCGGAGCGCGAAGATCCGCGCCTACACCGACAACCTCCACGACAACTTCTTGCGCGACAAGACGGGCGAGTCGGCCCGCGCCTTCGACTCGGCGGTGCGCATCTACCGGCAGCTCAATGGTGCCAACAGCGGAGTGGTGATCAACCCGGCCCAGATGTTCACCGACGCGACGCTCCGCACCGAGTTTGGGGTGCAGACCTCCGACGAGGGCACCACGGCCACCTCAGTCAACGGCAACCCCGCGCGCTCCAAGGACTCGCCGAACGTCAACGTTCAGGCGTTGATGACCTACGAGCTGATGACGAAGGGGCTCTCGGTCGGCTTCTGGATCGAGAACCGCCAGATTCGCGGCTTCGACACCCACCAGAGCCGCAGCGGCATCATGAGCGCGCGAGGGCAGAGCGATCAGAAGGCGATGATGGCCCGCGATCTGTGGACGCCGCTCAAGGCGCTCGTGCGCAAGCTGAAGACGACGCCCTATGGCACGAGCGGCAAGTCGTACTGGGATCTGACGACGATCGTCCTCTGCAGCGAGATGGGGCGCACGATTCAAGGAGACGTGGCGTCGATCCTCTCCTCGAGCGATCCCGACGCGACGAAGTACACCAAGATCATGGAGCAGGACTGCTGCCAGCACTGGCGCGTCAACTCGGTCGCCTTCCTTGGAGGCTCGGTGCAGGGTGGGCGGCAATACGGCCGCGTGGGCACCTCTTCGCTCGAGGGCATTCCGATTCGGCTCTCCGACGGTTCGCTCGACCCCGCCTACAACGCGATGACGGGCGTCTTGAGCGGCACCAAGGACCCGAGCTCGGTCATCACCCACACGGGCCACCTCTACTCCACGGCCCTCGCGCTCACCGGGATCAACCCGGCAGGGAAGGGGCTCAACGCGGCCCCGCCGATGAACTTCATCAAGAAGCCCTGAGGGCTACTCTCGCACCCGCTCGCGAGCGCCCGCGCTGGCAGGTTCGTCGCCGACCGGCACGACTGGCTCGAAGCGCCCGGAGAGAATGGCGTCGGTGTCCCTCACGCTCTCGGACACCGCCTCGACGCTGGTGAGGAGCCCGTCGAGCTGCTCGGTGAGCTGGCTCGGGCTCGTCATCGTCTGCGCCTGATCGCGCAGCAGCCGCACCGAGTTCTCGATGAGGTTCATCTGCCCGCGGGCGCGCTGGAGGAAGGTGCGAATGTCGCGCACCGCCGAGAGCCGCTTCTCGAGCACCTGGGCGTTCTTCGCCGCGAGCTCGACGACGGCGGGATCCTGGTGGTTCTTCTGGAGCGCCTCCTGGGCCTCGAGCTGCTTGCTCAGCTCCTTCTCGGAGACGGTCGAGAGGTAGTCCTCGCTCTTCAGGCACGCGGCGGCGAGCTTCACGAAGCTCTGGTACAGCTGGCCGAGCTTCTCGAGCTCGGTGCGGAGCAACACCGCGCTGAAGGTAGGGTTGTTGGCGACGTCGCGCTCGATCTCCGCCTTCAGCTCTTTGAGGGCCGTCGCCCGCTGGAGGTCTCGCCCGGACAGCTCGGCGAGGAGCTGCTCGACCCGCGCCTGCTCGGCCTTCTCGCGCTCCTTGCGGGCCTGCTCGTTGACCGCCCGCTGGAAGGGCTTCAGATCGGGCCCCACCACCAGCCAGAGCGCCTCGAGGGCCAGCGCGCCGATGCCGATCAGCCAGTCTTGCGTCGCCAAGGCGGTCAGCCCCGCGCCGCCGAGCAGGGAGAGGTTGTAGGCGTTCAAGAACGCCGCCTTGAGGAAGTTGGGACGTTGGCTGGGCTCGTCCATCGATCGTCACCCTACAGCGGCGACTCGGTCTTCGCTCACGGTTTCACAGCCCGACGCGCACGTTGCCCTGCACGTTCAAGCTGTGGAGCAGCTCGAGCACCTCGTTCTCGACGCGCTTGAAATCGGCCGACTGTTTCACGCCGGGTTCGCGCGACTGGAAGAAGGGCACCTCGATGCGGTGGAGCAGCCTCGCCGGTCGATGCGAGAGGATGAAGATCACGTCGGCGAGGTACACGGCCTCGCTCACGTCGTGGGTCACGAAGAGCACCGAGTTGTCCTGCGTGCGCAGCACGTCGAGGATCAGCGACTGCATGCCCCAGCGCGTCTGCGGGTCGAGCGCGCCGAAGGGCTCGTCCATCAAGATGACGCGCGGCTGGTTGGCGAGCGTGCGCGCGATGGCGACCCGCTGCTTCATGCCGCCCGAGAGCTGCTTCGGCAGAGAATCGGCGAAGTCCTTGAGGCCGACCTGCTCGATGAGCGTGGTGGCCCTCGCGCGCCGCTCGTCCTTCGCGATGCCCTGCAGCTCGAGCCCGTACTCGACGTTCTCGCGAACGGTGCGCCAAGCGAAGCTCGTGTAGCTCTGGAACACCATGCCGCGATCGCGCCCGGTGCCCTGCACTGGCTTGCCGTCGACCAACACGTCCCCGAAGTCGGGCGACATCAGCCCCGCGACCGCCTTGAGGATCGTCGACTTGCCGCAGCCCGATGGCCCGAGGAACACCGCGAGCTCGCCGACGCCCGGCTTGTTCGCCACCGCGAGGCTCACGTCGTCGACGGCGCGAACGGTGCGGCCCTGGCGATCGGTGTACGACATCGACAGGTGCTTCAGCTCCAGCTTCGGAGTGCCAGTCGCGGTCTCAGACATCGACTTCCCTCCAGCCGAAGAGGAGCCGGTTGAGCGCACCGATGAGCGCGTCCGTCACCAGGCCGATGACGCCGACCACCAGAATGCCGGCGAAGCTCCACTCGGGCTTGAGGTGCTGCTCGGCGAGCCGGAGGATGTAGCCGATGCCGTTCTGCGGGTTCACCAACTCCGCGAGGATGATGTACGTCCAGGCGATCGCGTTCATCGTGCGGAAGCCGTCGAAGATCGCCGGCAGCGCCGCGGGAATGAGCACGGTGCGAATGACCTGCGCCTTCGTCGCGCCGAGGGTGAAGGCGGTCTGCACCAGCTCCTCGGGCACGAGCCGAATCGCGTCGACGACCGCGGGCAGCAGGTACACGACGGTTCCGAGGAAGAGGAACGCCACCTTCTGGGACTCGTCGATGCCGAACCAGAGGATCAGCAGCGGAATGAAGGCGGTGATCGGGAGGTAGCGCATGGGCGCCACCACCGGCGTGAAGATGCGGTTGATGACGTCGAACGACCCCATCGCGATGCCCAGCGGGAGCGCGACGATCATCGACAGCGTGATCGCCTGCACGATGCGCCAGGCGCTGACGCCGATCGCGAGGTGCAGGTCCTTCTCGAAGAAGAGGTACAGCAGGCTCTTCAGCACCTGATCCGGCGCGGGGAGGAACGTGTGCGGAACGAGCGCCTCGACCTTCTCGCCGCGCGTCACCTCGATGTACGAGAGCGCACACCACGCCGCGAGCATCACCGCGAGCGAGACGAGGGAGATGAGCCGCCCGGTGCCGACGGGCAGTGAGGTGCGCAGCGCCCAGAGCGATCGTTTGGGCGCCGCTCGTTTGGGAGTCGCCTCGCTCATTCGGCGTTGAGGACGACCTTGATGTCGGTGCGCCGGTTGAGCGCGCGGCCGTCTTCGGTCTCGTTGCTCGCGACCGGGTTGCCGCTGCCCTTGCCGACGGTGACGAAGCGCTTGGCCTCGATGTTGAAGTTCTTCACCAAGTACGCCTTCACCGCGTCGGCGCGCTTCTGCGAGAGCGTCTTGTTCACTGGCTCGGCGCCGCGGCTGTCGGTGTTGCCCTCGACCTGGAGGTAGGTGTTGCCGAAGGCGAGCATGGTGTCGCCGAGCGAGTCGAGGGTGAAGTAGCTGCCCGGCATGATCTCGTCGGAGCCGGTGGTGAAGTGGATCGAGAGGCTCTTCTTCACGATCGCGCGATCGGTCACCTTCGGCTTGTCCTTGAAAGCGTAGGTCTCTTCGACCTTCTGATCCTTGTACTGACTCGCGAGGGCGGCCACGAAGCGCGAGTCCTTCCAATCGGCGGCGTCGACCACCTTCGTCACCACGTTCTTCTTCCGCCAGATCACGAAGGCGCCGTTGAAGAGCGCGTCGAAGGACGAGCGGGGGCCGGCCATGCCGTAGAAGATCGCGTTGTCGGCGAAGCTGGTCAGCTTGAGGCCCGAGAGCATGCCCGACACGTCTTCGGGCGTGAGCTTGAGCTCGGTGGCGACGATGCGGTTGGTGCCGTCGGGGTCTTCCTTCATCACCCCGATCGCGTCGAACCAGCCCGCGACGAAGTCGGCGATCGCCTTGGGTGACTCGTCGATGATCTGCTGACGCGCGACGAGGGTGTCGGCGATCACGTTGGTCGCGGCGACGGTGCTCACCAGCACGTGCGCCTCGCCTTCACGCGCCGAGACGGCGCCGGAGAGATCGGGCTCCCAGGTCACCGCGGCGTCGACCTTCTTCGCCTTGAAGAGCGCGGCGGCCTGCGGCGCCTCGGGCACGATGGTGAGGTTCTTCTCGATCGCGGCGCGCTCGTCTTGGGTGAGGCCCGACTGGGCGAGGAGGAAGAGCAGCAGCCAGTGCGAGGGCGTGTACTGCGTCGTCGCGATCTTCTTGCCCTTCAAGTCCTCCACCGACTTGATGGTGTTCAAGCTGACGATGCCGTCACCGCCGCGGCTCCAGTCTTCCTGGATGATCGCCTTCGCCTTGATGCCCTTCTCGGCCAGCACGCTCGCCTCGCGCGCATAGCTGTCGACGGTGTCCCACATGACGTCGACGTCGCCCGACATGAAGGCGGCGAGCTTCTGGGTCGGGTCCTCGAAGAGCTTGAACTCGACGTCGAGGCCGTACTTCTTCTTGTAGAGGCTCGCGGCGCTGCCTGGCTTCATGCCCCCGTTGGCGACGATGCCCGGCGCGTGACCGGCCCAGGTGTTGATTGCGACCCGCAGCGGGCGGTTCAACGTTCCCGAGCCGAGCGCGGCGTTGCCGGCGTTGACCGGCAGGCCTCCCTGGCGCGGCGCGTCCTCGAGGCCGTTGCGCAGGTTGTTGAAGTCGTCCTTGGTGACGGGCTCGCTGCCGCTGGTCGGCTTGGTGCCGTCGGGCCCCGGCTTGTTGGAGCTGGCGCCGGCGAACTCCCGGAGCTTGTCGCCCAAGCCGAAGCGCGCGAACCCGATGTACCCAATCACGCCGAGCGCGACGAGCGCGATGAAGACCTTGCCGAAAGGGGTGAGCTTCACGTGTGAACCCTCCTGCTGGGGTACGTCATGGCTCCGGGGTGCTTGCAGCGGTCGATCCTGGCGGAGCGGCCGGGGCCCGGAAGAAGGCGAGAACCCTGGAGATCTGCGAGCGGCGAATGTCGGCGGCGGCGGCGACCGAACCGAGGGCGGTGGTGCGCTTGTTGATGTCGGCGCGCAGGGTGATCACCTGATCTTCCAGCTTGGCGATCTGCGCCTGGGCGTCGGAGATCGACTTGGCGGTCTGCTGCTCGTTCACCTTCACGTAGGTCTCGAGCGCCTTGAGCTGGGTCTCCACCGCCTCGACGATCTTCGCGATCTCGAAGCCGAAGGCCTTGAGCGAGGCCTCGACGATCTGCCGCTTCACGTCGTCGCTCGCCGAGTCGGGGAGCGTCTTGAGCAGCTCTTCGGCCTTGCGGACGCGATCGAGCGAGGAGGGATCGATGCCGGCGTTCTTGAACACCGCGTCGAAGTCGATCTTCGCCGGCGGCGCGGCCTCGGCGCTGGGAGGAAGCCGAACGGGCGCGGCGGCGGCGGGGGCTGGGGGCGCCTTCGCCGGCGCGGACGTCGCCTGTCGCGGGTCGGGTGCCACTGGCGCTGCGGTCGGCGCCGATTGCCGGGCGAGCGCGGCGATCTCGTCGGCTGGAGAGCCCGGATCACCCGCGGGCGTAGGCGTCGCGTTCTCGTCGACGGTCTCGACGAACAGTCCCAAGATCCGTTTGCCCAGGCTCTTGTCGTCAGGCATCGAGGCGGCTTGTAGCCCGGGAAATCCCCCCTCGAAAGTGCGTTGTGTTCGCGCCCGCGAAAGGGGTTCATTGGGTCGCGCTTCGGGGCTAGGTTGTCGCTCATGCCCAAGTACGAGGTGCACATTCCCGCGGCCGATCAGGGCGGGTTCAACATCACCCTCAAAGTGAACGCCGACAACTGGATGGCCGCGCTCAAGGCCGGCATGCAGAAGCTCGGCGAGCAGGGCTCGGTCAGCTCCAACGTGATGGTCGACGTGCAGGAAGATCAGTCGATCCACATCACCGACAACATGAGTGGCCGTGTCTTCCGCATTCGTGAACTCTCCGAAGAGGAAGCCGCCAAGGCGCAGGTGAAGCGCCCGTCGCAGATTCGGCCCGCGGTGCAGCGCAAGCCCGAGCCGCCCGCGCAGCCCTCGGCGAAGACGCTCGTGGGCATGCCGCCGACCGACGAGAAGACGGCGCCGATTCCTCCGCAACAGTTCGACGGCAGCAAGACGTTGCCCGCGATGCCAGCCGAAGACATGGCGAAGGTGCGCGAGTCGATCCGCGCCGAGCAGGCGAAGAAGGCCCAGGCCGAGGCCGTCACCGAACCGCCGCCGAAGCCCATGCGCGCCTCGTCGGGCAGCCGGGTCGGGCACAAGAGCTCACCGCGCATCGAGGTGAAGAACGAAGACGTCGAAGAGCTCGAGCACCCGGTCAAGCCGGTCACCGCGCCGATCGGCCGCAAGTCGAGCCCGACGCACGGCCCGTCGAAGACCAGCGCCGAAGAGGTGCTCGCCGACGTCTTCATGCGCATCACCGAGCTCGGCGAGAAGAAGGACACGAAGGAGGCGATGAAGTTCGTCCTCGATCTCGCGATGGAGAAGGTCCCCTGCGAGGCGGGCAGCGTGCTGAGCGCCGATCTCTCCACCGGCGATCTCACCTTCCTCTCGGCGATCGGCCCGCGCGCCAGCGAGCTGCTCAGGAGCAACGTCGTCATTCCCGCCGGCACCGGCATCGCCGGCTTCTGCTCCTTCGAGGGCGTGTCGGTCGCCGTGTCCGACGTGCAGAAGGACCCGCGGTTCTATTCGGCCGTCGGCGAGAAGATCGACTTCGAGACCAAGTCGCTCTTGTGCGCCCCGATGATGACGCACGGCCGCTCCTTCGGCTGTCTGCAGCTGATCAACCGAAAGGGCAGCCCGCAGTTCGCCGAGCACGAGGTGGGCGTCTTGGCCTACCTCGCGCACCAGGCGGCGCTGTTCCTCAACAACCGAATGTGATCAGGCTCGGCGCCGAGTGAGTCGGGAGATCAGCGCTCGAAGGTGTCGCGGGTGATCAGCGGTGGGCTGAGCCACGGGCCCTTGCCGTTCGCGAGCCGGGTGATCGCCGCGACGTCGGCCTCGGAGAAGTGCGAGTTCGAGAACTCCGCGCCCTTCGGCAGCGCGAGCGGGCCACGCACCGTCACCGTACCCGGGGCCTTGAAGTTGATGAACGGGCTCTTCTCGGCGACGTAGTACTGGTTGGTGTTCGGGTCGACGTAGGCCGTCTGCCCGTTCGCCAGCCTCACCGTCGCGAGCGGCTGGCCCTCGGGGCCGAGCACCTGCCCGTTGGGGCCGCGACGAAGCGTCTGCTCCGGCGCCATCATCAGCTTCACCTTGCCCGAGAGGCTCGAGAGCTCCCTCGAGAGATCGCCGCGCAGGCCCATCGCGTTGAGTCGATCGCCGATCGAGAGCGTCTCCTTGCCCGGGAAGATCGGGTGGATCGGGGTGATCGGGCGAACGGGGTTGGGCGGCTTCGAGGGAAACGAGGGGAGAATCGGCTTGGGGTTGACGATCATGGCTGGCTCCGAAGTGGGACCGCGTGGTGCGCGGCAGATGAAGGGTTGTCGTCGACGCGCCTCGGGGCGTCCGCGCTCCAGGTGTCAACGGCAGTGACAGGCCGGGGCGAATTTCGCCGAGGGATTTCCGAGAAGCGGCGTTCAGGCCTCGGCGGAGGCGTCTTCCGACTTGAAGAGCTCGCGCAAGACGATCGTCGCGTAGCTCCCCGCTGGCAGACCGAAGCAGAGCTTCACCACCGTCGGCTCGATCACCTCGAACGACGGCTCGCCCAGCCGCACGCGGAGCAGCCGCCGGGTGCCACGCGTCTCGTCGCCTCCCGCGCGGAAGGTGTCGAGCGTCACCGCGTGCGTCGCCAGCACCTCGGCCTCGAGCGCGGCAGCGTCGGCCTGTGGAGCGCGCATCTCGGGGCCGAACATGGGGCCGGTCGGGCTCACCTCGAAGGCGTCGGCGCGCGCTTGATCGATCTGGGGCTCGGTGCAGACGAACTCGCCCCCCGTCTCCTGCTTCTTCAGCACGTCGCCGAGCAGCACCGTTCCGAAGCCGCCGCGCGCCATTCTCAGCGCGAGCACCTCGTTGAAGAGCAGCGACTGGAACGCCGAGAGGAAGAGCTTGCGCTCGAAGCGATCGCGGTGCCGGCCGCCCGCGAGGAGGATCTGCTTGCCGCGCTCGGCGTTGTCGCCCTTCACCCCGAAGCGCTGGGCACCGAAGGCGTTGGGGAGCCCGAGCTGGCCGAGCCGCTCGAACGAGCGCCGCGCGGCCTCGACGTCGGCGACTCCTCGGAGCAGCAGCGAGAACCGATTCCCTCGCAGGTGCCCCGTCTTCAGCTTGTTGCGATGGCGCGAGGTCTTCAGCACCGTAAGGCCGGGCACCGCGAGGCCCTCGAGCTTCTGTGCCGCCTTCCACGGCAGCGACAGCCACTGCCGTGTCACCGCGTTGCGGTCCTTCAGGCCGGCCCAGCTCACGTCCTTGTCTCCGATGCCCAGGTGACGAGCGATCAGCTTGGCGACCTCGTTCGTCGATCGGCCGCGCTTCTCGATCCACAAGAAGGCGTGCTCGCCATCGGGCAGGCCGTTGGGCTCGTAGGCGGCGATCTCCTCGACCTCGAAGTCTTCGGGAGAGGCCTTGAAGGTGCCTCCACAGCCCGGCACGTCGTGGGTGAGGTAGGGCAGCACCGAGTCACTTCATGTCGATGGTGCTGAGCAGCTCTTTGACCCGGCGCGCGAGCTCCTCGTCGGCGCGAGACTCGAGCAGCTCGCCGGCCTGGAAGAGGAGGAAGAACATCACGTCGGAGAGCGCCTGCTTGAACGACATCAACGGCTCGGAGCCCATCTGGCCCTCGGTCTTCAGCTGGGCGTACTGCTCGAGCACCTGCGCTTCGTCGAGGCTGCCGTCCGCGAGGAACGAGAGGCCGTTGAGCACCCGTGAGGTCGAGACGCCGGAGCCGCGCAAGGCCGCGTTCGCCGACGCCAGGAACATGTCGAGCTGCCCGCGGCGCGCCACCTCGTCGCGCACCTCGCGGAAGATGAAGTTGAAGACGTGGAGCACCTTGCGCTCGTCGATGGCCGGCGCGGTCCACGGCACCTGGGCGATGGGATCGGGAGGCGGGGGCAGCGGCTGGGGCGGCGCGGCTTGCGGCGTGGGAGAGATCGCACGTGGAGCCGAGGGCGTCGCCGCAACGACGGCCGCCGAGGTCTGCGAGACCTGCACGTACCCACCCTCGAGCAACCGGTAGATGATGCGGGTGGCGTCGAACTCCGAGACCTTGTTGAGCTGCCCGAGCTCGATCACCGAGCGGGTGCCGTCGACCGTCGCCAGCAGCTGATCTTCTTCGGGCTCGAGCTTCCCGTCGGACTGCTTCTTGCGGGTGACGAAGAGGCGGCCGTGGGGAATGCGCTTTCGGAACTGAGCGAGCTCGTCGATCTTCCGAATGCTGTCCATCAACAGGCCCTGCATCGAGAGCGAGAGGTTGTGGACGAGCGACTTCTCGTCGAGCTCGAGGTCGATGAGCAGGAAGGTGCCGTCCTTGGTCAGCATCATCCCGTGGAAGATCTCGGAGATCTGTTCCTGGAGGCACTTGTAGAGATCGTGCGCCTTGAGGTGCCCGCGCTCGACCATCGCCTTGCCCACCCTCGAGGGCGGCGCGTCGCTGAGCACCTGATCGAGCTGCAGGCGAGTGACGAAGCCCAGCCGCACCATCAGCTCGCCGATGCGATCGGCGGGCGAGTCGGAGGTCGCCGAGCGCACCTCTCCGTCCTTGATGGTGAGCATTCGCTCGTTGCCCGGCGAGGTGAGCTTGAGCACGCCGGTCCACCGGGCCTGGCCGAGGAAGGCGATCAGATCTTGGAGCGCGAACGACCCGCAGTCACCGGCGAGCACCACCCGCGGCTTCTTCTCGATGATCCCGCCCTGGGCCGGCGCACGAACGAGCACCACCCAGTCGGGCGAGGTCGGCTGCAGCTTGAAGTAGCCCTGCCGCCCCACGAGAGGAGAGACGCCGTCGGCCGACGAAAGCCCCCCCTTCGCATCGACGACGAAGCGTTGTTCGGCCAAGGGTCAGTTTCCGTTCCAGCTCGAGTTACCAGCAATCCAGTCGAGCTCGTCGTCGATCGCCAGGAGCAGGGACTCGACCGAGAACATCAAGGTCACCTTGCGGCCGTTGACGAAGACCGACGGAGTCGCCTCGACGCCCGCGTTCTTCCCGGCGTCCTTCGAGGCGTTGAGCTCGTCGACGTACTTCTTCTCTGCGACCGCGCGGTCGAAGCCCTTCTCGTCGAGGCCGATCTTCTTCACCAGGGCGCGAATGGTGCCCTCGCTGAGCGAGGTCTGGTTGTCGAAGAGCGCGTTCGACATGGTGAGGAACTTGCCGTTGTCGCGGGCGTAGAGGGCGGCCTGGCCCGCGATGATCGCGTTGGGGTGGCTGGCGAGCGGGAAGGGGGCGTAGCAGAGGCGAACCTGCGGGCGCGCCTTGACGACCTCGTCGAGCATCGGGCGCGCGGCGTTGCAGTACGGGCACTCGAAGTCGCTGAACTCCACCAGCGTCACCTTCGCGTCCTTCGGGCCGACGCACTGGCGCTCGTCGATCGAGAGCTTGGCGCGTTTGGCGGTGAAGCTCTGGCTGTACTTCGCCAGGGCGTTCAAGGTGTCGGTCGCAGGCGAGCCCTCGCCGCTGTGAAACGCCGCGTAGCCGACGAGCCGCTTGGTGTGCTTGCAGGCGTCGCCCTTCTTCAGCGAGGCGAGCAGCGTCAGCGGGCGGCCACAGGCGTCGAACTCGTCGGTCAGCACGTTGACGAGCTCTTTCTTGGCCGACGGCGAGAGGCGAGAGAAGTCGAACCCCGACAGCTCGCTCAAGATCCGAGCGGGATCGGTCCCCTGCGCCAAGGCGGTGCTCGCCGCGATCGCGAGGAGCGCCACGTGTCTCATGAACCGACGCGCCACGATGCGATTCGTTGTACCCACGCGTGCCAGGCTTGTAAAGGAACGCCACCACTGCATGAAACGCCTCCTGTTGGTGCACACCGGCGGAACTCTGGGAATGAGCGGCCGACGGCCAGAGACGCTCAAGCCCACGTCCTTCTTCCGCACCGTCCGCGAGCGGGTGCCGGAGTTGACGAAGCTGGCCCAGCTGGAATTCGAGCTCTTCTCCAACGTCGACTCCTGCGAAATGCAGCCCGAGGCGTGGACGCGGTTGGCGACGTTGCTGCACGAGCGGCTCGACGACTTCGACGGCGCGGTGGTGACGCATGGGACCGACACCCTGTCGGACACCGCCTCGGCCCTGTCCTTCATGCTGCCGAACCTGGACAAGCCGGTGGTGCTCACCGGCGCCCAACGGCCGCTCGGAGAGGTGCGCAGCGACGCGCGGCTGAACCTCATCGACGCGGTGACGTCGGCGCTCCATGGGCCGAAGGAGGTCACCGTCTGCTTCGACTCACACCTCTTCCGCGGCAACCGGGTGCGCAAGGTGTCGATCGCCGAGTATGACGCCTTCGACAGCCCGAACTGTCCGGTGCTGGGCGTGCTGGGCGTCGAGGCGCGCTTCGAGAAGGGGCTCGTTCGAAAGGGGCGTCGCAGCCTGCGGGCGAAGCTGGTGCCCGACGTGTTTCTCCTGCGCGTGTTCCCCGGGCTGGCGCCGAACCTCGTCTTGGGCCTGTTGCCGCAGATCAAAGGGCTCGTGGTGGAGGCGTACGGCGCGGGAAACCTGCCGGTCTCGAAGGCCTTCGGCCGCTCGCTGGTGCCGGTGTTCGAAGAGACCCAGCGGCGCAACATTCCTGTGGTGGTGGTGAGCCAAGCGCACCGAAACGGTGTCGATCTCTCGCTCTACGAATCGGGCGCACTCGCGCGCTCATTCGGAGCGATCAGCGGTGGAGACCTCACCATGTCGGCAGCGGTCGTGAAGTTGATGCACGGGTTGGCGAACGTTGCCCCTCGTAGGCTGCGCGAGTACATCGAACGATCGGTAGCCGGGGAACGTAGCCCGGTGGTAGGGTGACTTCGTTTTTGGAAGAACGACGCGCCAATGGCTGAGGATAAAACCGCAGTCCACAGCATCAAGGACCTGCTCGGTGAGGCCA